>NZ_QGAD01000005.1:0-370703 GCF_005233705.1 Paenibacillus sp. CFBP13512 | reverse complement strand
TTATATATTTTTTAAATATATTTTGAGGTTCAAATACTGGTAAAGTTTGATAGCCGTATTGGTCAGGTAAATTGCTAGATATAGTAGATCCAACAGCAAGTCTACTTAAAGCTGAATTTTTATAGTGTTCAATACTAAATCCGTTTAGTTTAGGATATAAAGTTTGGTGGGCATACACTCTATAAAATGTACCTTCTTTTTTAAATTTATCTTCTTTCCCTACAAATACAGACGCATAAATCCCTTTTTTATTAGTCCAATCTCTACTATCGACAAAGATTAAATAATTCAAACTAGAATAACCGGCTCCATTGCGAAACTTCATTTTTTTCCCTTGTACATTCTTAAAAGAAGTTACTCCACTACTAAACGGAGTGATCACTTCCATATTCGTTCCTGTCGTACCTACAGCTCTTAACTCCTTCAACCCTGTAAATGAATCTGCTGATTGTTTCTGTACATTGGCTAACCGCACCAAAATAACAGCTGCTTCTGCGCGTGTAGTGGTTTGTCCGCCGCCAAAAGTTCCATCTGCATAACCAGACATTAGACCTGTTCCCATCATCAGGGATACATAAGGGTATTCGCTTTTACTCATGGTCTTTTTAAAATATTCCGCTACCGGTACGACTGTATCTACAGTATCGGTAAGGGCTTGCTTATAATCTGTACTGGCTGTCGCTAGACCAGAAGACATCCATTTTGCCATTTCTTTGCGAGTAAGGGGAGTGGTCGGCTTGAATCCATT
This sequence comes from Paenibacillus sp. CFBP13512, assembly GCF_005233705.1. Lineage (NCBI taxonomy): Bacteria > Bacillati > Bacillota > Bacilli > Caryophanales > Paenibacillaceae > Paenibacillus > Paenibacillus sp. CFBP13512. The sequence continues at coordinate 369,955 of NZ_QGAD01000005.1, read as the reverse complement.
GGGATAATCAGAAGGAGTCAAAAATCCTTTAGCTACCGCTTCATTCACTTCTTTTTCACTCCAATTGCCTGCAAGGTCTGCAAAACTGCCTTTACCTTCGGCTTTCTCATTCACAGACACACGATCTAGCAAAACAGCGAACTCGGCACGTGTGACTTGGGCACCCGGCTTGAATGTACCATCTGCATATCCTTTGAAATATCCTTTAGAAACAGCTTCATCGATTGCTGTTTTTGCCCAGTGAGATGAAGTAACATCTTTGAACGTAGTAGCATTGGTTGTCTGCATCAAAGGACTTAACATTACCGAAAGTGTTGCTACTGCGAATACGGAACTGATTAATTTTTTCATTTTAAAATACTCCTCTATCTTTCAAATTGTGATATGTAGTTGCTGTATTTCTATTCCAATCGTAATCTTTTCTTTTAATAGACTAATCTAGGTATTTAAGACTAAATGGTATACCACTTGCATCATTATATGGGATAAATAGGATTCTTCCAAGTACTTATTTAGTTAGCATATATTTCTGTTAAATTCATATGTAATCACAAAAAAGCGGACTACTCCCTGAAAAGGAATAATCCGCGTGCTTCGCGAGAATATAGGTATTAAGACATAGTTTTTATTTCGGCAAGAATAACATAAAATAATAAAGCTGTAAACCCATTTCTTTTTATACAACAAAAAAGAATGGACTGCAATCGCTCCATTCTTCGCTTCCATGCTTATATCATTTACAAAACAATACCGTTCATTTTCAAATGAGCAATAAACATATCTTTGGTAGACGGATGTTGTGTAGCATCTACCCATTCTTCTGGTTCCCAGGCGTTTCCTGTTTTGAGCGCTCTTGGACAATGGATAAAACATTCTTCCACTTCCACGATAATACCAAGCCCCATCGTTTTGCCTGTCCAATTCATTTGCTCTAGTAATGTACTGTCTTTGGTAATTCGGGCATGCCCATTAACACGTAACACTTCATTCATACCGGGAATCAGGAAAATCATACCGACTTTAGGATTGCCTAGTATATTTAACAACGAATCTGCACGTCGATTACCATGACGTTCAGGGAAAATAATTCGTTGATCATCCAACACTTTCACAAATCCTTGCTCATCTCCACGTGGAGAAACATCGCATTTGCCTTCTTGATCAGAGGTAGATAAGAAAAATAGTGATGATAGTGATAAGTAGTAAGCAATATGTGGATCAATAGACGCAACCGTCTTTTTGATAATATGTTCATGAGGAACTCCAGTAAATGCTCTTAATTCTTCAATCGATGTAATATAGGTGGTAGATTGTTCTATGTTCACTGTATCGTTAGACTTGTTCATGTTATCCTCCCTTGTGCTCGGTTGGGTTTATCATAACAATCTACAACACACGTGTCCATATTCCTATACTTCAATGTCTCTTCAAAGTATATTTATCAGTAACTACACTACATCTATTAGGATCTCATTTTACCGCCTAATCTCTACGTATCCCTTTAAATGAATTAAAATATAAATTAAACGAAACAAAAGACGTATTCAAGCTATTTATATATTCTAGATTTTTATATATTTTGTCTGCAATATGGTAACATTCCTCGGTTGAGCGTGCGAAATGACTTCCAAAATATTTTTGCATAATCCAATAGACTTGGTTGCCTAATTCTTCAGCAGACTTCATATAAGGAAGTATTTTGACAATATGATCGATTTCAATCGAATATTCATCGGGTAAGCACCATTCAATTAGATTCATCGGATTCCAATACATCATATGTTTCTCTACCATGGTATATATATCTTGATTAAATGCCTGATTCGGCTTATTGTTCATGATTAACCTCCTACCCGGATAGCTATCTATCCAGAGCGTGATCTCTTTCTCTAATTTACTCTGTTATCAGGTTGTTGAATCATATTTGGCAACTATATTTATAGACTGTAAAATAATTTACTTTTCTACAAAATACTGACTAAAAAAAGTATCTCTTATTCTGCTTCACCTGTAAATATGGTAAAAGTCCCACTTGATTGCCTATTCGTGCATTTCCCGAATTACATATCACCCGATTCCATAAGCATCAGAAAGGGTAAATAAAGCATTACAAGACCTAACTTGCTTTATAATACTATTTCTAATACAAAAGGATGATGAATCATGGAACACGAAAAAGACGTACAAACACTATCAGACTGGTTGAATAATCATCTTAAACGTACCATCATTATCGAAAAACATGAATTAGATGATACCGATGAAGTTCATTTCACAGTCACTGAAGTAGATATTCGCAGTGAAGATAATGCGATTGACGATTATGTAGAAAGCTCTTTAATTTTGCATGGAGAAGGTTCTACATCGAATGCAGATGGCGATAATGTTCCTCTTCCGCAAAATACGTATGAAATTGCTTTACATGATCTTCGCATTGATCATATAGATGATACCCATGTTAAATTAAATACAGAACGTGCTCAATATGCGTTAATAGCTAAATAATCATCTATACTCAACTTTATGTATAATATTATTTGATCTCAAAACCTCTTTCGGCTAGATCGATATAAGATTTATTTCTTATTCGTTCTCAAGCAAAAGAGGTTTTTTGTCGTCTTCTTATCTTGTATTTGTATAGGCGATTCTATGGTTTATCTGTGTATTCCTACGATTTGGCACTTACACCCTCTAAAATAATTGTAAAAAAAGGTTTATTTTGCTAATATCAATCCCGAAGTTAGTAAACGCTTACAAAAAATGTGAAGAGGGTGTATATGTTCATGTCTATGTTCAAAAAAAGCCTTAATCTTGTTTTGTTAAGCTCGTTGATGATTACACCATTATTATCGGTACCTGCACAGACGTATGCAGCCAATGAATCGGTAGAAGTCTGGTTAACGACTGCTGATCCCAATTCAGAACCTGCTGTCGGACTAAGCCCAGGTGCACGTCTTACAAAGAAAGCGAATATTAATTTCGCAACTACCACAGGCAACGCAGACTATACGATCAATGTAAATGAAGGCAAAACGTATCAAACCATGGATGGATTCGGTGTTTCTTTAACAGATTCATCTACATGGTTAATGAATTACAAGCTTAGTAGTGGAAAACGGGCTGAAGTGATGGAACGCCTTTTCGGCAATACAGGTATAGGCATGAGTATGCTACGTCAGACGATGGGTGCTAGTGACTTTGCGTGGAGTACGTATACTTACGATGATACAGCAGGAGATACTTCTCTCAGCCAATTCTCGATTGCAAGGGATCAACCTTATATTATACCTATGACCAAAGCAGCGCTTGCCAAAAATCCAAACCTTAAAATTATCGCTTCTCCATGGAGCGCTCCAGCTTGGATGAAATATACAACCAATGACAAAAACGGTACAGGTAAATTACAAGCACAATACTACCCTACCTATGCTAATTACTTTGTGAAATTTATTCAAAGTTATCAAGCACAAGGAATTCCAATCTATGCAGTCACTCCGCAAAATGAACCATTATTTGAACCTGGACGTTATCCGGGCATGAATATGAATGAGCAAGATCAGATCGGTATGATCGGTGACTACTTAAGCCCAGCTCTTAAAAATGCAGGTCTTAACACAAAAGTAATCGCTTATGATCATAATTATGATAACTGGTCTTACCCGAATACAGTTATTGCAGGGCTTAAAAATAGTGGCAAATCCAGCGCTGTAGCTGGTAGTGCTTTCCATCATTACGGTGGCGACTATACAGCTATGACTTCGATGCATAATGCGCATCCAGATAAAGATATCTGGTTTACAGAAGGTGGATTTGGTGATTGGAATGACAAAGTGGACGGCTCCACTCAAGGATTCGATAATATGATCAACGAATTTATCGGGATTACTCGTAACTGGTCCAAATCGATTATCTTGTGGAATGCTGCTCTAGATCAAAAAGATGGCCCTAGTGTAATCGGAGATTACAATACCAACAAAGGTATGGTTACGATCCAGAACTCGGATAACAGCAACAGTAATCCAGAAGATAAAGTCACCTATAACAAACAATATTACCTTTTAGGACATTTCAGTAAATTTGTCGTTACAGGAGCTACACGTATTGATACCAATTCATCTAACGATATCCAAAATGTAGCGTTCAAAAATCCAGATGGCACAAAAGTAATTGTATTGTACAATTCTCAGACAGCAACCAAAACAGTTAAAGTACAATGGAATGGTCAGTCTACCAACTATACCGTTCCTGGTAAATCGGTTGTTACGTTGAAATGGTAATACGTATACTCTCTGTCGCTAACATGTAAACGTATAAAGCTCTGTCCCTCTCTTCATTCCTATGTTGCTATAGGTATGTTTGAAAGTGACAGAGTTTTTTTATGTTATGCTATTCCATTTTGATCATCTATACCTGTAGTTATTATATTACAATTAGTTTCGAAGTATTCCCTGCTGCTGATCTTGCTGACTCAAATCTTCAAATAATGGACGTTGTGCAGGATTAATCTGCTCGATATTCATTTCTTCTATCGGATAAAATACAAATGTCACCGACTCATGATCATCATCTTCAAATAACAACGTTTTTCCATCTGAAGCGATCTTGTCTTCCAGATCAGCCACTACATCGAAAATAAACATTACAAATACCACATCATCTCCACCGGGGTAGGTATACTTCAATCGTTCTCCACTATACACAGCATACAAAGTAGAAGAAATAACCGCTAAGCCAGTCTCTTCTTTTACTTCACGTATCATGGTTTCTTCAACCGTCTCGCCTGCATGCATACCACCACCGGGTAGACCCCAATCGTTAGAATCCGCACGCTTTTGCCATAATATGCGGTTATGCTGATCTCGAATAATCGCTCCACCGGTTACAATAATCTGACGCTCTTTATCTGAATGTTCCATACGATTCCCCTCTTTTCTTAATAAAATAGAGTTCTTCATAGAGTTATTCTAGGTAATTAGCTATTAAAAAATGCTGGCTATATGGCTGTTAGTAAAATCCAACAGTATATAACACAGCATTCAGTTTGTATGCGTAATTTGGCTATAGATCACTAAAATAGTTCATTGAGTTTATGATTAATCATACTTATTTTTTATCTTTCAATAATTTCTCACGTTCTGCATACATATCAGGCAAGTGATCTTGTAACTTCGGATTAGGATCAGGATAAGACAAATCCAAATCTTCCAGTGTGCGTACTACAATTTGTAAAACAGCTAGATCACGATACCAACGATTATCAGCAGAAACGATATGCCATGGATGATCTTTGGTCGCTGCATTAGCAAATACATCTTCATAGTAAGCTTGATAAGTATCCCAAGATTTACGTTCTAACAGATCACTTTCATCGAATTTCCAGTTCTTTTTCGGATTTTCGATACGTGCAATTAATTTCTCTAGCTGAAACTCTTTAGAAATATGCAAAAAGATTTTGACTACTTTCACGCCATTATCGTCTAACATTTCTTCAAAGTGTCGTATTTGTTTAAATCGTTGCTGTGCCTTTTTATCTGAAATTAATTTATGCACACGTGTAATCAATACATCCTCATAGTAAGAACGGTTAAAGGCTGTAATATAACCCAGTCCAGAGACTAACTTGTGAGCACGCCAGAGAAAATCATGGTCTAACTCTTCACGAGTTGGTGTCTTAAAGCTATGCGTCTGCACACCTTGTGGATGAGAGATCGAAAAGACTTTGTTAATTACGCCATCTTTCCCACTGCAATCCATGCCTTGAAAAATAAAAAGAAGCGATTTTTTCTTGCTTGAGAATAGCTTGTCTTGCAGCTTCTCAAATCGTTTCATCAGCTCTTTAGTTTCTTTTTCCGTATCTTCTTTGGATGTGTACTCGCCAGTGCTTTTAGGATCAATCTTCTTCAGATCAATCTTATCTCCTGTTGCCAGTACCCAGTTCAATGGTCGCTTGGACATATCTATCGCTCCTTTACTAAAAAACGTTTCTTTATCTATATAACCGAAACTGTTCTAAAAAAAGCAATAGGTTCCAAAGGGAGTCCCTTTACTGCTTCACACTATATTTTAAAGAGCTTGTTGTTCATGTATCGCTTCATTCAATTCTTGTTGTAATTGCTTCATAAATGTATTCCATGTGTCTTCGTCAACTTTTAGCTTTTTGGGATTGAAATCTTCCAATGTTTCTACCCATACTCGCTTATCATTAATATGCCCTAATTGAGTCTGGATCTTTTTGTACACTTCTTCCGAATCCCGGAACTTGGAACTGAGTGCAAATTCAGCAGCCGAAGCGGTGTACCGAATTTCTTTAGCAGCGATTCGCAATTGATGCAATTCATGCAGTGCTTCAACAGAATCTATACCTTCTGTTTTAGCGGTCTGGCGATACGTACGCTTTTGTTGTTCATAAGCGATCTCAAGTTCACGCATGATCCGATTCACATCTGCTTGCGCCGCTAACGTTTCCAGATGATCTTCGATCAATGTTTTCCATTTCTTTTTAAGTATTTTGCCTTGGAGCTTAGGTAATTTTTTGGCAAGCTTAGTTCGGTATTCTTTGCGTTCTTGTTTGTGGGCTTTAATAACCGCTTTGAGCAGATCAGCTTCATCTTTATGGTCATCTGCTTTGGCATCTTCTTTACGTTCTTTGAAAGCATCGATCATCACATCGGCATCTCTAACTTTACCAAGTGCTTTTTGTGATTTTTTCAACAAAGGAATCAATCCTGCTTGATCCGAAGCATCCAAAATACGTAACAAAGTCATCAACTTACGGCAATTCACACGTGCTTGATGTACATCTTCATCATCAAAATCTTTCACTGCTTTCTGACCATAACTCAAAAATTTATCATAATGCTCTTGTAAGACCGTCTGCCATTGCGTCGTTTTACTTTTAGCTAAGCCTGTCGTTTGAATAGTGGTCATCGATATTCCTCCAGTTGGATGAATCGTTATTATCAAAGGTTTGTATACTATTTAACACATTCTAACCTTATTGAGTCATATCAAGACGATACTCTTTCATTATAACGAATTGGCGTTCACTAAGCTATTTAGCCTGTGAAATAGAAAATAAGAGCCCTCTGTGCTCAGGCTCTTATTTGGCATTCCCTTGAATAAACGTTCTAACGACCGTTTCCAATCGTTCGACCATTTTAGCAAGTTGTTCATCACTCATATTTTCTATCGACGACTGGTCATTCATATCCAGATGCCAGATCACACTTTTCAGTATGTAACTGTATGTAAAAAACACCTGATCCATAAGAGAACGCTCTAACGTAGGATAATCTTGTGACTGCTCTGTAAGTTGAGTAATCGCATCAACATATTCTTTAAATGCCGCTATATTAAAGATATTCTTCTCATGGAGATCATGAATAAAACTTCCTTCGCTCCCTTTGAAATTTCGTTCAATAATTGTTGTTGCATCATACATGATTCTATTCCTCCTGCAAAAGTATAATTCTTATATTGATACAATATCGCATTCCATCTATGTACCAAGCTACATTATACTTGAAAAGCACCTGTCATTCCTGTCTGCAAATGAATTGCAAATCGTTGTAGTACATCTTGAGCTTGGTGCTCTTGATCGTATTCGCCTACAGTAAAAGCAGATTCAACCGACCCATTGCCAGCATAAGCAGAAATCACGAATTTATGATCGGCGGTTTCGAGTTCTAAAGTGAGGACAGTTGCATCAATAAATGTTGTACGATCTTGACTTCTAATCCACATGGTTAGGTTCTCCTTTAGTTACATTTTTTAAAAGACGATTTTTTAATAGAATATTAATAAATAACTAGAGATTTACATAAAATAAAAAGGCAACGACAATCGTTACCTTTGTTGTACTTTAGATTAAGATTAGCATGTTTTATATGTCAAAAAAATAGATTTGCCAAATCGTCAAATATAAAAGAAAATTATCTATTTATATGCACTTTGATTGCTGAATTAGCAAACTAAAACTATATTTTATTATTTCGATCCTTGCTAGAAACCCTAGAATCCAAAACTCTATATTTAAAAATGCGCCATACGATATACACTATAGCAAAAACCAAACTCTATTTTAAACATGTAGATAACATGAGATATACATAGTCTGACCATGGCAAAGCTGAAGTGATAGACATTCCTTCTCCAGTCGATTGGGTAACTGTACGTTGATCGGTAAATACAGAATAATATATCCCAAACACAAATCCGTAGAGCAAACATTTAATGATGCGCTTCTCGTAGTTTTTAATTACATTTATTGTGGATTGGATAGTCATAGCTAGCTCTCCCTTTCTACAAATTATATTGAATATAAACACACTTTGTATTAAGTCATAAGCTCTTTTACTTACTCTATTTGTTATGATTCTACTTGATTATACGAATATTCTTTGTACCCACTATATGTAATCATACAAGCTATAACAAATAAAATAATCGGTACTAGTGTCCACAATATATTGATATCCAAAATGCTATACGTAAAATTAGAATTCATTGTACGATCAGATGAGCCTATTGCCGAAATGATAAAACCTGTACAAAGAATGCAAATCGAAGCAAGAAACAAACTGCATCCTGTTATTACTTTGATCATATTCCTCTCTCCTTTACTAATGTATTTATTTTAATACCTTTTATCATGCAACTTCTTCCTTTCATATGCGTCCATATACATAATCACCTTAACACAACCAAGAAAGGAAATCCTTACCATGAATAAAAAAATGATCTTCTCTGCTTTATTATCGTCTACTCTGCTGTTGCAATCATCTTTATGTAATCCTGCACTAGCATCTAGTTCTTCCTTTCCAACTACATATACTTTTTATTTTGCTGATGATCCTAAAGGGTTTATTGTGAATCCTACGATCAATCAGAACGGTACCATCTTTGTAGATATCCGTGAGTTAGCCCAAGATGCTGGATTAACATTTGCTTGGGATGCGACGGGACAACGTGCTTCGATTAACGGATTTATGAAAAAAGCAGCGATTCGCTTAGGAAGTCACACTGCTATGCTAGATGGGAAAATGGTTAACCTAAGTGCAGCCCCTTTTAAATCTAAAGAAAAAAGAAATAATGTTGAAGCCGTCTATGTACCTATTCGCTTTGCTGTACAACTGCTTGGTGGAGATCATATAGAAATAGATCGGCAACAAGTTCATGTCACAGCTCGCAACATCAAGTCTTATGATGTCATTACTGATGTCTACAATGGCTCTACATATACGCTAAAAAAAGACGGTGGAGACTTATATGTAGCTCATGGGAAGCAGGCTCCAGTGAAGTTGGTCTCGCTTGATACAGATTTTAATTCGACAGATATGGAATTCGAGTTGACTGCGGGTGGATTGTTAATTCTTACGATTAATGATGCGTATGGAGAGCCACATATTCATAACCAACAAGTGAAGCTTATTTTCCAAAAAGGGAAGCTGATTCGCAAAGCATATGCAGACTTTACTACAATCAACGACTCCGACATTTCTACGTATCAAGGTAAGATTGTGCTAAGCGACGGGAAAATATTGCGAATGATTGAAGATGGAACAGGAAACGTTATCGATCAGCTTGATCTGATCAAGCTTGGTGGCGGGAGTAACGAAAAATACGCGGTAGAAGGTCTGTACGATGATGTTATCCTTATGCGGACTGCCTCCAAAGGAAGACTTCTGCTGATCGATCGCAATACTAACCAATCTGTCACATTATACAAAGAACTACTGGATACTTCGTGGCAAAAACAAATTGGCGAAGATGTGGATATCGACTCTTTTGGATCAGGTGATTATCTTCAATTGGATAAAAGAGTCAATCATACATTCTATTTCACTTTTCGTGCTGGCTCTAATCAGGAAAAGCATTTCACCTATACTTTGAAATCGTAGATCATTCTACTTCATTGATATTGGAAGCTATACATCATCTCGCATCGCTATATTTCCAAATAAAACACACCTCAGATAGATATAAGATAACGTTGAACGTTCTTCCTATCTATCTGAGGTGCACTAGATTCTTACGAGCAATCAGCTACAATAGTCAAAATTACGAATTCAATTCTGCCAATCTTGCGCCCACTCTAGCTACAGTGACACCTTGGATCGGTGATCCGTTAGAAGTGAAATTAACATAATACGTACCCGATTCCCAAGGCTTAGTTGTATATATCGACCAGTTGGTTCCACCTGCGATAGTAACTACACGTTCAGTCACAAGCGCACCTGTTGGTGAATCTTTGGATATGGATATAGCAATTCGTTGCTTCCCTTTGTTGTTGACCCAGATTTTCGCATAATGATACCCTTTATCTATTGTAAAAGGCTTGGACATCTGTGTACCCGATAAGCGCTCAACCAATACAGTTTGAGTAGATTGTGATAGGCTTTTGGGATCATCTTTTTTTAACATAGGAATGCCAGACTCTCTCTTAAAAACAGAATCTCCTACCCCTTCTGCTCTTCCTACTTTAGAACTTAATACGAAAGGTAATGGATCAACAGGCGTTAATGTCGTATTATTTACAACATTGCTATCTGGACTGCTGACTGCTTGAGTACTCTCTGATTCTACATTGTAATAAGTAAAAATTGGTACTACTACGAATACTACAATTAATGCTAGTGCGGCAATTGTAATAACACGTACTTTCTTATGCTTATCCCATTTTTCCTAACGTCCGAGCTTGATGTAGATTTATTTTTTTCCATTATTATTACCCTGCTCTCTATAGCTTAAATAGCCAAACTGATCTTACGTATTACATCTTATGTATGGTTGAACAAACTCCTTTCTGTGTGGTATTAGTTACTATTTATATATAATTTATCTTTTTTATTGTTTAATTGTCAATTATAGTATGGAAACTATCTATTCTAATACAGAGAAGAATTTGATGTAATCTACATAAAATGTGCTTTAGTAACTATCTTTATTTCCACCTTACTAACATCTACATTACACCTATATAGGGTATAAAAAAGGCAACCTCCTCTACATATCAATAGTAGAAGAGGTTGCCTTTTTACATCTAATTTCTATAACACAAACGTTAATCATACCGTTCTTTAATCATTAAAAATCATATTCAGCTTATTCTCCCACTGAATATATACCGTTTCGTTCTGCTTTTACCAGCTTGCTTTCTGTACTCCGGGAATCTGACCTTTGTGGGCTAATTCACGGAATACGATACGGGATACTTTGAATTTTTGTAGGTATCCTCTGGGACGACCGGTGATCTGGCAACGGCTTTTGAGTCGGGTTGGAGAAGAATTGCGTGGTAATTGTTGCAATGCTTCATAGTCTCCCTTTTCTTTCAGTTCACGACGTAAATCTGCGTATTTAGCGACCATTTTTTCACGTTGTTGTTGACGAACGACTTTTGATTTTTTAGCCATAATGTAATAACTCCTTTTAGTATTCATTTGATTTGTTATTGATTTTGTTTATATTGCTATACCATTGACCTGCTTATTGACCTAATTGTGGAAAAGGATCTTTGAACTTTTTCCAGTTGGAGTTCATTTCTTCTTCCGTCAGTAAAGCCTGATCCAAAGACTGTTCAATCTGTGCACGATCTAGGTCGATTCCGATCATAACCAGCTTGGTCACTCGATCTCCCCATACCTCATCCCAATCTGTCGGTAGCGGGTAATTATCGCCTAGATGATACTGCCGTTCTTCTTCGCTCAGCGCTGCAATCCATAAGCCCGCTGGTGATAATTGCTTGGAACTGCCTGCTTGACTGAATGATATCGCTGTCCGATTACGTGTAGCCATCCATAGAATACCTTTGGCACGAACCACTTCTTGGGGCCATGTTGTAATCCATTGCAATAACCGCTCTGGATGAAAAGGAACTTTGCGCTTGTACACAAATGAACTGATTCCGTATTCTTCAGTCTCCGGTGTATGTTCTTCTTTCATCATTTCTTGTATCCAACCTGCGGATTGACTGGCTTGTTCAAAATCGAATCGCCCTGTATTCAAGATCTCATGAGGATCAACTTTACCGTAAGTGGAACGAATGATTTTGGCGTTCGGTTGTAGTCCACGAAGTGCGGTTTCTAATCGTTCTAATTCATTAGGTTCAATCAGATCGCATTTATTCAAAATCAACACATCGCAAAATTCTACCTGCTCAATCAACAGATGCACTATTCGGCGTGTATCGTCTTCTCCTGCGGCTTGTCCACGATCTGCAAGAGATTCGCGTGAATGATAATCGTTCCAGAATCCTTGAGCATCGACAACGGTCACCATTGTATCCAGACGGGTAAATTGCGTCAGATCGATACCCTGTTCTTCATCTACATAACTGAATGTCTGAGCAACAGGAACTGGTTCGCCAATGCCTGTCGATTCAATCAACAGATAATCATAACGTCCATCTTTGGCTAGCCTCTCTACTTCCACTAATAGATCTTCACGCAGTGTACAGCAGATGCATCCATTAGACATTTCGACTAATTTCTCATCTGTTCGAGACAATCCGCCTCCATCGCGGATAAGATCAGCATCAATATTTACATCACTCAAGTCGTTAACGATGACTGCGACTTTCAAGCCTTCTCGATTATTTAATACATGATTCAATAATGTTGTTTTGCCTGCCCCTAGATAACCACTCAACACAGTAACAGGCATTTTGGATGCTTGTTCGATCATAGTCATGATTTACCCCTCGCATTTCTTTAATCGTAATTATTACTATTAAATCCATGAATACACTGTACTCCTCTTATTTCTAGTTTGTCAAATCATTTTCAACGTATTACACATATGAAAATAAGATCATACGTTAATTAATATTTATATTTTTAGTTTACAATCGTAATCGTAACGATTATTATTTATAAAGCGTAGTTATTCATTCAGCAAGCAAAACGCTATGCAATATGTACATCGTTAGTCATACCGTTTAGAGATTTGCTATATATAAGGGGGATTTTTCTTGTTATCATTATTATCCAAAAAAATAGGTTACTCGATTTCGTTCGTTATACTTGTTTTATTGTTAAGTGCTTGTACTTCACAGACTTCTTCTACTTCGGGTGAAGCGACAAATACCAAAAAGCTAACCCTTTTATTCAATGTGCAAAGCAATACCATTGATCCTCATACCGATGTAAACTATACCGCTTCTCGTGCAGGGATTAGCGAAACGCTAGTTAAGATTGACGATGAGCAACAACTACAACCGTGGTTAGCCACTTCTTGGAAAAGTAAAGATGGACAACATTGGACATTCCAGATTCGTCCAAATGTTACTTTTCACAGTGGTGCTCCTGTCGATGCACAAGCGGTCAAATCTTCATTAGAACGTGTCACTCAAGAAAATCCAGCGATTCGTAATGCGCTACATATTGAGAAAATGACAGCTAATGGGCAAACCTTACAGATCGTTACCGACACCCCTCTTCCTCAGTTCCCTTCTGAACTGGTACATCCTAATACGGGTATTATTGATACGTCTGTCGATGCAAGTACACCAAGTGGTACCGGCCCTTTTGTATTGACCCAATTCAAGCCCGGTATAGAAGTAGATGTGAAGCGGAATCCGAGTTACTGGAATGGACAGGTTAAGTTAGATGAAGCAACCTTCTCTTTTAATGAAGATGCGAATGCTCGTCTGTTGGCACTACAATCGGGTAATGCAGATGTAGTCTATCGCTTCCCTGTAGAAAGTCTGTCTCAATTACAAACGGATCCTAATCTAGTGATTGAATCTGTACCTGGATTACGTGCACATCAGCTCATTTATAATATGGAAAATCCGCACCTTGGCAAATTACCTGTTAGACAAGCGATCGACGCATTATTAAATCGTCAAGAAATTGTAGATGCTGTTATGTCAGGTCAAGCTTCGGTAGCGGAAGGTCCTTTCTTAGCAGATTCACCTCTTTCTCCAAAATACACAGCGAAGCCATTTGATATAGAACGTGCACGTACGTTATTTGCTCAAGCTGGATATACGGTAACCAATGGACAAGTGACTAATAACGGAGCACCTTTAACTTTCAACCTTATAACGTATCAGTCACGTGCTGAACTGCCTATTATTGCCCAGCTTTTACAAGCCAATGCTACTCAATTAGGCATTAAGCTAAATATTCAGCAGGTCGATAATGCAGATGAGTATCTAGCCGAAAATAAAAATTGGGATATGGCGATCTATAGCTTTATTACAGCGCCACGTGGAGATGCAAGTTATCTCCTCAACTCAGTCTATACACCAACAGGTGGGCTGAATTATGGACAAGTCAAAGACCAAGCACTCAACACATTAATCCAACAATTGAACCAAACGGTAGATGTAGAACAACGTAATCAGATTGCCCAACAAGCAGTAGAAATGATAGATCGCAACTTGCTACACTCTTATATTATTCATCCGAATAACTTTGTGGCGCATCAGAAACGTGTCAGTGGCTGGGTCACAAGCAAAAGCGAATATTATATGTTAACGAAAGATCTGGATGTGAATTAATATGCGTATTTTTGTACAGAAAATAACAGGGTTATTGTTATTTCTTCTGATTTTATCGTTTGTTAGCTTTTGTCTACTGCAATTAGTACCGGGTGATCCCATTCGTAGCATGTTACGAGTCGATGATGTAGCTGTGACGGATGATCAGATACAGCAGATGCGTGAACAACTTGGGCTGGATCAATCTGTTTTTGTTCAATATGGATACTGGCTTCAAAATCTATTTTCGTTAGATCTCGGTAACTCTTATATGACTGGACGACCTGTATTTATTGAATTTATCGAGAAGATTCCATATACCCTTATGCTGACAGGCACTTCATTGTTAGTGATGATTATGATTTCGCTTCCGCTAGGGATTCTGTCTGCCCTTTATCGTGGTCGTTTGACAGATCATTTGAGCCGAATCTTTGCACTGATTGGCTCTTCGATTCCTAGCTTCTGGTTAGGTCTGTTATTGATTGATCTATTTGCGGTTAAGCTTAGAATATTGCCTTCGATGGGTGAAGGTTCATGGCAACATCTTATTCTACCTTCGATTACACTTGGAATTGCGATGTCTGCAGTATATGTGCGGTTGATTCGGGCGAGTATTTTGGAAAGTAGTCATCAGGAATTTATTCGTTCTGCTCGAGCGCGTGGTGTAGGGAAACAGCGTATTTTCACTTTTCATCTTATGCGTCATAGTCTAATTCCACTACTGACTGTTTTTAGTGAAAGTATCGGCAGTCTACTTGGAGGAACCGTCGTTATTGAAGTGCTATTTGCATATCCCGGTCTAGGCAAATGGATCGTCGATGCGATAACAGCACGAGATTATCCGATTATTCAAGGCTATATGCTATTTATGAGTATTTTTATTGTTTTACTGAATATGATCGTGGAATGGTCTTATCGCTACATCAATCCAGCTATTGCGATCGATCCGCGTAAAAAAGGAGTGACTTCCTGATGAGTTTAAGCATAGGATTACGTTACTCTTTTTTAACTCTATTTCTTTTATTTCTGATTGTCGCTCTAGTCTGGACACCTTACGATCCTTACCAAATTCAGATGGGTGATAGACTTCAGACGTCCAGCGCTATCCATTGGTTAGGTACAGATCATCTAGGCAGAGATTTGTTATCTCGAATTATGGAAGGTGCTCGTACCACTGTAGGTATCAGTCTAGCGATACTGTTTGTATCTTTATTGATCGGTGTTCCTTTTGGACTGTTATCCGGTTATATCGGTGGCTGGTTAGATAAAGCATTCAAAAAAATCATAGATGCTTTTATGACATTACCGGATTATATCTTTGCCTTAATATTAACTGGATTATTAGGGCCTGGATTATTGAACTTGATCTTTGCGACTACAGCTGTCAAATGGGTCAGTTATGCTCGTTTGGTACGGAGTATTGTACTGGAACAACGCCAAAAAGATTATGTCCGACTAGCAGAAATCAGTGGTATGAAGCCGTGGAAATTAGTCGTAAAGCATATTTTGCCACATACCATCGGTAATCTGCTTGTACTGGCTACACTCGATATCGGTAAAATTATTCTGATGATCGCTTCACTGTCGTATATTGGTCTGGGTCCACAACCGCCTAGTCCGGAATGGGGTGCTATGCTAAGTGAAGGCAAAACGTATTTCCAGACCGCTCCACATCTTATGATTTTCCCGGGATTATGTATAGTCATCACTGTATTGTTGACCAATAGCTGGGGTGATCTTCTACGTGATCGGTACGATGTCCATGTTCAATCCCATTCAGCCAAGCGTTCAATGTCTTCTATTCTTTTCCGCAAAGGGGTGTAATCCATGTTATCTATACGTGGACTGACGGTTCATCATCAATTACAGACACTGGTTCATCCGCTAGATCTTCAGTTACATCGTGGAGAATGGTTAGCCCTTGCCGGTGAAAGTGGAAGTGGTAAAACATTGACCAGTCTAGCGATTGGTGGTTTACTTTCAGCCGATCTTCATGCTCACGGCAGTATTCAATTAGAAGGTAAAGAATTGCTTCATTTATCAGAACCTGAACTTCGGCATATTCGTGGGCGTGAGATTGCTTATGTATTTCAAGATTATCAGAGTGCGTTCACTCCTTTTATTACAATTGGTAAGCAAATGGACGAAATGATACGTGCTCATACATCGTTATCCCGTCAACAGCGCCAACATTCCTGTTTAGCGCATTTAGAGCAAGTTGAATTACCTGCAAAGCAAGTCTACAATAGCTATCCGTTTGAACTCAGTGGCGGGCAATTACAACGTGCTGCGATTGCTACAGCACTGTTGCTTTCTCCTAAAGTCTTAATTGCAGATGAACCGACAACAGCGCTAGATAGTCTAACATCGCGTTCTATTATTCAGTTAATTCAACGAATCCAGCAAGAAACAGGAATCGCTATTTTGTGGATTACGCATGATCTGCGTCAAGTCCAACGTACTGCCGATACATTACTTATTATGAAGTCCGGACAAGTCGTAGAATCTGGAAAAAGTCACAGCATCTTTTTCCATCCTACACATCCGTATACAGTTCAACTTTTATCTTCTATTCCCAAATTACCTTCTCGCTACCGATTAGAGTTACAAAATAAGCAGGTGAATACGTAATGACAACGACATTTACGCCTATTTTGAAAGCAGATCATCTTACTAAAATCTATAGCGATCGCCCTACTTCTGCATTATCTGATGTGTCTTTGACGATAGGTAAAGGAGAATGTGTCGGTATTGTCGGTGAAAGTGGTAGTGGCAAAAGCACACTGGCACGCTGTCTATTACGCTTAGAATCGTTAGATCAAGGTACGATTGAATTTAGGCAACAACCGTATCATTCGCTTAAAGGTCATTCTTTGCGTCAGGCAAGGCAACATATAGGAGCTGTATTTCAGCATCCTACAGCCGCACTTAATCCTAAGCTCACGATTATCGATTCATTAATGGAACCGTTAGATTTACAGCCATCACTACGTCCTTCTTTTATATCGCAACCGATTCGTAATCGAGAACAGATCGCTACACAGTTACTTGAATACGTTCAATTACCTGCCAAGTTGTTATCAGCCTATCCACATGAATTAAGTGGCGGGCAAAAACAGCGTATCACCATTGCCCGGGCAATCAGCACTGAACCTGATCTGATCATCTTAGATGAGCCAACAGCCAGTCTGGATGTGACGAGTCAAGCCGCTGTACTGAAATTACTGCAAGAACTTCAACAATCACTTCATTTATCGTATTTGTTTATTTCTCATGATCTAGCTGCGGTGTATCAAATGAGTGATCGTATTCTAGTGATGCGTCATGGACAGATTGTAGATCAATTTGCATCAAACGATCTGTATCATGAAGAACGCCATGAATATACAGCTTCGCTTTTAGATGTATTTTTGGCATAAAGAATACTATTGGCTTAGTTCACATCTTATATAGACCCTTTTGAGAGTAGATATCATTCTACTTTCAAAAGGTTTTTTTATATATTCATATTGTAATCATTATGTATATAAATAGTTCTTTTCGACTTATTTAATAATCATTAACCATCTATTTATAATGTTTATTATCTAAAATATTGACAAAATGTATATACATCCATATGATTTATAAAGACGTTTTAACTATATAGATAAGTGAGGTTGGTCATTTGTTAAAGAAGATATGGAAACAATGGAAATGGATCGTTAGCATTTGTCTTATCATAAGTATCAGTACAGTTGGATATTATACATATTCGATTTACCAATTTGCTCATACAATTTCAATCGCAGATGATACGTACCGCTCTCCTTCTATGGATCAAGATCAGGCTGCACCTGTATCTATTCCGAAATGGGATGGTAAAGAGCCTGTTCACATTTTACTAATGGGTACAGATACTCGGGATGCTGATAGTAATGGACGTTCCGATTCTATGATGGTGGCTACGATCGATCCGGTCACCAAAAAAGCCTATTTGATGTCTATTTTACGAGATACGTATGTGGATATTCCGGGTCATGGAAGCAGTCGGTTGAATGCGGCTTATTCGTACGGGGGTGTCGAGCTGGCTAAAGAAACAGTCAGTGGTCTGCTCGGAATTCCGATTGATTACTATGTCACGATTGATTTTGAAGGATTTAAGACATTGGTGGATACGATCGGTGGTGTCGAGATCGATGTGGAAAAAGATATGGATTATACCGATGGTGGCGATCAGCACCGCTATGATATTCATTTAACCAAAGGTTTACAACATTTAGATGGAACTCATGCTCTTCAGTATGTCCGTTTCCGTCATGATGCTACATCCGACTTCACGCGTACAGAGCGACAACGTAAGTTTTTGACTGCTCTTGCAGCAGAACTGCAAAGCTCTACGTCTATCGTCAAATTACCAAGTATTTTGAGTTCGATTGCGCCTTATCTACATACCAATCTGTCTCTCAACGATATGATCAAATTATCTTCACTTGGCTTAGATATTAATCTGGATAAAACCGAAAAATTACAGATTCCACCGAATCATCTACTGCAAGAAATCAAAGTCAAAGGAGCTTCGGTGATCGGTGTTGATCCACAAAAGTTACATGAGTATGTGCAAAAGCAACTCTCTTCTAGCAACGATGATTCCAGTTCAGATACAACCGATAATAAGTAAACACAACAATTAGCGTCTGTGCCAGTGACTTGGTATGGACGCTTTTGATTTGTATTTCGCATATCTCATTTATATAAAATTAATCCTCTAACAAAGACAAAATGCCTGTAATCGAATGTTCGATAAACGAACGTTCTGGTCGTGACTTCAACATCACTGTAAGCCCTATTAACGATACGATTAGCGTCTGTGCCAGTGACTTGGTATGGACGCTTTTTGGTAATTGCCCTGCTTGCACTCCCTGTTCCAAACGCTCTTGAAAAATGACTGTCAAATACATCTGATGTTCTCGCGTCAAAATTTCAATCTTTTCATCATGAGTCGCTAGTTCAACCATCGTATTGATACAAAAACATCCTCTACTTGTTTTCCCTTCATACCCTTCTCTAGCAATCTGTTCAAAAAAAGCACGAAATGCTTCTTGTACTGATACATGATCATGTAATTGCTGACGAACTGATACTGCATGCCATTGATTATATTTGCGCAAAGAAGCTTCAAATAACTCTCGCTTATCGCCAAACGTAGCATACAGACTAGGACGCTGAATCCCCATTCCTGTGGTGAGATCTGTCAAAGACGTCGCTTCGAATCCATTTTCCCAAAATAATTGCATCGCTGCATCTAAAGCTTGCTCTTCATTAAATTCACGCTTCCGTACCATGATTGCATATCCCACCTTTCTGTACCAATCAGTATATTATCATTCTATAGATGATCGATTTTATTGTCAAAGTGAATTTATTTATATTGACAATTGATTTGTAAAGGGGTTATATTGCTTGCGAATCATTTTGTACCAATCGGTATAATTAAAATATATTATAAAAGGATGATCTATCGATGAAGAAAACATTAGTACATACTTCATTTTCTCGTTCTATGGCTTTCTTATTTGCAGTTGCTTGTGGGTTGGCTGTCGCTAACATTTATTATGCGCAACCCTTGTTAGATGCGTTAGCTTCAGAATTTGGCATTACTCATTCATTGATCGGCGTTGTAATTACAGTTACTCAAATCTGTTATGCACTAGGATTGTTTTTACTTGTTCCTTTGGGGGATCTGATTCAGCGCAGACGTCTGATTATTATTCAAATGGGGTTATCTGTGATTGCGCTTGTCATCGTAGGATTTGCGCCAACAATCTATATTCTTTTTGTAGGCTTAGCTATTGTTGGATTGCTTGCTGTGGTCACACAGACACTGGTTGCTTATGCTTCTTCACTTGCTAAGCCTACAGAACGTGGACAGATTGTAGGTATCGTGACTAGCGGGGTAGTGATTGGAATTTTATTTGCACGTTCACTTGCAGGTTTTCTAACCGATTTGGCGGGTTGGAGATCTGTTTATCTGGTATCTGCTTGTTTGATGACTTTGATTACATGTGTCTTGTTCAAAATATTGCCAAGTGATCAGCAAGTTAAATCATCACTCTCGTACACTCAACTTCTTCGCTCTATGCTAGATTTATATATTCAACAACCGATATTACGTATTCGAGGCATACTAGCGATGTTGATCTTTATCGTTTTTAGTATATTGTGGACTTCGATAGTATTGCCCTTAAGTGAACCTCCATTCTCGCTCAGTCATACAGCGATCGGAGCATTTGGATTAGCAGGAATTGCAGGTACGCTTGGAGCTGTTCGAGCAGGCAAATTAGCGGATCAAGGCAAAGCTCAATGGACTACAGGCATCGCCCTTATATTGCTACTACTCTCATGGGTGCCATTATCGTATATAGGATCATCACTATACTGGTTGATTGTCGGGATTGTGTTACTCGATCTCGCTGTACAAGCTGTCCATGTGACAAACCAGAGTATGATTTTCACCATTTTGCCTGAAGCACGTGGTCGATTAACCGCAAGTTATATGATCTTCTATTCAATCGGTAGTGCCATTGGTTCTATGTCTTCCACGATGATGTACAGTTATGCAGGTTGGAGTGGAGTATGTTATCTAGGTGCTGGTGTAAGTCTGCTTGCTTTGGTGTTCTGGTTGGTTACGCTCAAAAACCCAGCTCATTCACAGTCGCCAAGTTGACCTGTGGTGAGCTAGGTTTCTATTTTTTTGATTCATCATTTATAGACATATAGCAATATTATAGAGAGAGGATAGACTGTTGATTACAAAATCTGTGGTGATGACTGACTGTTCATCTTCTGAAATATTTCGTCTAATTCTGCTCGTGAAGCGAGGCGTGATTTCTCAGAACTACCATAGCCTACTTCGACTTCGCCTGCTTCAATTCGTTGCATGATGCTATCTGCAAATTCATCTACCGGTACGCCCCAGTCATGTAGCCCTACACCACCTAGATCGGTATTAACACCTGGCGGGATAATCTCTACGACATCGATCGGTGAGCCTACTAATTGTTGGCGCAACGATAATGTAAATGAATGTAGCCCTGCTTTGGTCGCGCAGTAGATCGGTGCAGATGCTTTGGGTGAGAAAGAAAGCCCTGAAGTGACATTAATAATAGCCGCATGACTTTGTTGACGAAGATGAGGTAGAAATAAAGTCGTCAAATGAATCGGCGCATCTAGATTAATGGCTAATTCTTGACGATGAGCCGCCCAGCTAATTTGGTTGTCGTGAACCGAGAAATTGCGCTGTATA
The DNA here is from genome assembly GCF_005233705.1 of Paenibacillus sp. CFBP13512. Lineage (NCBI taxonomy): Bacteria > Bacillati > Bacillota > Bacilli > Caryophanales > Paenibacillaceae > Paenibacillus > Paenibacillus sp. CFBP13512. The sequence continues at coordinate 348,188 of NZ_QGAD01000005.1, read as the reverse complement.
CCTGCATTATTCATAATCATATTTAGCTTGGGAAATTCAGTCAACACACGATCTGCTAATCCCACACGATGAGCTTCTTCAGCTACATCGGTAACGATCGTATGTAATGCTGGATATTGTTTCTGCACATCATCCAACCAATCTTGACGTCTTCCACAGATAATAACCGTATTACCCAGCGCCATAAATCGTTTTGCAAAAGCTAAACCAATTCCTGATGCTCCACCTGTAATTAATATTGTATTTCCTGACATTTTCATCGTATAACCCTCCATCTATTGTAAAAATAGGACTTCTATTCATATACCCATTTTTATACAAACGATAGCTTAAATAGGGTAAACCGATTTAAAGATAATTTATTATTAGAGTAAATCCATACTCTATGAAACATGTATAGTTTACAATTTATTTTGAGAGTTATATGTTAAACTCCATTCATCAAGAGCTGTAAATCATAGAACAACAACGTTCATCTCAACGTAAAAAGTGGGAAATAACGTTAATGATTATATTGTTTATTTTAATTGTATGGGTACTTATGGGAATATATCAGTTTGCTGTTGCAAAATCATATAAAAAGCTGATCACAGTCTATAGTGATCAGCTTTTTATATGAGATATATAATTATGGCTATCACCCGATCAACAATGTATATACAATCCCGGGACCATGCACGCCGATTGTTAATTCATTTTCAATATCAGAAGAACGACTAGGCCCTGAGATAAAATGAATACCCGCAGGTAGATTCTCTCTGCCTTTACTATCCCATGGAATCAGTAGTTCGCCTAAGCGTGTCTGCAAGCGCTCGATTGGGAGTAACACGATACAAACGGTCGGTAATAGACTCACCGATCTACCTTGTGATGCAGAAGACGTTACCATAACTGTACCTGTATATGCAGCGGCTCCATCAGCCAAGACAATTCCGATATCCGCTTCGGCGGCTCTTGCTTTCCATGCTTCTTCTGTATGGCTATTCCACGCTGATATTTGTACATGGGGTAGGCGCACTTCCAAAGTTAATGCTTCTGTCTCCGGTAATTGTTGGCGGACGATATACTGTGCATTCAACAGACGGCTTTGTTCAGCAATAAATGCACCTGCTTCTTCCAACGTCTGCATCCGTAATACATTACCACCCACTTCGGTAAAATGCTTTGTGAATTTTTCGATCTTTTCAGCTTCATTCCAATTGAAATCTTGCCAGATCTCTGGTGCCCCGCGAAAAGGATGTTTCGGTGCTTCTTGGATTCGTGGGCGTTGTAGACGATCTGCAATATGGTTCATAAATGTCTGCTGTTTGGCTTTGGACTTCTGCTCTAATTCATCAAGCCAATCTGCTTGCGATGAATCATGTTGTTCATGATCTGGCGTAAGATGAGAACTTTCAGGATTGGGTACCACAGGTGGCTTAGCAGAAAAAGGTTGATTGGTGTTACTCATGTGATTCTCCTCCTGTTCTGCTTGTGGACTTGTTATGTTGGCGATCTGCAAGTACTTGTTCCATTCGCTGACGTACCGCAGGGTCTATCGTTTTCGGTTGAGCCGCAGTCTCCGCAGATAGTTCTTTCCATTGATCACGGAAAGAATGACTTGCTAACGTTGGAGCTACACGGTAGGTGTTCCATCCTTTAAGTGGCCCTAGTTTGAGATGAATACCACTGTTATGCACAAATGGTTTTTGGGCAATTTTCCCCAAACGCATAGCTAGTGCAAATTGCTTCGAATTAGCCATTAATGTGGCAAACCCTTTCATACCGAGTGCTTCAAGTTTGTCGCCATGACCTCGCTCGACCTTGCGCCTGCGTAGAGAAACAAGCATATCATGGAGCGGAATTTTGACCGGACAAGCTTCATAACAGGCTCCACATAGACTGGATGCACTGGCGATATCATCCCATTCGGCTACATTTTTATTCAGCGCTGGTGTTAACACAGCCCCGATCGGTCCACTATACGTTCCACCATACGAATGACCCCCAATCTGACGATAGACCGGACAGACATTCAGGCATGCCCCACAACGGATACAATTGAGTAGTTCTTGAAATTCAGGATCACCCAACTGTTGTGAGCGACCATTATCCACAATAATAATATGCATTTCTTCTGGGCCATCAGCATCTACGGTACGCTTGGGTCCAGTAATGCCAGACATGTACATGGTTAAGCGTTGTCCCGTAGCCGACCGTGGCAGAAGGGTCGCCATCACTTCAAGGTCAGCCCATGAAGGAACGATACGTTCCATCCCCATCAATGTGATCTGTGTCTTAGGAACTGTAGTTACCATACGGGCATTACCTTCATTTTCAAATAACACCATCGAACCCGTCTCTGCGATCGCAAAGTTACATCCGGTCATCCCGATATCGGCTTCCAGAAATTTTTGCCGTAATTTGCGCCGTACATAACCTGCCAGAATCGTCGTATCCGGTTCTAACGTTTCCCCTGCATCTTCGGATAAAAGCTCAGCAATCTGGTAACGATTTTTGTGTATAGCTGGAATTACAATATGAGAAGGGCCTTCGCCGGCTAATTGGATAATATACTCACCCAGATCGCTCTCAATCGCTTCAATACCAGATAATTCAAGCGCTTGATTAATATGCACTTCTTCTGACACCATAGATTTAGATTTGATAACAGACTGTGCTTCTTTCTGTCTGGCGATCGTCATAACGATATCTGTCGCTTCTACTGCATTATCCGCAAAATGAACATGGACTCCATTACTACGAGCATTTTCTACAAATAGATTGAGATAATAATCGAGATGAGCAATTGTATGCAAACGAATCTGACGACCCCGTTCACGCCATTCTTCCCAGTTCCCATGTTCGGTAGAAGCTACTTTTTTACCACTTCGTAGACGATCGGTTGTAAAACGCACTGCATTTCGCAGAAAATCATCATTTAGCGCAATATCTGCACGTTCTTTGACCGTACCACGGGTAGAAGATGCTGGATTCATCGTACACTCACCCCTTCATATAGAAGTTCAGCTAGATGCATAACCCGTACTTGTTCACCACGATGTCTAAGATTGCCTGCAATATTCATCAGACATGCCATATCCAGACCGACCAATACCTCAGCTTCTGTCTCCTTGATATGATCGACTTTTTCAGTGACCATCGCACCTGATATATCTGCCATCTTCACAGCGAATGTACCGCCAAAGCCACAGCAATCTTCAGCAAAAGGTAGCGGTACCAGTTCTAATCCTTGTACATGATTTAACAAGGCGATCGGTTCATCTTTGATTCCAAGCAGACGACTACCATGACAGGATGGGTGATATGTGACTTTATAAGGAAATGCTGCTCCGATATCGGTAATTCCCAATACTTTGACCAGAAATTGCGTAAATTCATACGTCTTACTTTCCAATTCGTGAGCTAGCGCTAAATATTCCGGTTCATCTTTAAATAATTCAGGATAATGATGAATCATATAGGTGCAAGAACCGGACGGAGATACAACAAAGTCGCTAGATTGAAACGCTCTCAAAATCGTCCGTGCGGCTGTTCTTGTCTCATCCCAATACCCACTATTGTAAGAAGGTTGACCGCAACAGGTCTGCACGGGTGGGAAATCAAGCTGTATACTATGTGCAGCTAATAGACGTACCATCGCTTCACCGACTTTGGGATAGATAGCATCACTCAGACAAGTAATAAATAACGATACTTTCACTCTGCACACCTCTTCCCTCTATACATAAGATGACAGCCATATCTTCTACGACTGCCATCTTTTATTTGCATATTCATAAGCGTATATCATTGTGTCATTAGCTTCTTGTTGCATCATTGTTATTGACAAGGATACATTTAGACAACCGTCACTTGAATCGATTGTTCTTGATATTGCGCTATACTTTCAGGAGATAGACGGCGATCGGTAATAAGTTCATGAACTTCACTCAAGTCCATCACATGGGTAAATGCTTGAACACCGAATTTACTTGCATCTGCTAGCAAAATTACTTTATCCGCCATACCGACCATTTTTTGCTTCACTCGTCCTTGCATCTCGTTCGATTCACTAACGCCTCGTTCGGCATGGATTCCTTTGCACGACAGAAATACTTTATCTACATAATACGTATCTAGTGAACGCTCGGCTAAGGGCCCGACAAAGGATAGCGAGCGTGATAATAACAATCCACCTGTAGAAATCACATCAATCTTTTCTTTATTGCTAAGTTGTGTTGCTACACGAATCGAATTGGTTAGTACAGTCAATGGAATATCAGGTAAACTTTCCGCCATATACCATGCGGTTGTACTTGCATCCAGTATAATTCGATCTTGCGGCTCAATCAGCTTAATCGCTTCGCGAGCAATCCGCCGTTTCTCTTCTGCATACGTAATTTCACGTTCAGAAAAAGGAGTCTCCGGTTGCTCGTCTTTGACACTGACTGCACCACCATGAGAGCGACGCAGTAATCCTTGACGTTCTAAGCGATCCAGATCACGCCGGATCGTCTCTTCGGTCACCTGACACTGTTCACTCAGTTCCGTTACACGCATACTTCCTTTTTCATTGACCAGTCTTACAATCATGTCGTATCGTTCTGCCACCAACATATCAGCCACACTCCGTATCGTTATTGGGTAGACACTGTGATCAATCGCAGAAATTGCCCGTAAGCTTCTTCCCAAGCTTGTACCTGCTCCGGTTCATAGATTTCGATAGGAAAAGAATCCCGGATTACGGTTCTTGCTTCCTGCATGTCTTTGAATGTCCCCTGTGCTATCCATTGTACCGCTAAATTGCCAATTGCGCTTCCCTCAGCAGGGCCTGCCCACACCGGACGACCGATCGCATTTGCTGACCACTGACACAGAAGTTTATTTTGAATACCGCCACCCACCATATGCAATCCTTCAAATGTTTGGTCAGATAACTGTTCGGTCAGTTCTAGCACATAACGATATTTCAGAGCCAGACTTTCAAAAATACAACGCGTAAGCGCTCCATACGTATCAGGTGGCTGTTGTCCAGTCTGCCGGCAATATTGACGAATCCGAGAACGCATATCTCCTGCATGAAGAAACAATACATCATCTGGATCAATCAGAGCCGCAAAAGCAGGAGCTTGCTGTGCATGATGAATCCATTGTTCAAATGAATAGTGATGCCCTTCCCGCTCAGCTTCACGCTTCAGTTCTTGAAAAATCCATAGTCCCATAATATTTTTCAACAAACGATACGTGCCATAAGCTCCGCCTTCGTTGGTAAAGTTCCATTTCATTGCTTGCTCATGAATAATCGGTTGCTTCACTTCTGTTCCCATCAGCGACCATGTTCCACAGCTTAAATAGGCAAAAGAACCTGACAAAGCGGGTACAGCTACCACAGCAGAAGCGGTATCATGTTCTGCTACAGCTGTGACTGGAATCGCTGGAATCCCTAGATCAACCATTAATGAAGAACGTATACGCCCTGCTGATGATCCAGGTTGAACTGGTTTGTGGAACCATGAAGCTGGAATACCGATACTGGATAATAACTTGCGATCCCAATCTCCTTGTATCACATTAAAGAGCTGTGTGGTCGTCGCATTCGTAAATTCATTAATCATTTCACCCGTCATAAAATAACGCAATAGATCAGGAATCATCAAAAAGCGCTCGGCTTCGCTCAGTAACGGTGAATCACTTTGGCGTAATGCAGCTAATTGATAAATCGTATTAAACGAAAGAAACTGAATACCTGTCGCTTCAAAAATAGCACGTTTCGATAAGTGATCTTGCACTTTCTCCATCACTCCATGGGTATGCCAATCGCGATAATGGTATGGATTCCCCAGCAGTTCACCATGTCGTCCAATCAATCCATAATCGACTGCCCATGAATCAATACCGATACTCTCTGGCAACATATGCTCTTGCTTGGCAATGATCAGTCCTTGCTGAATTTCATGATAAAGGCGCAAAATATCCCAATGTAAACGGTCGCCTACTTTGACTGGCTGATTGGTAAAGCGATGAATCTCTCGAGTCACGATCCGGTTATCGGTCAGCCTACCTATAATCGCTCGTCCACTGCCTGCTCCTAGATCGTAAGCAAGGATACTCACCAGCTTGCACCACCTTTGCCTCTCGCTAGAATCGAAGAACCATAATTATCAGCTAGATATGCTTTCATCGGATCAATTGGTACACCTATTTCTTCACGAATCGAATGTAACAATGGAGTCACATCAAATTCAAAAGCTTTACGCACCGCATCTTCTGCTCCTAATACATCACCTTTGCGCTGTGCTTCGGCTACTTCTTGGTGGTCAATCAATAACGCTTTGGCATATTGCGTCTGCACATTCATCACTGAGCGAATCATCGCCGGAATTTTGGATTCGATATTGTGAGATTGATCGATCATATAGAGCATTTTATTCACGGTATCTACCAATAGTTGTTCCTGACTATCCAGTGCATCCAAAATCTGATAAAAGATTAAAAATAACTCATACGGATTCATAGTACCGACAACTAGATCATCATCTGCATACTTATAACTGTTAAAATGGAACCCGCCCAAACGACCTTCATCAATCAAATACGAAACAATATGCTCCACATTGGCCCCCGGTAAATGATGACCCGTATCAACCAGTACTTGTGCTTGCTCGCCTAACTTGAGCGACAAATTATACGCCATCCCCCAATCCGCTATATCCGTATGGTAGAAAGCAGGTTCAAAACATTTATATTCAATCAACATCCGCATATCTGGATCAAGGATTTTATACATTTCTTGCAATCCTTCAAGCATCCAGTGTTTACGCTGACGAATACTGCCTTGACCGGGATAATTGGTCCCATCGGCAAACCAAAGGCTGAAATCTTTAGATTTGGTTTCTTTCGCGATATCTACACATTCTTTCAAGTGAGCAATCGCTTTATTCCGAATCGCTGAATCTGCATGAGTGACGCTACCCAGCATATAATCTTCATCTTGGAAAAGGTTGGGATTGATCGCTCCGATTGTCAGTCCTAAACTTTCTGCATGGCTACGTAATTGACTATAGTCATCTACTTGATCCCACGGAATATGGATAGCTACGGATTGGCAAGCCCCTGTTACTTTGTGTACTTGGGCGGCATCTTCTAATTTCTCAAATGGGGTACGTGGCACCCCGACTTTTTGAAATACTTTAAAGCGAGTTCCTGAATCGCCATATCCCCATGATGGAGTTTCGATTTGTAGCGCTTTCAATCTTGAACGGACAGTGTTCAGGTCGATTCCTCGGGACTGTTGTTGTTCTTCAAATAAGGCATAGGCATTCATTTTGTGGGCTCCTTTGGCAATTTTATGGATAGGTATCTGGGTGGGAGAACGCTATGGGAATATTATTGTTCTTGTCGTCGCTGTTGAAGTCATATCCCTTTGATTTCCGCTTTGCGGTAGGGATATGACTTCAAAGGCGATCGTTTCACTCTTTCAGAACAATAATATTCCCTTCGCTCAGAGGGGAGAGATACCTATGAAGTAAAGATTTTAAAGATTGATTGGTGTGTAGCTAATGTTACTTTATTGGGAGATCATTTAGAGTTACTTAGGGTGCTTTGTTGAGATAGAGTTTTAATTTTATTTTTAGAAATGCTTATTAGGTATTGCGTATAGATTTGAATAGTTTGCCATTATTGTTGTGGGATATATAAAAGTATACATTCGTATAGTTTTATATATTTATTTCCATATTATACCTATTATTGAATGATAAGAATGAGTTTATTTATTGTTACGATTTTAAAAGTATGATTTTGATTTTTATAATTAATTGGGTTGCCTCTTAACTGCACAGCTTAACGGGTGAATGCGGCTGGGACACCGCCGTCGATGGTTAGCATACAGCCTGTTGTTTTTTCGGCTTTGGATGAAGCGAAAAAGGCGATGCCTTCAGCGATATCTTTTGGATAAATATTGACCAGTAATGTAGTGCGTTTGCGGTAGTGTTCTTCTAATTGATCGGGTTCAATCCCGTAAGCGGCGGCACGTTCGTTACGCCAGTTAGAATTCCAGATCGCTGATCCTTGTAAAATGGCATCAGGTAAGATAGTATTGACACGGATGCCGTGTTCGCCACCTTCTGCTGCGATACAACGAGCAAGATGAGCTTCTAGTGCTTTGGCAGAACTATAGGCGGTTACACTTTTGCCTGCATAGATTGAATTTTTGGAGCCGATAAATATCATACTGCCGCCTAGTGCCTGTTCTTTCATCGCTTTAAAAGCTTCACGAGCGACCAAGAAGTAGCCTGTACCCAGAACATTCATATTCAGATTCCACTCTTTGAGTGTGGTATCTTCAAATTTACTAGAAGTGGCAAGACCTGCATTGTTTACAATAATATCGATTCCACCATAATGAATAGCTGTCTCTGCATATGCTTGAGCGACTTGTTCTTCACTGGTGACATCCATCTGGACAGCCAGTGCACGATGAGGGCCGTATTGAGCATTAATCTCATCTGCTACTTTTTGTGCACCTTCCAGATTCAAGTCTGCTAGCACTACATGAGCACCTTCACTTACCAGTCGACGAGCCGTTTCGCTTCCGATTCCTCCTGCTCCACCTGTAATGAGAGCAATTTGGCGTGAAAATTCCGTTTCGGCAGGTGCAAGCGATAATTTATATAATTCTAACGGCCAGTACTCTACATTATATGATTCTGATTCGCTCAGGGACACAAATTGTCCAAGTGAAGTCGCTCCACGCATCACAGCAATCGCACGATGATATAATGCTCCACTGACTAAAGACATCGCATGGCTTTTGCCTGTATTGATCATACCGATTCCCGGAATTAAGATGACTCGTGGTGCGGCTTCGAACATCACATCGCCTTCATGTGCATTTTGTTCAAAGTAATCTTGATATTTCTGTTTATAATTGGTAATGCCTTGAATGACTGCTTGTTTGAGTCCTTCATGATCTTCAGCACTTGGTTGCCAGTCAATAAATAAGGGTGTCATTTTGGTATGTACAAGGTGATCTGGACAAGCCGCGCCTACTTGGGATAATCGACTTGCATCGTTCGCATTTACAAAAGAAAGTACATCTTCAGCATCGTCAAATGTTAAAATCATCCGCTTGCTGTCACTTACTGCTCCACGTACTGCTGGCATAATGTGAGCAACCAGTTCACGGCGTTGGTTAGCTTCTAGAGATTGAACTTTCTCGCCACCGAATAACGGTTGTTTTGAAGCTTTTTGTTCGATATAGGTTGCAGCTTTATTAATCATTTCAATCGTTTTGGCATAACATTCTTCCTGTGTAGCTCCCCATGTGACTAGACCATGCTTCTCCATCAAGACCAATTCAGCATTGGGATGATCCAGTACGCCTTGAGCGATCATTTTGGACAATGTGAATCCCGGGCGAATATAGGGAACCCAGACAAAGGTATCTCCGAAAATCTCTTGAGCTATTTCTTTGCCGTTATCTGCGCAACACAGACCGATAATCGAATCAGGATGGGTATGATCGACATGTTGGAACGGTAAAAATGCGTGCAATAATGTCTCAATCGATGGACGAGGTGCTTTGGCATCGATCATACAATTGGCGAGATAAGCCACCATCTGATCATCAGGCATTTCTTCTTTTTCAAATAATGGACGAATATCATCAAGTCGTAATCCTGTAAAATGTTTGGCTTCCATCGACGCTAGATCAGAACCACTGCCTTTGACATACATCACTTCAATCTCACGACCTCGAAAATCTGTTGTGATTTCTTTGCTAGATGTATTACCTCCACCCCAGTTACATACACGGCGATCTGAACCAATAAGATTAGAACGATATACCAGTTGATCTACACCTTCTGTAATCTTTGCAACCTGTCCTGTGTTCCACTGATTCGGTATCATGATATTCCTCCATTAATGAATAAGTTTGGATAGATATTTGGATATGTTTGTTTTGCTTTGATAGGAGTATATCATCTTTGAATACGTTTGAAAAGTTTATAAACAAAAATAAACGGGTTACATTTTAAAAATGTTAACGCTTACTCAAAATTTTACGGAAAATAATATAATCTTATAAAGATTATTAACTACTTAATTGACATATAAAAAGCCATTGTATTTGCTTCAGTCTATTTCTCTTAGAATAAACAGAGTCATATGCTGATAAAGCATTTTGTACAATGGCTTAGTATGGTGATATTGATTTTGGAAGTTCCTTTTTATAAATAGATAGTACGCTTTCGCAGAATAACAACTTTTACTGACTATCTGCCATACCTGAATAGACTTGACCTGTAGCTTGCGCTTCTGCCCGTGCTCTCGTCTTACCATCGGCTGCCCATAATAATCCACGACGCATCATTTCTTTGACAGGTGGCATATCTACGATATCGGCATGATGACCTAGCGAGTTGTAATACACTCTGCCTGTACCCCATCGCTTTGTCCAAGCGACAGGCATCTGTACTTGACCATTAAGACGATGTGGACCATCTACGATTGGAAAAGTTGTCGTCGCCAGCACTTCTATAGCAGGATCAATATGAAGATAATACTGTTCTGATTTCACTTGAAAATCAGCTATTCCTTCAACAAGCGGACTGGAGATTGGCTTGATATTGACGGTATACTCTACTCCATCATTTCCGGGATGTGCTACCCACTGTCCTCCTGTCATGAACTGCCAATCGACATTTTTACGAAAAGCATCACACATGCCTCCATGACAACCCGCTAGTCCTGTACCTTGTTGCACCGCCGCAGAGACATGATCTACTAATTGTTGTTCAATGTCATCCATCGTCCATACAGGTACGATCAGATCAAGCCCAAGTAATTTATCGGCATCTCTAAAAGCTTCTAGATCATTCGCTAGTTCTACCTCAAAAGAAGCTTCTTCCAGTATATCTGCAAATATGCGAGAGACTTGTTCAGGCTCATGCCCATCCCAGCCACCCCATACGATCAATGCTTTTCTCATCTTTAACACTCCTTAGAATTCTAATGGATGGTGCAAAAATTATGAAAATGATGCAAATTCAGGTTGCTTCCATTCGTAGTGAACACCGGTCAATGATTCAGACAGCGTCCATAATTGCTTAGAAAGATCGGCTTGATATAGCTTATCAATATGATCATCTGACTTGGGATATCCTTTGCGTCCACCTTTACCATCTGGCCCTATATATTCTCCGCCATGTACTGCTGGAGAAGTCGCCGCATATAAGGTAGGCAAAGCACCCATTAATGCAGGTTGTCCGAAAGAACGAGATAACAATCCAAATATGCCACTCACAGGCTTGCCTGAACCACGTGAAGCCAAGTTGGTATGTGTAAACCCTGGATGACAAGCCACACTGATCACATCCGCTTGATGCTGTGCTAGACGTAACTGTAATTCACGAGCAAATAGCATATTAGCAAGCTTACTTTGACTATAAAATTTAAATGCTCGATATCCTTTGCTGCCATCCAGATTATCGAAATCGATCTTACCTGCATACGCCGCAATACTACTCAATGTTACGATTCGAGCCGAAGGCGTAGCAAGCAGATGAGGTAATAGTAAACCTGTCAATGCGAAGTGCCCTAAATGATTACTACCGAATTGTAACTCAAATCCATCTTGAGTGCGGCTATAAGGAGGCATCATCACACCTGCATTATTAATTAAAATCGATAATTGATGATGCTTCTGTCTGAACTCTTCAGCAAAATTACGAATACTGGCTAATTCACTCAGATCCAGACGCATTAATTGTAATTTGGCGGTAGGATGAACATTCTGAATATTTTGAAGGGCTTGTTGACCTTTTTCATAATTGCGTACAGCCATAATAATCTCTGCTCCGCGGCCAGCCAGTATACGAGTCGCTTCGTATCCTATACCACTATTGGCGCCTGTAATAACGATCGTTTTGCCTTGCATATCAGGTACTTGTGATTCATCCCAGTGAGTTGTCATCGAATGTCCCTCCTTTTTATCGCTAATGGTCTTGCCCATTGCTGTAGTTCTACATATCAGCGATATTGATCCAACGACGCTCTTCAATCGAACGTTCGACTGCTTCTAATACTGCCTGACACTTCACTCCGTCTTCAAAGTTAGGCGAAGCTTGCCGTTCTTCAGTGATAGCATTAACCAGCTCTAACATTTCATGAATAAACGTATGTTCAAATCCAATCGTATGTCCCGGTGGCCACCATGCATCCATATAATCATGAACATCATCTGTTGCTAATACCCGGCGGAATCCCTGTGTATCTGCTTCGTCTGATGTAAAGTAGACTTCTAATTCATTCATTCGTTCAAAATCAAACTTTACACTACCCAGACTGCCATTAATTTCAAATGAATTGGTCGAACGATGCCCTGCTGCAAATCGAGTGGCTTCAAAACTGCCTAAAGCTCCATTTACAAATCGACTCATAAATAATGTCGCATCATCGACCGTTACATCACCTTGTGGACCATTTTGATTTCCTTTAGCACTTAAGCCTGTCATTTCGGTGGCTAGGGGACGCTTTTTGATAAATGTCTCACTCATTCCGATCACTTCTTCCATATCCCCTACAAGATAATGCGCAAGGTCTATTAAGTGAGCGCCAAGATCACCATGAGAACCAGAACCGGCAATTTCTTTTTGCAGACGCCAGACTAATGGGAAATGAGGATCAAGCAACCAGTCTTGAAGAAACCATGCGCGAAAATGCCGAATTTCTCCCAACCGCCCGCTATCAATTAACTTCTTCGCTAATCGTACCGCAGGTGAAAAACGATAATTAAACCCAATCATATGCACAATTCCTGCTTGATTTGCGGCTTCTAACATTTCGCGTGAATCAGCAAGTGATAAAGCTAACGGTTTCTCACAAAAGAGATGTTTACCCGCTTGTACGGCTGCTAACGCAATTTCTTTGTGCATATTACTCGGTGCATTAATATCAATCAGATCAATATCAGGACGAGCGATCAAATCTTGCCAATCTGTTACATATTCTGCCCAACCGAATTGCGCTGCGGCTTGTTCCACTTGCTTGGAATCACGACCACAGATAACAGACATGTGAGGCTTTGCTGCTTTTGGAAAAAACATCGGTAGACTGCGATATGCATTGCTATGCGCCTTCCCCATAAATTTATACCCAATCATGCCAATATGTATATCTTTCATCTGATCTCCTCCTTAGAAATATAACGCTTTCATAAAAAAGAATATCAATCCATCACTTGATTTTATTATGGCAGAATCAATAGTCGATCACAATCAAATCCAAAACAATGTTTGTCCAAAGCGAGAACGGGTATATATAGAAAGGAACACTATACTGATTTCAATACGAGGAGGAGTTAATCATGACAGAAGAAAACAAACAACCCGAAACTCATTCAGAAGATACACTGATGGAGAAAAAGAGAAAAGAGGATGGCTCCAATATCGAGACACAAGCCGATGAATGGACAGCCAAACCTTCTCCAAAAGCAGCTGGAGATGACGATAAATCTGATAAAGAGTAATCTTTTTCAGACATCCTTTTAATCTATACAGCATCATTTAGCAATTGTTGATATATTCTATTGTTAAAACATACAGCCTGTAATCAAGCATTTATCTGCTCTGATAACAGGCTGTTTTTTTGTCGGTCATTATCGCTCGTCTTCTTTAAAGAAATCAAACTTAATAAATTTATCGAAAATAGTGTAAATAACAACTGCTCCTAATGGAATCATCGAATAATACCACATTGGATGATGTGCAACTTGACCTTCTGGTGCTCGAACTAAAAGTTCAAACATCACCAAGCAATACATCACGGCTATGAGCCTACCTGTTATATTTTTACCTTTTAACATAAGTAGTGTTCACCTCCAGTACTTATAATGCGCTTTTTTATTTATTCCTTTTTATCTCAAAAATGGATTTTATATTACCATCTTCATTTTACCATAGCTGTACAGGACAAATAAACCTTATCCCCTATCTTAATCAATGAAAAAGAAGGTGAGACGTATTATACGCTTCACCTTCTTCTTGGTTCTAACACTATCTATCATGCTTCTTCTATCGATCTCAAGCATTGTTCAATTGTTGCTTCATTGTCACTCTAGTACATATCCATTTAGCCACTTCCATCAACAATACTGCTCCTAACGCAAGCCCTGTAGCTACAGCCCATTGCTGTACACCAAACTCTACAGGAATAGAGAAAATATCGCGTACCCCTGGAAGTAATGTGACTCCATATAGACACAGACATAGGGCTACTGCACCCAATACATATTTGTTGCTAAACAATCCTACTCCAAATGCGGTCTGTACATTGGAACGAGCAGCAAAAGTCTGGAATGTTCTTGCTAGAATCAATGTTGTAAATGCCATCGCAACACTCATTTCTGGTGAGTGTTGTAAGCCAATATACTGTGACAAAATCACTGCAATACCGATCAGCACACCACGTGTAATCACAGCCTGCATCGTTCCACCTGCAAAAATACCTTCATTTATATCTCTTGGCTTCCGGCTCATCACATCAGGTTCTGCTTTTTCCATGCCTAATGCAATCGCAGGTAGAGAATCATTCGCTAAATTGATAAACAGTAATTGAATCGCTGTAAAAGGATTGATCCAATCCATAATCAAAGCGAACAAAATCGCTATAATCGCACCCAAGTTGCCTGCAAATAAATAGGCAATCGCTTTTTTGATATTATCGAATACTGTTCTACCTACACCTACTGCATTGACAATAGATACAAAGTTATCATCGGTCAGGATCATCGCTGCTGAATCTTTAGCTACATCTGTTCCGCTACCCATAGCGACACCAATATCGGCTTGCTTGAGTGCCGGTGCATCATTGACACCGTCTCCAGTCATAGCTGTAATCTTACCTTTTTTCTGCCACGCACGAACGATTCTGATTTTGTTTTCAGGAGATACACGTGCATAGACAGCAATTTTCTCCAATTGATGGTCGAGTTCCTGCTCAGACATTTGATCCAGTTCTTGACCAGTAACCGCAATATCTTGATCATCCATTAGACCGATATCTTTACCTATCGCTTGCGCTGTAGTTTTGTGATCCCCTGTAATCATTACTGTGCGGATACCTGCTTTTTTGGATTCTGCAATCGAACCAGCCACTTCTTCACGCGGTGGATCGATCATAGCGCTTAGCCCAACAAGAATAAGCTCCTGCTCATCCTCTATACCGACTTGAGTCTGATCATTAGGAATAATTTTGTATCCATACGCTAACACTCGCAAAGCACGATTTGAAAAGTCTTCGTTAGCAGTCTGCATACGCTCACGAATCTCGTCTGTCAGTGGAACGACTTTATCACCTACAAATACTTGTGTACAGCGACCGATTAACACATCCGGCCCACCTTTAGTCAGCATTGCCTTTTGATCATCAAACATATGGATTGTAGACATCAGTTTGCGATCGGAATCAAATGGGAGCTCACCTTGACGCGGAAATTCTTCACGAATTTCGTTGTAGTTTTTATTCTTTTTGTTACTAAAAGCGATCAAAGCGACTTCTGTAGGATCACCTAACTCTTTACCCTCATCATTGATATTCGAGTCATTACATAATACAGCGATATGCAGTAATCGGCGTTCGCCTTCCGACCATTGCTGAGGATCATCCGGGAAATCATCGGTACTTCCATCTGGTAGAAAGTAATCAACTACCGTCATTTTATTTTGTGTTAAGGTACCTGTTTTGTCGGTACAGATAACACTGGTAGAACCAAGTGATTCAACCGCAGGTAATTTGCGAATAATAGCATGTTGTTTTGCCATTTTATTGGTTCCAACAGATAACACGATCGTAACAATAGACGATAAAGCTTCTGGAATAGCTGCTACTGCTACCGCCACAGCAAACATTAATGCATTCAAGATAGCTGCTGTCATATCGACTACTTCATTTGAAAACCAGATCCGACCTGCTTCTACGCCAAAAATAACGATACATAGCAGTAAAATAAATATACCTAATTTTTTACTAAAGCTTTCAAGCTTACGTTGTAGTGGTGTCTGCTTGGCTTCTGCACTTTCGATCAATCCAGCAATTTTACCTATTTCGGTATTTAATGCTGTTCCTGTAATCACAACTGTGCCCCGTCCATACACGACCAGTGAACCGCTAAACACCATATTGCGGCGATCTCCAATAGGCGCTTCCTCATGAATAAGATCAATATGCTTATCTACAGCTTCGGATTCTCCAGTAAGCATCCCTTCATCGACTTTGAGACTACCTGATTCTAGTAAGCGTCCATCCGCAGGTACATAATCTCCTGCTTCGAGAAGTACAATATCTCCACTGACCAATTCTCTAGCTTCGATACTTTGCTTTTTTCCATCCCGAATCACTTTAGCTTCAGGCGCAGACATTTGCCTCAGTGCATCAATCGAACTTTCTGCTTTGCGTGTCTGTACAACACTGATAATCGCATTCAGTATTAACACAAAGAAAATAATAATCGATTCTACCCATTGCCCTAATATAAGTTGCACAGTTACAGCTGCTAATAATACGATAACCATGGGATCTTTGAAATTTTCTAAAAACAGCTTCCATGTTGATGTTTTTTTTTTACCTTTGAGTTCATTGTATCCTTGCGTCTCAATACGCTGCTTCGCTTCTTGATTCGATAATCCTTGTGTCGAACTTTCCACTTCCTCAAGTACTTGATCAACTTCCTGACGATAATATTCCATTCCAACACTCCTTTATCTGTGATTACAGTCTGCTCTCTATTATGCCAATGTTGATATGTATCTTTTTAAATAACATATAACAACGGGTTTATACTCTTTTTTTACCCAAAAAAAGCTTGTATTATCTGCTTTTGATATGTACTTTTGGTGACAACTCAAAAAAGGAATCTGAACATCCTCTACCAAGCAGAATGCCAGACTCCTTTTTACAAAAACAGGATAAGTCGATATTGATATAGGATGATCTGATCTAAAAGAATCATTCTAATTCGTTTGTGTAGGATTCCATTGATCTGTTCCACCAAGTACCGTTTGGATAGTGATTGCTTTTGCCTGCTCATTGGTTAAGAATTTTGCCCATTTCACGCGTGCATTGTTGTTCGCGCCTGCACCTTTGCTTGCATATTCATAATAACGAGCTGTTGCTTCATTCGCTGGATCACGCCAGTTATCCCAACCTGTAGGTTGAATATGAGCTCCCATATCGGTATTGATATACGTCACTGCTGAATACGGACGCCACGGTCTACCGAGGTATACTGATTGATTGGCTGTTCCACTGCTGGTCAGACGACTATTTAAAAAGACATAGCCATACTTCGTATCTGCACCTGTAGAAGCAGCAGTAACATAGCCTGCACCTAGACTATGAATCTGACATTGATCAAATACAGCTGTCGCCGATCCGAAAATAAAATCAACCGTTCCTTCAATATAACAGTTTTTGAAATATTGCCTGCCTGTACCCGGTGTATAGACTGTATCTTGATGCCCTAGAAAACGAACATCGGTATAGACCGCTTTGTCTGCATTATTATAAAAAGCTACAGCTTGACCAGCATTGATCCCTGCATTGTTGCGGAAAGTAATCGTTTTGGCTTGAAAATAATCGCCTTTGACCGTAGTACTTGCGCTATTGGTTGTACTTCCACTACTGGCATTGGTGGCATTGTAGCTAAGAATAGTTCCTGTCGTACTTTCTCCTTGTAATGTAATCCGGGGTTGAGTGATCGTTAATTTTTCAGTATACGTACCGTTTTTGATATAAATTATTTTCTGTTGATTATTGTTAGCTGGAATCGAATTGATGGCTGCTTGTACCGTTTGGTACTGACCTGAACCTTTCTGATCCACAACGATTGCTCCTGCCGGAATAGCCGCTGTAGCAGATGCTAATTCTGTAGAGCTAGATGAGGTTAGATCATTTACAGATGTAGAAGAGATCGTATTCGCCTCCGCAGAAGTTATCCCTACAATGGATAAAGATAAAGCAGTAACCATCGCTGTTGTTCCTAGCACTTTCCATGTTTTCATGCCAACACTCCTTCGAATAAAGTAAACTTTCTCAAAAAGATAACGCTTACATATTTAAGGATAACAACATTTCTTTCAACTAGGTTTCAGGTTCATAATACCTTTTATAACTTATTTTGGAAATATAAACATACAGAGATAATTGCCAATAAAAAAGACTACTCTTAACGAAAAGAGTAGCCTTTCTTTTTGAAGTTTAAAATAGTTATTAGATCTCTGCTTTGCTGATTGATCTACTATCATTAGATAGTATCTTAGACGATCAGATTAATTGCAATTGTTTGGCTTGTTCCTCGGTCAAAATAAACTGTTCATTGGCATACGTATCATCATCTTGATCCACACCGAACATCTGCATTACTTTTTCCCATATTCCTTTTTGAACAGCTTCTTCACGTGTAATAATAATTTTCATTGTATTCTCCGCCTTTGCTATATGTATATCGTCTTGCTTATCATTAAACCTTTCTCATAGTAGACTAAACGATTAGTATATAATCTCTGCTCTATTCGACTATATATGAACATAAATAAAGCTCTCTATCGTCCCGCACTAATCAGCGAAAACGATAGAGAGCTTACAGATAACTTGATTTTTATCTTATTTATAAAAGCTTATCATGTTCGTACATATTAGTACGGTTTAGCATCATGACCTTTTTCTTGGGCTAATTTGGCTGCTTTGTTGGCACGATGTAACGGTTTGTTCGAAGGATCAGCTTTAATTTTAGCTAATTCATCTGTTACACGCTGTGCATACTCGGTATCCGCTTGTTGTAGATTTGCAATAAATTTATCACTAATCACATCAGCACATTGCGCTAGATTTGCTGCAATATTGGCTACTAGCTCATTACGTTCCCAATCTTCAAAGTTACGATACGTTTCTCCTGCTTGTGCAAAATCGTTAGGACGATCTAGCTTCTGGCGCATTAGATTCACATCATAATAATGAGGCTCATGATCAGCACCTGCTTTGGGAGCTTCTTTCAGACCACCCAGAGAAGAAGGCTCATAATTTACATGAGGATTCTGCTTCGGTGCTGTGTCTGGCTCATAACGCATTTGCCCGCCGGATTGGTTGGTAGCGACATTCGACTTCGGTGCATTGATCGGCAATTGCTGATAGTTCGCTCCTACCCGGTGACGCTGGGTATCCGAATAAGAGAATGTACGCCCTTGTAACAATTTATCATCCGAGAAGTCTAATCCATCTACCAGTACCCCAGTACCGAACGCCACTTGCTCGACTTCAGTAAAATAGTCTACTGGATTACGATTCAGTGTCATTTTGCCGACTGGAAGAAATGGGAATTGATCTTCTGGCCATAACTTGGTCGGATCAAGCGGATCAAAGTCCAGCTCAGGATGATAATCATCGCTCATAATCTGTACGCACAATTCCCACTCTGGATATTCTCCACGATCAATCGCATCATACAGATCGACTGTCGCATGGTTAAAATCTAACCCTTGCACTTGATTCGCCTGTTCTTGCGTTAGATTCTGAATCCCTTGTTCTACCGGTTCCCAGTGGTACTTGATCAATACGGCTTCTCCGTCTTTGTTGACCCACTTGTAGGTATTTACACCGGAACCTTGCATTTGCCGGTAGTTCGCAGGGATTCCCCATGGAGAAAAGAGGAATGTTGCCATATGTGTAGACTCTGGACTATTTGCCAGAAAATCAAAAAAGCGTTCCATATCTTGTACATTCGTAACAGGATCAGGCTTAAAGGCATGAACCATATCAGGGAATTTCAAAGGATCACGAATAAAGAATATTTTTAAGTTATTACCGACTAGATCCCAGTTACCATCTTCGGTATAGAATTTTGTCGCAAATCCGCGCGGATCACGTAATGTTTCAGGTGAATGATTGCCATGTACCACTGTTGAAAAGCGTACAAAAACAGGCGTTTGCTTCCCTTTTTCTTGAAAAAGTTTGGCACGAGTATACTTGGAAATCGGTTCATCGCCAGCTGTTCCATATGCTTCGAATACGCCATGTGCTCCAGCGCCTCGAGCATGAACAACACGTTCTGGAATACGCTCCCGATCAAAATGAGAGATTTTTTCTAAAAAGTTGTAGTTCTCTAGCGTAATCGGACCTCGATTACCTACGGTTCTTACATTCTGATTGTCAGTAACCGGATGTCCCTGACGATTCGTTAACGTTAATTCTTCTTCATGTTCACTTGCTTGCGGTTGCTTCTGATTATCGTCTGCCATGGATAGTCCGCCTTTCGAAAAAGTATGAACTTGCTGTATTCCAAATGAACAATAATACACAGGTGTACATCTTATCATTGCTTCTACTTTAGTCTTTTCCAAAGCATAGATCGATATCTTTGAAAAAGAATATAAGTATTACCTTTTTTTACCTGCATGAGCACATTATAAAACATTTTTTGTCTGAATAGTGTACTATTTTTAAATTTATGTCTGAAATGTGAATGAAGATATAATGAAGTTGGTAACGTTTGCTTTTCATTTTTAACTTCCTTATAATAAGAACAATCAGGCTATGGTGCCCCTTCCTTCTAATCCAACTGCTGCTTTATTAGGGACACCTGTTTCCTGATTTTTTTATTTGTTTTTGTATAACAATGGTTGGTGCTTACCCTATTAAGCGCTTAAGGAGTGAATATCGCCGATGGATCAATTTTCGATTTATTTACAACGTGAATTAAAAGTAATTTTACATACTCAGCAACAAGAAGCTTCATTACCTGCTAATGTATTAGCTACAGCTTTGACCAACTTAGAACCGCTAGGGTTTACATTTTCGCCAGCAGTATTAGATATATTAAATACATGGTCAGTAACTACTTTTACTGCGTGGTATAAGAAATTAGTGAAAGAACTCTGTGAAATGACAGGTTTTGAACGGAATTATCGGATGATGTACCCTCGATTCCCCGATCAAGTGATGCAAATGTCAGATGCACAGCTATACATAAACGCTCTTATTCATTATTGGACAGGCATTTTACCTGAGAGTCATAGTACCCCTGAAGATGAACAACCGAAGATTATGCTATTGGATCAAGTCTCTTTACGTGTGATTCATTTAGGAACAGAAGAAGAATTTGCCCAAATATGTGAACATTTACTTCGTGCGGTCTCTGCACTTCCTGTAACAAGTCGTGAGCATTTGATCTGGTTTGCGAATCATCAACCTCACTGGCAACAAAGTACACCTGATGTGATCCCTAATAAAGAGAATGCTGCTATCTTTATCGCAGCATTAATTTCTGCGAGTAAAATAGATAAAGATTGGCTATATACTCATGTGCAGACAGCTACCGATGTTTTGCGCATCGCTACTGCTTTGTCTAATGGGGATGTGAGTCTTGCAACAAATACTCGATTTGTTTCTTTTTCACGTGCTCAGCGGAAATTAATCCTAGCCTTGTTGGAAAATATCAGTAACCCGCTGGAAGATATGTTCCGTTATGAAGGCAGATGGATTCGATTAGGCGAAAGACTTCACCCGGGCGAATACCGTCAACATTTTCCACAAACAGCGATATATTTTGATGCTCTGCGCCATGGAGATCGTCCAAAAACATTTTATTCCCAAGTGGAACAAGCTTTTGCTTCTCATCAGGATCAGCATATCTTAGAGCTATTAAGTCAGCGTCCAGGTGAATTTGTACGTCGTCTAGATCGATTGATTCGTAGTGGTGTTGATATGGAGGCTTTGTTGAATCGATATCGGATGATCGCTCCCGAAGTAGCCACACCTATTTTATTAAGTGTACTGGCTCATTTTGAAAAGCGTTCTTCTACCTTACCTAGACGTCACTTTTTCCCAAAAGGCAATACAGCTAAGCTATTTGTATCTACTCAACCTCTTGTTCCTTTAACTGAACAGGTAACGTCTTCAATTATTGCAGTCACAAAGCAAGCATTGATCGACAAATTTGCTGAACAGCCAGATCTGGGACAAATCTATATCGATCCTCAGTTGAAAAGACATTTTGTACCTTTAGGTGTACGTTCTGCTAGTAAGTCATTACGTACATTAACACGTGGTTCATGGATAACACTGAATCAAGGCGATACCTTGCGCTTTTTTGTATGGTGGAAAGAAGGATGGGTAAATGGTGTACATACGGATCGCGTAGATATTGATCTATCTGCTATTCTGTATGATGATCAATGGCAACGAATAGAGCATATTTCCTATATGAATCTACGTTCCGATCACTTTTTAGCGGCTCATAGTGGGGATATTGTTACAGCTCCTGAAGGGGCAGCAGAGTATATCGACTTGCATCTTCCTTCTGTCCGAGAATCGGGAGTGCGCTATATTCAGATGTCTGTGAATGCTTTTACATCACAAGTATTCAAAGATTTACCTGAATGTTATGCAGGGTGGATGATGCGTCAAGTGCCACAATCCGGTGAAGTCTTTGAAGCATCTACTGTGCAAAATCGTATAGATATTGCGGCTAATTCCCGTATCTGTATTCCAGTTATTGTCGATGTAGAACAACGTGAAATGTTGTGGACAGATATTGCTCTGGAGCATTATCCTGATGATGTTAATAATATTGCAACAAACCGGATGAGCTCTGCACTGATCGGACGAGCGATGACTGAATTGATTCGACCGAATCTGTATCAGTTGTTCCATCTTCACGCTGAGGCTCATGGAACATTGACTCCACATGTTGAAGAAGCTGATATCATTTTCACAGCAGAGTTGGATCAGGATGCTTTGATGCGTTCGATGAACCACAAGACACTGTTACCCGATGCAAAAGTGATTACGCCATTAGATCAAGATCAGATTTTAGCTGATTTTTTGTAATAAACGGTACTATGATATCTACATTTTGTATCAAAAATACCTTTGTGTACGTCTTATAAGTGTAGTGCCTGATGATTGCTTATTTGTACTCATAGGTTACTGCACTTTTATTCATTTCAACGATTCGATATGTATCACTCATATATGTCTAATCAAAAGGAGTACTTCATCATGTCTCTTAAACGAGTTACATTGCTAAAAGACAAAATCGTAGATTTCAATACCTATCCCTTTTCGCTTCCTCTTATTCAGCGTCTGGATCAGCTTCATTTCGATCATCCAGTTACTTTTTTTGTCGGTGAAAATGGGTCAGGGAAATCAACGCTTTTGGAAGGAATAGCGTATCAATGTGGATTTCATACAGCAGGAGGTTCGCGTAATAACAGTTATGAAGTCGATCAAGCCGAATCTGCTTTGGGGGACTATTTGCGTTTGTCATGGCTCCCCAAATTAACAAATGGCTTTTTCCTGAGAGCCGAATCTTTTTACCAGTTTGCTTCTCATATTGATGATGTAGACAGTATTAAAAATTATGGTGGTAAGTCTCTTCATCATCAATCGCATGGAGAATCATTTTTAACCTTGTTCACGCAAAAGTTTACCCATGCGCGCGAAAAATCTATCTATCTCTTAGATGAGCCTGAAGCCGCTCTCTCTCCTGCCAGACAACTGTCTTTAATGAGGATTATTAAAGACCTTTCGCCACGCTCGCAGTTTATTATTGCGACCCATTCGCCGATTCTGCTCGGCTACCCTGATGCTGAGATTATCAGCTTCGATCAAGATCGGCTAGAGCCTATTCACTATCAAGATACCGACCATTACCAGATCACTAGACGATTTCTGGAAAATCCGAAAAGAATGCTGGATGAACTGTTCAGTGACGATGATTAGAAACATAAGTTTGCTTTATTCATCTTATCTATCTTCGAGGATATAGACCACTAATTCTAATATACCGAACATATTAGCAATGATTAGGGTAAATAGACAGACTGTTCGCACCAGATCAACAACTCATTTCGTAAAAAATTCAACATAAAAAGCCTCTATAGTTCCAGCTTATAGAGGCTTTTTATGTTCCTAATTACAAGCTACAAGAACAATACCATCCCTGTAAGCTTGCTCAACCGACTAGATCACATCAAATTTCAAGCGATCCAACCTTGTATGCTGAATATACCATTGACCTTCGATCGCTACGAATGTCTCTTCGTAATAACCATACCCGTGAAAAGAAATATTTTCGCTTCCTTCTGGAAATGTCACATAATCCTCCATCGGCGAAAAGACTTTCGCTTCGGTTGCAGAAATCATTTCAATTTCAGCACTATGTACCTGATGTACCGTTTCCGCAGGATGCACAAGGTCTTTGAACACTTTGACAATCGTATCTCGACCTTCTAACACAGGAATCGGATTGCCTTCTGTACTAAAATCAGCTACTGCATCCGAAGCAAATACACTCCCTAATTCATCCCACTTTTTCATATCAATCAGCCGACAATAACGAGATTTGGTATTACGAATGCCTTCATAAGCTAGCAGAAGTTCCATATCAGTCATAAACGAATATTTCATTATGATTCCCCTAACCGATTAATCTAATTCTAATCCTTTGGTCTCTTTACCTAGAAAAGCAACTGCCGCT
The DNA here is from genome assembly GCF_005233705.1 of Paenibacillus sp. CFBP13512. Taxonomy (NCBI): domain Bacteria; kingdom Bacillati; phylum Bacillota; class Bacilli; order Caryophanales; family Paenibacillaceae; genus Paenibacillus; species Paenibacillus sp. CFBP13512. Next base: position 323,671 of record NZ_QGAD01000005.1, on the reverse strand, counting down.
ACACCGATCAGAATCGTAACAAAAAAGATCGTAAAGATCGTACTAATAGCTACCCCTTTACCGACTAACATCCCGACTAGAAATGGAGCGATAACCCCGCCGACACGTCCAAATGCAGCAGCCATCCCTACGCCTGTTGAGCGTACTTTGGTCGGATACAATTCAGGGGTATACGCATATAATCCACCCCATGCACCCAGATTAAAGAAGGATAAACAAATACCAGCCATCAAAAGCGAAGCTGTTGTTGTCGCAAATCCGAACCAGATAGCACTGACAGCAGTCAGAATTAAGTACACAATCAATACAAATTTACGTCCAAATTTCTCAATAAAATAAGCTGCTGTAAAATAACCTGGCAATTGTGCCAATGTCATAATAAGCACGTACTCAAAACTTTTGATCAATGTAAAACCTTTCAATCCCATCACAGATGGTAACCACAAAAACATACCATAATAAGAAAACACAACTGTAAACCATAAGATCCACGCCATAATCGTAGTACGGCGATGTTCACTACTCCAGATATCTGCGAGTCCTTTTACAAAAGAAGCACGTTTGCCTGCTCCACCTTTAACAAACTTCGGTGAATCTTCAATCGCCCGGCGTAAATATAACGCATACAGCGCAGGTACAGCCCCTATAATAAAGCCCCATTGCCAGCCATATTGTGCGATAACAAAGTAAGCAACGACCGCTGAAATAATCCAACCGAGTGCCCAGAAGCTTTCCAGTAATACAACAGCTCGTCCGCGGTCTTGTACAGATACCGATTCAGACACCAATGTAGAAGCTACTGGGAGTTCTCCACCTAATCCAAAGCCTGCGATAAACCGTAACACTAACAGTATGCCGAATCCTGTGGCTAGAGCAGATAATCCACTCGCAATAGAGAAGATCAACAAGGTCCACAACAAAATCGACTTACGTCCATAACGATCGGCTAGATATCCTGCTGTGGCAGCACCTACAGCCATACCAACCGAGTTAATACTGGTCAGATAACCGATTTGTTGCGGTGCTAGATTCCAATCTTTTGCCAGTGCAGCAGCGATAAATGAAATCATACCTACTTCCATCGCATCAAACATCCAGCTAAATCCAGCACTGACCAGCAATTTACGCTGTTTTGGATTTTGCAACATTTCTAACTTATTCATGCACTTTGCCCCTTCTTTCTCTGCGCTTGTACTTTTTGTTACATACTTTCTCAAACCCAATCTTCGTTCATTAGAGATGAACGGCCGGGACGATTATAGCAGCGATCCTATTGATGTTGATCATTCTATTGAGATCGATCACTAACAATGGATGACCCTTTAGCTATCGTCCGAAGTGAATTTGGATTGTTTACGAATTCTATTATAACCAGATTCTCAGAAATATACCTCTCATCTTTTCATTTCAGACGCAAAAAACTTAAAATTTTTATTTCAATAAGCATTATTGTATTAACCGTCGATCAATTATGTATTAATTTTCCAATATATAGAATCGATTTGTAAAAATATTTTATACATAAATGAGTATCGTTTCTAATATTTAGAAATTAAAATTTGCTTAAGGATAATATCATTATCCAGACCACATTACAGGAGGAATATAATGAATATCAAGCATACGATTTTGGGGGTATCTTTTACAGTTATTCTAGGATTAACGGCTTTACCACAACAAGCATGGATGGCTCCTACCACTCCTGTTGTTGCTCCTTCTCCCGGGGCTTGGGCAACAGGGCAGACGCCTGCCAACGTTTCTCCGAACAAGCCTGCGATTTTGTTTGTTCATGGTCTAACCAGCAAAGCCAATATCTGGTATGAAGATAATGATATGTATGAGTATGCTTACAAAAATGGATATCAAACGGCTTTTATCAATATGTATGATATTACAGGTACACCGGAAGATATGTGGAAAGATGGAGAATTGCTTGCCGCCAAAATTCAAGAAATCAGCAAATACTTTGGCAAAAAAGTAGTCATTGTCGCTCATAGCAAAGGCGGAGTAGATACTCAATCCGCATTGGTACGTTACAATGCTTATCCTTATGTTTCTCGTGTCATTACACTCAGTACACCTCATCATGGTTCTCAATTAGCAGATCTTGCTTATAGCAGTTGGGCTGGATGGCTTGCCGATCTTGTTGGATCACAAAGTCCGGGTACCAGTTCACTTCAGACCTCCTATATGGATTATTTTCGATCTGAAATGGCAAAAGACCCTGATGTAAACAAAGTTCCTTTTTACACAATGAGTGGTAACAAATGGTCGGGTTCTGGTAAAGCTTCATATACTTTTGGCGGTTCATACTTATCGCTGTTCGGTAGTAACGATGGTGTAGTGACTACAGATAGCGCTCTATTGCCCGGCGCAACTTTGATTCAGTCCGGAGCTTGGAATCATAAAACAGTACGTACAGGTTCATCCACATTTGATCTGTTCAAATCATATATCGGTACTCTTCCTGCCGCTGTAGCCAGTCTCAAAACACCTGCTTCTGTTACAGAAAACACCTATCAGACCCAGCCATCGGTCACCAATCCAACTATGCCAAGCCGTTCACAATCGACTCCTCCTGTCGATCCATATAACGTGAACTCTGAAGACGGTCATGGACAATATTATATTCGGGGCGGAGAACATCAAGGTGTAGCGCATGAGACATTAACTGTAGAAAACAATGTTAAAACGATCTCGCTCGATTGGCTCAGTGATCAACCACTAACTGATTTACAATTCATTTCACCAAGTGGGAAAAAGCAACATATTAACGTACAATCGAATCCAGATGATGAATTTTTCCCAGGAGCTTATCATCAGATCGCTACACTACAGCAACCTGAAGCAGGAGAATGGAAAGTACAAGCGACCAGTGCAAGTAAAGGTGCTTATCTTATGACTGCTGTGTATACACCGGGTGCAGAGCAAGCAGAACTCAAAACTAATCTTAGCAATAATCAGTTACGTATGAACGTCAATACCGAAGGTCTGGACGAACAACGTACTCACCTGAATTACACGGTGAACTATTATCATCCAGATGGCACTAAGCTTGCACCACCTACCGAGCGTGCTAACCGCTCAATGACTACTCAAGAATCGGTAACTACGCCTGTAGCGAATACTCCTTCTATTTATGTCGTTACAACCGATATCGATGGATATACAGAAGCAGGTTACCCGTACCGCCGTACTCTTGTAAAATCTGTTTATGTAGATGAGCAAGGCAATACGTATAGTCAGTAATACAATCGTGCTTCAGTTATCCTATTTAGAACCGATTGTGTAAGGTATCATTAAAGAATATTGTATTGCATGATATGAAAAGCTCAACATCGAGAGTATTACTCTTGTCGATGTTGAGCTTCTTTTTTTTATATCTATTTGAATTAATCGTATTACCCTGATCTAAAGCATGATATCAGTAGTCTATTCATACCTAGTCCCTATCTATTTATTGTAGCCTGCATCCTGATAAAATGTTTAATCTAAGGCTATAGCTTGAGGTTGTCTTTGGTGATACGTATAGATCGACTGAAATCCACATTGTTTCGCCAACGCTATCGCATCTGCTATACCTGCTCCTGTATGTTCTACAAAGTGAGAATCGGAACCAAGTGTGAGTAACTCTCCACCTAACTGTCGATATAACTGCAATACTTCTGAAGAGGGAAACGATTGATCGACCCCACTTCGCCAACCTGATGTATTAATCTCGATACCAATATTGCGTGCAATCGCTGTTTGTAGTATCGCTTCAATAACTTCTTGATGATCTTCTAACTTGTAATTGCCTACCGTTCCTACTGCATATCTTTTTAATAAATCCAAGTGAGCCATCACATCAATATCTGCACACTCTACCATTTTTAATACTTCTTTAAAATATAGATCATAATGATTAATACCTTCTTGCGCTAGAAAAAGTCTTAATTTACGCTCATCCATATTGTGTACAGATCCTAGAATAAAATCGAGTGGTTGATTAGCTAATGCTGCTTGATACTGTGTCTTCATATGATGAGGTTCACACAATTCAATTCCTATTTTAATCTTCAACTGCCCTGCATATCGCTCACGAGCGTTTTCAATCTCATGTATATAATGTTCAAAATTCAAATGCCCGTACGTAGGCAGTACTGGATTAACTGCATAATGTTCTGTAAAACAAATCTCTTGGATGCCACATCGTACCGCTTCTGCACATACTTCATTCATAACCGCCTGTGAATCAAAAGAATGATTTGTATGTACATGGTAATCATAGATCATCGTCATGCTCCTTCTATTTTATTCTGTATCGTCATCAATCCAACGCACAAAAAAACTGTTCTTCTTCTACCGTAGCAGAAAAAGAACAGTCTGTATATTTATAGCTTACTTCGTTAATGTGCTAGATTCTTCTGCATCTTTAACCGGGAACCAGCCTGTCATTGTCATAATAGAATTCCACAATGGATCTGGAACAACCAAACGATCTTGGTCTTGTTTAGTCAATGAATAATCGATTTCAGACTCACGACCGGATTCTACTTTTTCAACCCAATCCGGATCTACGATCAATTCACGACCAAGTGCTACTAGTGGCGCACCTGTATTGATAACATTTAATGCATCCTCAGGTGTGTTAACAGCACCTACACCGATTACTGGAACTTTAGCGCCTACACGTTCTTGAATAATTTCAAGACGAGAGCGTTTGTCATCTACACCACGACGTGGCGTCGAAGCATATTCCATTAGAGATACGTGCAAGTAGCTCAAGTTTTTCTCAGCTAATGCATCGATCAATACCAATGTATCTGCCATTGTGATTCCAGGAGTTTCTGGTTCTTCTGGAGAGAAACGATATCCGACGATGAAAGGTCCTTTAGCATGTTCTTTTACTGCGCGTTGTACTTCGTCCACTACTGCTAATGGGAACGTTAGACGTTTTTCTAAGCTTCCGCCCCATTTATCTTCACGACGGTTCGCATGTGGAGAAAAGAATTGTTGCACTAAGTATCCGTTTGCGCCATGAATCTCTACGCCATCGAATCCAGCTTCAATTGCATTCGCTGTTGCTTTACCAAAATCAACAATAATATCGTCGATTTCTTGTGCTGTCAATTCACGAGGAGCTGGAGCTTCGCTACCATCATTCGTGCGATCTGTTGCGATTGCACTTGGAGCGGCTACATCACCATTAACCAATTCAGCCGGACTTAGACGACCTGCATGAAAAATTTGCAAAACAGCTTTAGCACCATTAGATTTCAATGTTGTTGCTAATTTGCGTAGACCTTCTGTAAATTCAGCACCTGTAGCACCAAATTGATTTTGGAAACCGATACCGCCTTTAGTTACATAAGCAACAGCTGTTACAGCCATACCTACGCCACCTGTGCGACGTGCATAATATTCAAGCTCTGCATCAGAAACAGTAGCATCTGTGTTAGAAGAAAAATGTGTCATAGGAGCAAGAACAATACGGTTTTTTAATTCAATACCATCATTCAGTTGGAACGGTTCAAATAAAGATTTATATTTTGTATTCAAGGCTATCTCTCCTATTCTCTATATCGTACATGTTATTATTTAATGTGACTATATATATTATAGTAACCAATTCAATTTTATGCAAGTAATATACTAAAAATAATTAAGTATACTAACAATACCTATTACTACAGCATATTCCTTTCTGCACAATAGGTATTGTTAGTTAATGTTGAAGCACTGTTTAAGATTGAGAAATCGTTTTGCGTTTGCTATTTACTGGAGAAGCTTTGGCTGTCTCTTCTTGCTTCTCTGTCTTTTTGCGTGGTGGTTCTTTTAAGAAGAAGATTAAAATTAATGCTAATACAGATAATCCAGAAGCTACTAAGAACGCCATATTTGTACCATGAATCAACGCATTTTCAGTGCTATTTCCTAATAGAGCAGATGAAGAACTAGCATTGGTCAAAATAGTAATTAACACCGCTGTTCCGATCGATCCACCAACTTGACGTAACGTATTGTTCATCGCAGATGCGTGAGATAACAAATGGGTAGGCAATTGATTCAGACCTGCTGTCGTTACTGGCATCAATACCATCGACATACCGAACATCCGTAGTGTAAACATAATCGTGATGTAAGTAATCGATGTAGTTGATGTTAAGAAAGCAAATGGAATCGTTCCGCCTGCCATCAGGATCAATCCTATCGTACTGATGACTTTAGCACCGTATTTATCAAAAATACGACCTGTGATCGGCGACATAATCCCCATCAGAATCGCTCCGGGTAAAACAATCAATCCTGAATGTAGAGCTGACATATGACGAGCATTTTGAATATATAAAGGCATCAATGTGGATGCACCAATCATCGCTGTAAATACAATCACTGTAATAATCATTGAAACTGTAAACACGCGATCTTTAAATACACGGAATTCCAATAATGGTTCTTTTAATTTGAACTGACGAGTGACAAATAGATACAGACTGACTACACCGACTAGAATACTAATAATCACTGTAGGATCATTCCAGCCTTTAGAAGCGCTACTGAATCCGTACAATAGACCACCGAATCCTAATGTCGATAATGTTACTGAAGTCATATCCAATTTTGGATTTCTCAATTCACTTACATTTTTGAGGGCAAAGATAGCTATCACAAGGTCGATCACTGCAATCGGTAAAATAATGTAAAACAGTGTACGCCATGAGTAGGAATCGACAATCCAACCGGACAGTGTAGGTCCAATCGCTGGTGCAAATGAAATAACCAGACCGATCATCCCCATGGCTGCTCCCCGTTTTTCTTTTGGGAAAATTACTAAAAATACAGTCTGCATCAGTGGCATAATAATACCTGCTCCTGCTGCCTGTACAACACGACCGACTAACAATGTACCAAAGTTAGGCGAAACGGCTGCAATAAGTGTTCCTAACGCAAATAAACCAACAGACGTAATAAATAACGCCCGTGTTGAGAATTTATCGATTAAGTACGCTGTCACTGGAATCATAATCCCGTTGACGAGCATGAAAATCGTTGTTAACCATTGAGCAGCTGTTGCATCAATATTAAGATCACTCATAATATGCGGTAACGCTGTTACAAGTAGGGTCTGGTTCAATATCGCTACAAATGCACCTGCCAGCATAATAGCGACAATAAGCGTAATATTTAATTTCGGCTTATTCGGTGTTGAAATATTATTCATGTTTCTTTTCCTCCCATGTTGCACGATATACATGTTGTAGTTGAGCGACTTCCTGCTGAAGCTCTTCCCTTTTCTGTAAATATGCGATTAATGCTTCAATCATAAAGGTTTGCGGTATGGCTTTTTTACGTTCCGTGTTTAATCGTTCGGTAGCGGCTATCAGATCCGGGCGAATCGATTCAGGTGAACGTTGATGAATCGCTGTACTGAGTTCACGTATGATTTTGCGCCATTCACTTTCGCCAAAATACTTATGTCGTACATCTGGGTCAGACAAATCAAACTGCTGTGCCATTTGTTCGGTAATCAGTGGTGTTCGATTCAGATGCTTTTGAATCATGGCTTCTAGACTTTCTACAACAAATTCAGATAAAGCAGACAGCTCAAAATTCGTATTTTTGTTCCATCGTAATAAAAACATAAATTCTTTGACGATTCCTTGCATGCACAAGGATAAGTCCCATACAATCGGTTCCACCTTATCTCCAAATGCCTGAAGAATCGCTTCCTTCTGCCAGTTCAACATCGTACGCTTGAATTGCAACATAGCTGCTCGAATCTGCGCACTCAATTCAAGAGGCATTGTCTGATTTAACACCAAGAAAAATTCATGCTTTAAAACAAACTCTTGAAACTGTACCACTAACTTCTGAGTAAATTGTTCTTTAGGTGATACATGATCTTCAAAATGTAATCGATTAGCCGCTAGCAAAATTTCTTCATGCATTTGCTTCACAATGTGTAACAAAATATCTTCTTTGGATTCAAATAACTTGTAAATCGAAGCTTTGGACATATTGCACTGCTCTGCAATATCCTGCACCGTTGTTGAGAAATAACCTTTTTCTGCAAACAACTGACCTCCAGCGATAAGGATCACGCGCTTCCGTTCTTCTACCATAATCAATAACCTCTTCTGCACTATACTTTCACACATTTAACCCCTATTGAAACGCTCAAAAACTTTATAGTACTCACGAAACTCTCTAGTTCTTATACTTACTATTTTATACCCCGTTACGTTTGAAGTCAATCTTCCTACCTATAAATTATGTAAAATTGTTCATAAAAAGATTTAAAGTGGATGTGATTAGCCATCTACTAGCAGATGCTCATATCTGTTAACATAGCAAAAAAAGACAGCTTCTACAGGAATATCGTAGAAACTGTCTTTATGCTTAATTCCATATTAAAGCTGTCCATATTGAGATATAGCAGTACTTTTTATTCGTTTAAAGCTTTTTCAAGCGCTGCTAGATTGGTACGCATAACAGATACATAATTTTCACCAGCAGATGTTTCTGCACTGGTTAATCCTTCTAAAGGATTCAGTACATCGGTTTTGGCACCTATTTCATCAGCGATCGTTTTAGCAACATTTGAAGAAACTAGCGTTTCGAAGAAAATCGTTTTAACATCGTTTTGTTTCGCAAAATCTACGATTTTCGCCATAGCTTCTGCGGATGGTTCTTGTTCAGGAGAAAGACCTGCAATCGGTACTTGAGTTAAGCCATAATCATGAGCAAGATAAGCAAATGCCGCATGTTGTGTAATAAAGTCTTTACGTTTCACTTTAGAAAGACTTGCTTTGTATTCAGCATCTAACTTCTGAAGTTCTGCAATATAAGCATCTGCATTTTTTTTGTAATCAGCTGTGTGATCTGGATCAAGTGTTGTTAGAGCTGTCTCAATATTGCGAACTTCAGTCTGTGCTTGAAGTGGAGATAGCCACACGTGAGGATCAAGAGATCCATGATCATGACCTTCTTCTGTCGCATGATCAGCTTCTTCTGCATGACCTGCTTCTTCGCCTTCATGCTCTTCTTCTGTGCTCTCCATCATTTGAATACCTTGACTGGCTTCGACTAATTTAGGGCCACTATCGCCTAATGTATCTTTTACTTGATCAATCCAAGATTCGACACCGCCACCGTTGTAGACAAGCATATCTGCATCTGTCATTTTAGCAATATCTTGAGCTGTCGGTTCCCAATCATGAGGTTCTGTACCTGCTGGTACTAACACTTGTACATCTGCAAGATCACCAGCAACTTTAGACGTAAATTCTTGCATCGGATAAAAGCTAGTCACGATATGCAGTTTCTTACCAGTCGTTGTTGAAGCAGTATTACCGTCTGTCGTAGGTGATGCTGAATTCGAATTATTACCGCAAGCAGCAAGTAATGTACTCATACTTAACAAAGCGATCAAAGGCAGTGTTACCCAACTCTTCTTTTTCATATTCATGTGTAATCTCTCACCTCTCCTAGTCCACTCTTATTTTTATATTGATCATAGATGTTGATGAAGCTTTATCTTTTATTCAAAACTTGTGTTTTGACTTTGCTGTTTTGTTCACTACGATTTTGACGTTGCCAGAATCGACGACTATCAATATCCGGCGCATATCCATCGTTTTTGTTACGATTCAGACGATAATAGATACGTTGGATACCCATGCCTACTAATAAGAATGTTAGCAATAATAGAGCCACTGTTGCTCCTGGAGGCGTGTTCACATAATACGAAGTGGTTAATCCTCCAAACATACCGATCAGACCAATAGCTACAGCAATCACTAGCGCCGAAGTAAATCCTTTGGCAAAGCGAAGAGCTAATGCCGCAGGTAAAGCCATCAATGCAGAGACTAATAACACTCCTACAATTGGCATTGCCGCAGCTACTGTCATTCCTGTTAATACTGCAAACGTCTGCGATAACCAGCGTACATGCGTTCCACCGATCTGAGCGGTTTCTTCATCAAAAGTCAGATTGTACAGTGGTCTTCTCATCGTGACCCAGTAAATAATAACCAGTGCAAATACGGTTCCGATAATCCATAACTGGGTGCTACTGACCGCAACAATAGAACCAAATAAATAAGAGCTAAAGCTACGGGTTAGTGATGAACTCATACTCATCAATACCAGCGCAAGCGCCAGACCACCGGTCATAATAACAGCGACCGATACTTCACCATAACCACGGAAGTTCCGTCTGAGTCGTTCGATAATCAATGCTCCTAATAAGGCAACAATAAATCCGCCAATAGACGGATTAAAACCAAGTACAGCACCGATCGCTACACCTGCTAGAGATACGTGAGAAAGCGTATCAGCCATTAATACCTGTCTACGCAAAACCAGATATACGCCAAGCAGTGGAGCGATGACAGCAATCATTCCTCCGGCCCAAAACGCGCGCTGCATGAACTCGTAGTCAAACATGCCCATCCTCCACCCTCCTCTCTCTCCAAACGAATAATACGATCCAAATACGGTTCTGCTTCTTCAAGTCCGTGTGTAACCATAACTACTGTACGTCCATGCTTTTGTACATGATGACGCATTAATTCATAAAATCCTTTACGGCTTTCCAAGTCCATTCCTGTTGTAGGCTCATCTAGAATAAGCACATCAGGTTCTTGGGCAAGCGCACGTGCGATACAGACACGTTGCTTCTGACCACCAGATAATTCCCCGATCTTACGATCACGAAGTTCCCACATGCCTACAGCTTCAAGAGATGACTGAACTAACTGCGCTTGCTGAGCACCAAAACGTCTAAATAATCCAAGATTCATATGACAACCGGAACGAACTAATTCATAGACCGTACTCGGGAAACCGCTATTAAATGAGGATACTTGTTGTGGGACATAACCGATCACAGGTTTGGATCCTTTTTCATTACGCTTAATCTGTACTTGTCCACTCCAAGGTTTCAATATACCAAGCAATAACTTGAGTGAAGTGGTTTTGGCAGCACCATTGGGGCCACTTAAAGCCAAAAATTCATTACTATATATTTCCATCGACAACCGATTCACTACCGGTTCACGATCATATCCAAAAATAACGTCTTGCATCGAAGCTAATAACAAGATATAGCGCTCCTTCCATTCTTTCCGTTCTTATCGTAATTTTTACGAATACCACCTGAATAACTTTACTCCTATGCTATTCCTCTTGTCAACCTATTTAAACAAAATAATTACGATTTAGTTTTTTTAGTGAATATGACTATATTTATATTAGCAAAACGTAAAAAAACAAGCTTTACTTCTACCTTAGAATGATGCTTTGTTCGCATCAGGCAGTTGTAAAGCTTGTTCTTGTATTTCAATGTATTAAATGAATTATTGTTTTAACAAAGAGAAGATAATTCGAGCATTGTCTGTATTATCGATCAGACCTGCAAATTGTTCTTTTTGTGGGCCAAAAGCATACACAGGCACATCTTCACCTGTGTGTCCGCCTGTTGTCCAACCTGTAAAGGAACGTGTATCAAAAATCTTCTCAATCGCATTATCAATCGTAGTTACATCTTTTTTCACAACTGCTTTTTGTACCGATTGAATTTCAGTTGCTGTTAAAGGGATAGAGATATATTTTCTCAGTGTACTTTTCACATTTGCACCTTTAGCAATTTCATTTGCCATAAAATCAGGTGTGCGTTTAGCTGCTTTTAACGATTCTACTTTGAAATTATACTCGCCACCAGCACCCAGAGTCATTCCACCTGTAGAGTGATCTGCTGTCGCTACCACTAAAGTTTCGCCATCTTTTTTCGCAAAGTCGATAGCCGTTTGATACGCTTTTTCAAAATCGCCCATTTCGCTCATCGCTCCGACAACATCATTATCATGACCTGCCCAATCAATCTGACTTCCTTCTACCATTAAGAAGAATCCTTTGTCATTTTGATCTAGACGTTTGATTGCTGCACTCGTCATTTCTTGTAAAGAAGGAGTTTTACTTGTACGGTCAATGGCTTTATCCAATCCACCTGGAGCGAACAACCCTAACAATTGATTACTATTATTGTTCAATAGACCATTGCGATCTGTCACATAAGAATAACCTGCTTTTTTAAATTCTTCTGTCAAATTGCGATCTTTACGTACGAAATAGTCTTTACCTCCGCCAAGCAATACATCTACTTTATGCTTACCGTTGATCATCTCATCAAAATAATCGTCTGCAATCCCTGCCATATTTTTACGACTCGGATCATGAGCACCAAAAGCCGCTGGTGTCGCATGAGTAATTTCAGAAGTTGCAACAAGACCTGTTGACTTGCCGTTTTCTTTCGCTTGTTCTAGTACTGTTTTGACGTTGGATTTGTCATTATCAACCGCTATTGCTGCATTGTATGTTTTGACACCACCAGACATCGCTGTTGCCGCTGAAGCTGAATCTGTAATATTTTCAGAATCATCATCAGGGTATGTTGTCTGTGCACCTACAAGATATGCATCGAATGCTGTTTTTTCTACTGCTTTGGTTGCAGGGTTATCTTTGAAATAGCGATAAGCGGTCATATAAGAAGGCCCCATGCCATCGCCAATTAGAAAAATAACATTTTTCACTTTAGCCGGTTGATTCACTTCTGTGTTCACATCGTCTTGTGCAAGTGCAGTCTGCGCCACTCCACTTGTCAAAGTAATTCCAGCCAGAGCTGCAATTGCGATCATTTTTTTCATTGTTTGTTTCATTTGTTTGTAAATCCCCTTTTTTTATAAATTATAAAATATATGTATCAACAACCATATTCACTATACCGATCATTTGTGAATTCTAAACCCTTTGAATATCAACTCTATGTAAATTCATATAAACAGTAAAAAAACGCTATCTTGTTGACGATAGCGTTTTTGGATATTTCTTTATTGTTGAGCATTTTTTTATTCTTTAAGCGACAAAGAATTGTAGTATTATCTTAACTCTCGATGGTGTACAAACGGGAACTTTCTTCCCAAATTTCGCCTTGCTCCAGACGGAATAGTCCTTTTTCATCATCTGGAAGATCCACATTAGGTGCATTGACTAGATTGGTCTGTGGCTCAGGGCAAATAAATTCGCCGCATGCGATATTGTTCCAGATCATCCAATGCTTATAAGCCGTTCCAACATCATAGACTAATTTCACACCTAGACGAGTATCTGTGATTTCTGTAAAGTTACGTCCACGTTGTGGTACAGCTGTATAATGGTTATCTGCTTCTTCGCCTGAGGGATTCGCTCCATCATTTTGGAATTGTTCTTCCCACGCTGATAACGGTTGGAATTCACCTGTCGGTAACATACGCTCTGTCATTTGATAACGCTCACCGATCGTTGCTTTGAAAGACATATCTTCTGACTTACTATCCGGTGCAAACGGAGCATTTAATGCAGTATGGAAAGCAAGCATAACTGGCATATCTTCTGCACCATCATTACGAATTTGAATTTGTTGCAACAACCCTTCTGCCGACAATGTATATTTTAATTTCACTGTAAACAAATGCGGGAAATATTTATATACTTCATGATGCTCATCGACACTTACACTAAGTAAGACTGAACTTGATTGTGCATTAGCTTCATATACATCCACATTCCAAGGAATCGTATGCAGAAATCCATGTAAATGATTATGCGTTTCAACTTCATTAATCGGGAATGTGTACGTTTTACCATTCCATGTAAATGTTCCATCTTCATAACGATTCGGTGGAAAAAGAACGGGAATCCCATTTACACCTGGATTTGCTCGAAAAGCATCCATTTCGTTTTCTTTTGGTTCACGTAAAAAGCGATATCCTTTTTCATTATCACGATAAGCAATCAGATTCGCTCCTATTGCTGGCAATACAATCGCTTCTTGCCCTGCATAAGTAAGTACAATAGCAGGTTCTCCTTGATAAGATTGTTCGGAAGCGCTAGTAAGATTAGACATGAACAAATTCCCCTTTTCTTATAGTAGGATAGAATATCAGATATTCACTTCGCAAAAATCATTTTTGATTTTACTAGATGATGTCGCGTTTTTACTGCCAAACGCTTACGTAAGATATTTTGCTTTGCAAAAATCATTTTTGGTTTTACTAGAAGATGTCGCATTTTTACTGCCAAACGCTAGACAAGGCGGATTTTTTCTCCGCGTTTGGCGGATTCTAGACATGCGGCGATGACTTTGGTATTGCGGATTGCATCTTCCGGGCTATAAGGTAATGGAGTTCCATCAATTACAGCTGCGGCAAAAGCATCGACTTGAAGAGCAAAGTGATTAGCCACTTGTACATTTTCTCCGCGCTTGCCTTCATCAGTATAGATGACGACTTGAGGCTCATCTTCACTGTCATTGCGTCCAAAAGCATATGGTAATTTAATACGCCCTTTGGTACCTACAATTTCTAGAGCACAGCTCGGATATGCCCACATTCCACATTCAAAGGTTAATGAAGCCGAACCTGGAAATTCAATCAGACCGGATGCCATCATATCGACATGATCATGTTTAGAAGAAAAGAATCCTTGTACGGTTACAGCTACAGGTTCAGACCCGAAATACATACGTGCAGCAGATACAGGATAGACACCCAGATCATATAATGAGCCGCCACCCATTTCACGGCGATATCTTACGTTATCAATATCTTCTGCATTGTTAGATGTAAATCGTCCATGCATCGAACGAATGGTACCAATCTCGCCGGATTCAATAATATCTCTGACACGTGCATGCTTCGGATGGTAACGATACATAAATCCTTCGGCAAATAACACCCCTGATCTACGACATACGTCCACCATTTCAGCCGCTTCTTGCGCATCCAGTGCCGCAGGCTTTTCACATAATACATGTTTGCCAGCTTCTGCTGATTTGATCGTCCATTCTTTGTGCAAATGATTCGGCAATGGAATATACACGGCATCAATATCAGGATCAGCTAATAACTCTTCATAGCTACCATAGGCTCTTGGAATATTGCACTGTTCGGCTACTACTTGCGCCAGTTCTAACGAACGACTCGCAATCGCCAATGTTTCATTACGTAACGATTCATGAATAGAAGGGATGACGGCGCTTACAGCAATCCCTGCGGTGCTCATAATGCCCCACTTTAATTTACGTTCAGTCATGATTGTATTCCTTCCCTTCGTTTTAAATTAAATGATTTTAACTTTCCGGCAAGGAGTTTAACTCATTTCTACACTATATACCCATTTGTAGTTATTTGTAATTGTCTGTGGCGGCTTTGGTGAGCATTCCGATACATCGGTCCAGATCGACCTTCACTTGTTTCTTATACAGATTCGCTTTCTCATGCCCATCATCTGTAAAATGATAAATAACAATCTCCTGAAAATCGACTTTGGGATCATTACCCTTTAATTGCTTCGTCCGATAAAGTACACCATCATGCACCAATTCGTGCAAAGCTCGATAAATTTCGCTCTGTGGAGGAGAATAACCAAACGACTCAAATCGTGCTTTCATCTCTTCAAGCATCTCATATCCATATCCGTGATGTTCTTCAACCATAGAAATCAGATACAATTTGATAAAGGCTCGTTGTGCAATCATAAACGCCATTTTCTCGTCCCCCTTCTGCATACTGGTGTGTGACCCGTTATCCAAAGGGTTATCCCATCAGAACATCTGTCCATGTTCTATTATATGAAATTTTCACTGGTTTGAAAAGTTAAGCAGTCTTTAATGACATAACTAGAGATCGTGGTGTTGGAATATAGCCATTGATACGTGATTTTCGGTTTTCTATTATGAATTTTTCATATTTTGAAATAATTATTATATATTTCTGTACTCATATACGTTCTGTTTAAATGAGTTGCTCATTTCCGGCTATCCCTCGTCGGTTCTAGCCATTTTGTGATGGTTATATCCTTCTATTAACTGTTTCGAATTTTTCATGTCATTAAATTTAATAATGAATAAAGAAAAACACCTTCAAATATTCAATCCAGCTCAATTATAAAAGAACTGAATAAAATCTTGAAGGTGTTCTGTTTGAAGGTAGTTTAACGATTATTTTGAGATTCTTGGTTCTACTTTTTAGATCCCTGTCCATACATCTTTAGCATATTGACCTTTGCTGAGTAAGTCGTCTAGCCATTGTACGGATTGTTCTTCACTTGCTCCATGTACTTCTTGATACGCTTCTCGTAAAGTTTGCTCTACATCTGGAGCCATCTTCGTTCCATCTCCACAGATATAGAAATGAGCACCTTGATCTATCAGTTCGATTAGCATAGGAGCATCTTTCTTCATTTGATGTTGAACATATACTTTGACTTCTTCTTTTTCACGAGAAAAAGCAGTATGCAATGTCACAATTCCTTTATGTGCATATTGTTCTAATTCTTCACGATACAAAAAGTCGTGTTCTGGATGACGGCAACCAAAGTATAGATGAGCTTGTCCCAGTGCTTTGCCTTCTTGTTGTAATACTTCTCTGGCTTGTAAAAAACCGCGGAAAGGAGCTACACCTGTACCCGGTCCTACCATAATCATTGGTGTTGCTGGATCGTCAGGTAATTGGAAGCCTGATTGCGGTCTACGAATAAACATAACGATAGATGAACCGATGGCTTGTTCCGCAAGATAATTAGAAGCAATACCACGATATTCTCCTTTGCCACTACGCGCAGCTCCACGTACAACACTTACCGTAATACTGATTCGATCGGAATGAACTTTAGGCGAACTTGAGATTGAATAGTAACGTGGTTTGAGTGGTGGCAATAATTCCAAGAAACGGTCGAATGGAATTTCGCAAGCTTCATATTGTTCGATTAGATCCAGCATAGTGATTCGTTTAGCGAGTACTTCTGTTTTGTATTTTTCTTCATCTAATAATGCTTCTAGTTCTTTACGATGTGGTGGACATACAGTATAAGCAGCCACTTCTCGAATCTGTGCACGTGTAGCAGCATCTTGTAATTCGACGCTGTGTCCTAATAAGTCAGGCAAGCTTACTGGACGTTCTAATGGCAAATGAGCCGCACTGCGTCCACTACCTTTAAGCAATAGATGATCTGATAATTTCAAATGAAAACGATCGGTCACTCGCTTAATCAGACTGGCTGGATTCTGTGGCAATATGCCTAAATGATCACCTTCACGATAGGATGCTTCGGCAGGCAAAGACACTTCAATATGTCGTGTGCTACGACCGCTATCATGATGTTGCAATTCACGATTGTCTAGAATCTCGGAATGGAACGCATCATAGGTCTCAGCGAGTGGTGTACCTACCATCCCACTAACAAAACTAACCGATAGATTGCTGTGTTCTTTCTTGTCACCACCCGCATAATTAAGATCGAATGCTCCCATCAATTGCGGCCATAATTGCTCTTTCCAATCATCTAATTGCTTTTCAAAATCATCACTTGCATCGCCTTCACCTTGCTCATAAAGACGCTGTGCTCCCAGTTCAGTCAATCGTTGATCTACCCAATGAGGTATTTTCTGATAGGTGCTTGCCCAGTTATGATCTCCGCAACCGAATACAGCATATTTCACACCTTGTAATGCGCTTGCTTCAGCTCCTTGCAACCAGTCCACAAAGTACTTCGCATTATCTGGCGGATTGCCATTATACGAAGCCGTAACGATTAGTACAGCACCTTCGGTTGGTAGTTTGGCTGCGTATTGATCCAGTGTTCCGACTTCACTATGGAAACCAAGATAATGACCGGTTTCTGCTAGTTCACGTGCAATCCCTTCAGCTGTGCCTAGATTAGAACCGTACAATACCAATAATGGGGTATTATGACCTGCTAATTTGGGATCAGCTTCGATTTTTTGCGCTTTTTCTTGCTCTTGCTGACTTTCTTCCATAACAGCGACAGCTGTTGGATTTTTGCGTACTTTCACTTTCATTGTAAAATTGTCCGGTTTGAGGGTTAGCGTTTCTTTGATTTTGAGCTGATAATCGGTATGATCAATAATCTCAAAATGTTTCAACACCATTCCTAATACTAATGTCGCTTCATGCAAAGCAAACTGTTGACCGATACAGGCACGTTGCCCATTACCAAACGGTTTGTACGCATGATGAGGAACTTTACTATCATCTTCAAATCGTTCAGGACGGAATTCTTCTACATCTTCACCCCATGCTTCAGTATCCCGATGCAACTTAGGAATCAATACACTGACCGCATCACCTTTATTCAAATGATATTGACCATCCAAAACCGTATCTTCTTTGGCATATAGTGAAAAGGCAGGCGCTGTTGGCCACAGACGCAATGCTTCATTTAAGATCATTCGTATATAATCTAACTGTCTGACTTGCTTATACGATGGCAATGGATCCACTAATACACGATCTACTTCTTCATATGCCTTTTGCAGTTTGTCTTTATTTTTAAGCAAATAATATATCGCAAATGATAGCAATCCACTGGTTGTCTCATGTCCAGCAATAAGGAAGGTAATCATCTGATAGCGAATATTTTCATCATCTAATGTCTCGCCCGTCTCAGGGTCTTTGCCGTTAAGCATATGAGATAACAGATCGTCCTTGCCTTCGGTCAATCCTTCGCGGCGTTCAGCAATAATTTTATCAACAGTAGAGAACATATGCTCAATATCATGCTTGTACTGGCGTTTTTTCGTAATCATTAATTTATCTTGAATACCTAGTCGTTGCAATTGACTCATCGCTTCATCTAATGCACGAGTCATACTTACGATAAATGGATGAGGTTGATCACGATAGAAGCTATTAAAGCGATAATTAAAACCACATAATCCAATCGTATCCAGTGTCAGGCGGGTCATATCTTCAGGTACATTTACACTTTCGTCTGGATTCAATCGTGCCCATTTCTGAACTAATTGAGTAGCAATATCGACCATCATCTTCTGATACCCTTGCATCGCTCGCTGGCTAAAGCTTGGCAACAAAATATGGTGCGCTTTTTTCCAATTGGGTTCATGCGTCCAACTTGTAAATAATCCATCGCCTGTAAATGGACGGACATTTTGCAGAGGTGCCCATACATTTTTATCAAATCGAGATTCGTCACATGCTTCCTGTACTAATTTGTGTCCGGAAAGGTAAACTTGCTCTCTTCCGGGCAACTCCATTCGAAAAATCGGTCCATATTGATAAGATAACTTTACAATCGATTGCAACGGAGCTTCAGCATCGATCAAGGGTAAATTACCGAGTAAGCCTACTTTTTTCGGTTGTGGAATATCTGTATAGGTGGTCATTATGATTCCTCCTTATTTCTTCTGCTCTATCGCGTTCCAGCAACATTCTTCCACTTGCTCTATCAATTCTGCGGACAGTATTACACCGCCCAGACGTACTGCATTATACAATTCTTTGAAAGCACCAAATACGATCGCTATTAATACAGGTGATGCCAATGGACGAATCATCTGTTGCTCAATGCCATAATCACAAAAGGCATAAAGTCCATGTTGTAACTGTTCAAATAATTGTTTGTTAGCATCTGTCAAATACCATCCTTGTGCATGTGTGACAATAAAGTGCAGATGATTGATATCTTGTTTGGCGAAGTGTTCCATGCCATAAAATAAACGCCTGAACTGTGTGCGTACATCTTCACCATTTTGATACAATTGACCTACTGTCGCTTCTGTGAGTGATAACGTCCCTTGCTCAAATAATACATTTACCAGTGCTTCTTTATTTTCAAAATAACGATAAATCGTGCCTGCTCCTACTTTGGCGGCTTCGGCAATAACCGGTACTGTCGTACCATCGAATCCACGATCAGCAAATAATTGAAGTGCAGCCGATAAGATTAAATCTTGCTTGTGAAGTGTTGCTTCCATCGTATTCACTCCTTTCTATCCTGTGTGGTCTAGCTCTATTTTGCTCTACATTCATCAGCTAATCTTTGAGTGATATCAGCGGAATGAATATTCATTCCGTAAATACACTATAAACTTCTTAACCATTTGATTTCAACTTTGACACTCTTTAGCCTTATACATTCTATTCTTTTAAGGATAACAAATAAGAACTTAAAAAAGCAGACATCGGTTGTAATCGGATGTCTGCTTCTTTTGATTTACTATAATTTAACTGGATTCTTTTTACGTAATGACATGCCTGTTAGCCAGTGTCCGTAAGGAATATGTGAGATCACATAAGTAACGAATACCGATAATACGAGCGTAATTATCCATACGATGATCATTCTTACTGTAATATTCATTCCTGCTAATAATGACTCTTCTATGATATAACTTATTCTTAACATCAAAGCATGTGCCAAATAACCACCATATGAATATCGACTTAGTGTAATCCATAATTGTCGATGATACGTACCACCACTAGATAGGATACTCAAAGCTATAATATAGATCAGCAATAAAAATGCAATCAGGAACAGTCCCATGGCAGGTTGTAATAAAGTTAATGCGATAAACCGTCTACCAAATGGAGCTTCTGGAGGAAAATGCCCTAAGACCAGCCCTGTATAATACACCGCAAACAACCCGCATATCACTATCACAGGAAATTTCACCCGTTTTAGGATATCCAGGAACACATTGATATGTAGTCCAGCTAAAGCACCTAATAAAAAATAAAACAAATAATAGATCACATTACGATCAGCATAGGTTGTAAAATATGCACTAAGAATCGGAATATTTAACATGGTGGCTGTATCGGTAATATAAGGTCTTGCAAATAAAATAAGTTCATATCCTACAACTAACCCGATCATCAATATCCATGCACGATGACGTTGTCCATTAATCCATGCTATCGTTTTTCTTACACCTATACGTAGCGGCGGAAATAACAGATACATCGGAATAATCATCACAATATACCATAAGTGATAACTTGATTTACCTGTGAGCCAGAAGCGAATCATGGTCGTGATCCATTCCCACGGTGGATTATTGTAAATACCTAACATAAACGAATAAATAACTGACCATAACAGATAAGGCACAATAATGTCTTTAAATCGTTTGCGAACAAACGATACATAATTGATTTTGCCTTCATAGTTATAAAAAAGCACCAGCCCTGTGATGAAAATAAAGGCCGGTACTGCAAATTTGGCCGCTAATAGCAATAAAGTAAGCCGAGCCCCATCCTCCATTTTCAATTCTGGGACTACAGAAAAATGAGCAATCGAATGCTGAAGCACGACAGCGGCAAAAGCCATACCACGCAAAATCTCGATTTCTCTTAATCTAGGTTTTTTTGTCATAATGTTACTCCTGAGGGAATATTCAATAGTTCTTCATAAGTCGGTCTTATGAAGTCAAACGTGATCCACAACCCCAGCTTGCAGTGTTAGACATTGTTGGTGTTGGCATGCGTTGTGATTCATTTCTAGGCGATGGTGATGGTGCACCTGGAAGACGAAGTTCGTTACGTAACTTGTTGATCCATTTACGACGATTTCTTTTTTTGTCCTTTGCAGAACCAGATGTGGGCTGAGTCAGTTTATCCTGTACGTCCATGATTATAACCTCCTCATTGATAAAGTAAAGGGAACATAATACATACCCTTTCACTGTCAGTATACCTCTTCTAGCGATAATCTAACAGGGCATTTATAACCTAATGCACGTTTTTTTGGCAATTACTGTAGCGAATCTAGTAGAATAATGACGAAAAGCCTATCTCTGGCAGAAAATCTGACCAAAGATAAGCTTTTGAATGTTTCTTTATATGATTTAGGAAAAATCAATTATACGCCGTAACCGCCATTAGAATATGAAGTCAATTTGTTGTCTGATCCTTGACTATCATCGTTAAGACTGTCTTTATCTATTTCTTTGTGAACTTTAGACGCATTCGGATCTTCTTCTGTACGTCCCACCGGTTGATCTTGCTTTGTTGTAGACTGGTCTAGCGTAGCTTGACGGTCTGCTTGTGTACGATAACGAGTCTCATTCAATGTACGGTTATTACGGAATACACCGTATACATTGTCATAACGGTCATCATCTTCTACAAGTACAAGAATTTTACCATTATTCACATAACCTTCGTATTCAGTAGCTTCCTCTTCCGGTATACCCATACCGATCAGTCCGCCCAACAATCCACCTGCTCCAGCACCTACAGCTGCACCAGTAATCGTCGCTGCAATCGGTCCTGCTGCTAGAATTGGGCCAATACCCGGTATAGCTAGCGCACCAAGACCTGCTAACAAGCCTGCTGTTCCGCCAAGTACTCCGCCTGTAGTCGCTCCTGTTGCTACACCTTCTGGTGCTTTGGTATCTGTTTCTTCTGTAATATTACGTAATTCTTCACGGTCTTTGGTAATTACAGAAATTTCATCTGTAGAAAATCCTTGACCTTTTAATTGTTCAATTGCATTAGAAGCTTCTTGTTCTGTATTAAATACACCTACGATTTTCTTATCCATTGTTGTTACCTCCCGAGTATTAACCTTTTATCACCTAATTTGGTATCAGGTTGCATGTGAAGTTATTACCCTTGAAGGCATATTTTCAATCGGAATCACAAAAAAAGTGTTGACAAAATCATATTTCTGTAGTTAGACACTTAGCATTTAAGATTGACGTGGTTTAACACGATGTGTAGGTTCAGCTGTTAGCGGATTTTCAGGCCAATAATGCTTGGGATATCTGCCTTTCAAATCTTTTTTGATTTCAAAATAGGCTTCTTGCCAAAAGCTATTCAAATCGTTCGTGACCTGCACCGGTCGCCCTGCTGGAGATAATAAATGGATCGTCAGCGGAGTATTGTAACCTATAGTCGGTGTAGTGAGACAACCAAATAACTCTTGTAATCGTACAGCGATAAATGGACGCAATGGATCATGATAGTTAACCGGAATTCGTGATCCGCTAGGAACGTCAATATGTGTAGGTGCCAATCGCTCTATCGCTTGACGTTGTTCCCATGATAACTGCTGAGTTAGCAACTCTGTGATATTTACCTTACGCAATTCACTAAATCGACGGATTCCTTCTATATAAGGGAGTAACCATTGATTCATGTCTGCTAATAATGTCTGATCATCCATAGCAGGATAATCGGCTTGAAGATGATGCATAAAAGATATTCGCTCTCTCCACTGCACAGCTGTTTTGGTCCAGTTCAAGCTATCCAATCCTTTGCGTCGTATAGCTTCTATCATTGCCTGCTGAATCTTTTCTGCTGAAGGCTTAGGATCAGGCACCGATTGCAAAGTAATAGATCCCAGACAAGTATCAATACTTGCAGATATCCTTTCGCTCTCTTCATCGTAGTGAACTTGAGAGACCAATTGAATATGAGCTTGATGGACTTCCCTAATGTGTGCTTCACTTATAACTGCGGCTAATCTAATCATACTATCTGTGCCTGTACCATCTAATTCGGCGGCGACAAGATAAGAAGCAGTTGCTAAATATTCAGAATGAGCCAGCTTCTTATTCCATACAGCTCCTCTCCCCATACGTAATAGAAAGGTACCATTCCCACGATTTTTGGCTATTCGGTCAGGATAAGCAAGTGATAATAACAGCCCTGTATGGAATTTAGAAGAAAGATGTTCTAATGGAGCATCCTTGATATCCACTTCAACTAAACGTGCTTGCTTCTCAAATCGTTGGCTCCATTCACGAATACGTTTGATTGCCGCCTGATCTACTGTATACGATGTATTGCCATGAAGAGCTTGTACACGATGTTCTATATCTGCACCTGCTTCATGAAATGACAATATATCGCGTTCTTGTAACAAAGCGGCTAGATCACACGCTTGTTGAACCAGACCTAAAGGAATAGCTTTTACAATCATATGAGCAAGACGAGGATGAACCCGAAGCTTAGTTAATTCACGTCCATGCGCTGTTATACATTTCTGATCGTCCAGAGCTTCCAGATGGATCAATAATTGACAAGCTTGCTCATAAGCGGCTTTCGGTGGCTGATCCAACCAGTTCAATTCATTCACATCTGTTCCCCAGAGTGTAATTTGCAACGCCGTCGAAGCCAGATCACTTTGCATGATTTCCGGTAAACGGGTAGGCGATAAATACAATTGTTCTTCTTCACTCCACATGCGATAACATATGCCAGCATTTTGTCGTCCTGCTCGGCCTCGGCGTTGATCTGCACTATCTTGAGATACACGTTCTGTTGCCAAATGTTGCATCCCTGTCCGAGCGGAAAAGACAGGCGTACGCATCAGACCGCTATCAATAACAATATGGATTCCATTTATTGTAATACTGGATTCTGCTAACGATGTGGATAATACGACTTTACGTGTATGTTCTATAGAAGGAGCAAGCACTTGATCCTGTTCTGATGCGCTCATACCACCATGTAAAATGACTATTTCTGCCTTACTACCCATCAGATGAATTAAAGATGCACATTCTCGATATACTGATCGAATCTCACGTATACCTGGCAAAAAGACCAGTACATTTCCTTCATGTTGCTGTAATGCTTCTTGGATAGTCGAAGATACTTTTTTGGCCCAATCAGAATATGGACGTTGATACATATTAAAAATCGACTCGCCTGCCACATAATAAGTTTCTACAGGATATGTTCGTCCTGCACTCGAAAGTATAGGAGCATTCCCTAATAAAGCAGCAACAGGATGTGGATTCATCGTAGCAGACATAACGACTATCCTTAGATCTTCACGCAAAATAGACCTACTCTCTATCGCCAGAGCAAGCCCCAGATCAGCATGCAGATTCCGTTCATGAAATTCATCAAAAATAATCAAACCTACTTGTTCTAATGAAGGATCATGCTGGATCATTGCTGTCAAAATACCTTCAGTCACCACTTCGATCACTGTATGCTTACTTACTTTGCTATCCAAAGCTACTCGATAACCAACCGTTTGACCGACTTGCTCTCCTAAGGAAGCCGCCATAAAGCGTGCCGCAGCAATCGCAGCTACACGGCGAGGTTCTAGCATAATAATGCGCTTATGTTCTAGCCATTTTTCATGGCGTAAAGCAAGTGGAATACGCGTTGTTTTACCCGCTCCCGGTTCCGCTGTTAATACGGCCATTCCTTGTTGCTCTAAATATAATTTTAAGTCCGGAATCAACGCATCTACTGGTAAATTCAATAATTCAGTCAAATCATAATTCCTTTCTGTAAACGTCTGATTATCTATATAAACGCTATCTAATAAAATGAGAATTAAATATTCAAGCGAACCTTTTTCAATCACATATTACTATTCTAAGTGAATTTACGACGAATTTGATGTTCATATCGTTGATAAGAAGCATTATCATACAATCCTCTTTGAGCTGTAATCATCTGTAAACGCAATGTTTTCTCATCTAATCTACGATGTAAAGCTTGTCGTTCACCTGCATGCTGACAAGCTGCGATCAGATCGGTTAAGGTTAACATCTCTTGTCGCAATTGTAACTCTTCTGGAATGACACCTGCATTTTTCATCAATTTATAAGCGGCACGTAATTCTTCAGGCACATGAGATAAATCTTCCAATTCCAGTGGATTTCCTTTTCCCGGAAGATCATCGAATTCTCCTTGTTGTATCGCTTCATTAATCTTCTGTTCAGCTAACCAAGATAACATATGGTTGTCACCTCTTTGATTATTATCTATATCTATTACAGTAATCATTTCAATAGCCTCATAATATAACAAAAGAAGCTCCTATAACAGAGCTTCTTGGTCATTATTTGTGATATACATGATTATTAATTATCTATTTAGAGAGTCAGCAACAGATTAACACAACAACGATTCTGCGCCATCAATCGTAATCTGCGCTCCTGTGATATGAGCCGCTTCTGGAGAAGATAAGAAGGTAACCAGATCTGCTACATTATCTGCTGAACCCGATTGCCCTGCCAAAGGTTGACGACCATTCGGGAATTCGATAGGAATAGCAATATTGCGTACCAGTTCATTCACTTCTGTACTTTGATCAATGTTCGTTGAGATTGCTCCCGGACAGATTACATTGACACGAACTTTGAATTGAGCCAGTTCAAGAGCAGCCATTTTAGCAAAAGCGACTTGACCTGCTTTGGAAGTACTATAAGCTGACATACCAAAGCTTGCAAATGTGGTATTACCATTAATCGAACTAGTAATCACAATACTTCCGCCTCCATGCTCTTTTAAGAAAGGAAGCGCATACTTGATCGTCAGAAAAGTACCGCCTAGATTGGTATTGATCGTACGTTGCCAGTCTTCGAATCCGATCTCATCAATAGGAGCAAGTACTCCGTTAATCCCTGCATTAGCAAAAACAATATCCAGACCACTAAAATGTTCTGCTCCTGCCTGAATTGCATGTTTCACTTGTTCTTCATTTGCAATATCCATCTCAAAAGCCAATGCTGCATCAGGACGAATCGCATTTGCTTCTGCTTCTGTTTCACGTATACGTTCAAGCGATAGATCACATAAGATCACATTCGCTCCCTCAGCTACGAATTTAAGAGCAGTCGCTTTACCAATGCCAGAACCTGCTCCGGTCACCAACGCTGTTTTACCTGCAAAGCGATGTATATTAATTGTAGATTCCATCATTTACTCCACTCCTTTTAAATAAAATATGTATACACAAGTATTGCACCCTCGTGCTTCAACAATTTACCCAATATAGGTAGTGATGGAATCACTTTTTCATATTTTTTTAACAATTTTAACAATAAAAAACCGAACAGATATCATCTGTCCGGCTCATAGGATCTACTTATACAATTATACAGGATCAGGTTGTTGTACCCAATCAAGCAACATACGACGTAACTGCTTTTTATCAACAGGCACAGCGATCACCCAATCTTCATGATCTTGATTGCTCATACGAACAATCCAATTGGTATTCTGATCAGCCAATAACACTGCGCCTTGACGTTGCCAACTATCTTCTTCCCATTGAGAAAATTGAATCTCAGCACGAAGACTATAATTATGAAGCACTTTTGCAAAAATACGTGAACCTTCAGAATCTCCGGTCATTTCAGTTAATTCTGAAATCATCTTTTCTAATTGAATAGGTTCACCATCACGAAAATACTGATCAAACCATTGCCGCGAAAATGTTAATGCAGGCATTTCACCTATTTTGTTATTACTTAATTTCATTCGTTTTAACAATAATGTGCATGCTTTATTAAGACTTCCTAATTCAGTTAACGTATAGCTTCCCGGTAAAGTAGGTGTTTGCTTAATATCAACTACCGTTTCATGCGTAAAATAGCTATGTCCTTCACGGACTTTACTATTAGCATCTGTAGCACAAAAGTAACGTATACAGCATCCACGCTTATAGGTGCCGATAAACTTCCCTTGTAAATATGCATCTGGTGGAAGTGACGCTAATTCATTATTATCTTCTATAATCAAGCATCCTTTTTGTAATAAAGATGTACTTGCTTGCTTCCATATATCAGCCAGTTCTTCAGCAGTACTATGGTGGAATGGATTGTCTATACCCATGATCTGATCGAATCCAAGTATGCCGCCTAAAAAGAACAATTCTTTGTCTGTCAACGTCATCATTAGTTCTTTGGAAGAATTTAAAGTTAACATGTGGACTATCTTCTCCCTTCCATACCGGCATGTGAGCTTTTATAACTATATAAAGGGCGACTATTTACGAAAATAATAGAATACAGGTTCTTAGTACCTATTCAAATGTAGCACTATAGGCTTAATTTTGTCAATTGTTTCCCGAAATATATTCCATTTTTAACCATAAATGATTATTATAAGTAATAAGTAATGTAGGTTTATTGAACATTATGTGTCTTGCTTTAAAATTCATGCTAATGTTTTAGGTGAAAATCATGTAATTTTAAGTTTTCTTTAAGGAAAGGTGATTACAATAAAGTCAAGTTAGTCGAGAGGCTAAACCTACACAATCTTTTGAATTCAAATTACTTATAAAAATAAACGAGGTGATTAATAGTGAAAACGACAATTCTTTTAGAGAACAAGATGGTTCCGGTTTACTTTAACGCCGAGAATACACAACCAATGTCCAAGCTGTTAAGACTATTACGCAGAACGATTGAACACAAAGTTGTAAATGGTAAAAAAATGATTAAAACATGTCTAGATACAGTGATCAGTATCGAAGTTGTGGGTTCTGAAGCGATTTTGCACACTTATCGTGAAAGCGATACTTTAGCTTTATCTCTATACTAAACAAAATGAATCTCCATGCACTTCTATAGACATTACGCTGGGCCTGAAAACGGAACATTTCCGTTTGGCCCTTTCTGTCTGAGCTTTCTTAGTCATTACATAAAATAGTGTATTCTTGTCATTTAGCCGGTGTTACATACCGATCTTTGCGGATCTATATGTAATACCGGCTTTTTGTGAACAATTCGATCATTTTAAATAAAAATGCAGGTAAATCAATTGCACACCAATTAACTTTAAGTAATCTAGTGTACTTTTAAAAGAAATATCTTAAAAGTTATTAAATTACTGAAGTGATAGTCTGTATCAAATGTATATTATGTGATATAATAGGTTTATTAAAAGAGGTGATATAGATGGATACATCAATGCTTTGTCCTCGATTCGAAAAGGGGATGCAGATTTTAAGTAAACGTTGGAATGGCTTAATTATTTATCAACTGATGGGTGGTCCTCAACGCTTTTGCTCTATTCAATCATCACTCCCGGTAAGCGGTCGTCTTTTGTCCGAACGCCTGAAGGATCTAGAGCATGAAGGAATGGTTGTCCGCCATGTATACCCTGAGACTCCGGTACGGATTGAATATGAATTAACTCAAAAAGGATTAGCATTAGAATCTGTTATACGCGGTATTCAGGACTGGTCTCAATCATGGGTAGAGCCAGAAGCAATGGTTTTAGAAGCCGAGTATTCTCAAACAGCTAAATAACACAACCATTATAACTATAAAAAAACATCCGGCTCCTTTAAGGAGAACGGATGTTTTTTTGTGAACTTTAAGCATCTACTATATACATCATTAACTCTCATGATTATCTAGACAATCAAAAGAATAATGATGAGAATGTCTCATTAAAGTGATTGATAATCTAAAATCATTTTAGCTAATATATTGATGTTTTCTAACGGCTTCTTGCTTTTCTGCACTCCGGATACGGATAACAAATAAGCGCAATAAATTGGTACGAGTATGCTCATTGGCTTCACGGCTTAATTTATGGAGTATAAAACGATCTATTGACATACCTGCTCAACTCCTTCTCGATTCACCAGAAGCTTCGTTACCAATATACAGTCCATAATAAGATTATGGTAAATCTTCCGGTAAGAATTAATAACCGCATTTCAGATCTTTCAAACCCCTTTTTGATCTTTTTGCTAGGAAATATATCTATGATTTAACATATATGATCATGCAAAAACGACCTTATCATCCATACGCAGGAATGATAAAGCCGTTTAGGTTGAACAGATCTATGATTGCATTATAGAATACTTGTTGAGTCGATTGATTCAAATATTAGGAAATTCACGGTATTCATGTTGAATACTAATCCAACGTGTACGTGTAAATTTCTCAATCGCCCAATCGCCGCCGAAACGTCCCAAACCGGATGATTTTTCGCCACCGAACATCACATGTGCTTCATCATTTACAGATTGATCATTCACATGCACCATGCCACTTTCTACTTCTTGAGCGACACGATAACCACGTTCGATATTCGATGTAAATACAGATCCACTCAGACCATATTCACTACGATTAACGATTTCAATCGCATCTGCTTCATTTTGGGCACGAATCAATAAAGCAACAGGTCCGAACAATTCATGTTGTGCTGCTGAATTGTCAGGAGACACTTCACTTAATACAGTTGGCTCAAGCACGCTCCCTTTGCTTTTACCACCATACAGTAATTTAGCGCCTTCTTTTTGCGCTTGTTCGATAACTTCTAATAGACGATCTACTTCTTTTTCATGAATTAAAGGCCCAACTAACGTTTTCTCATCAGCAGGGTTACCGAATTTGAGACCTTTGACTGTATTCGTAAATTTCTCTACAAAAGTATCATAGATTGAATCATCAATCACAATACGATTAAGTGCCATACAGATCTGTCCTTGATGGAAAAACTTACCGTATACAGCGGCTTCGACAGCTTTATCAATGTCCGCATCATCCAATACAATCATTGCATTGTCGCCGCCTAACTCTAGCGCTACATCTTTCAAATGTTCGCCTGCTAATTTACCGATCCCACGCCCTACTTCTGTTGAACCTGTAAATGAAATCAATTTAGGAATCGGGTGTTTGACAAAAGCATCGCCTATTTCGCTACCGCTACCACTGACAACACTAAGGACTCCTTTAGGTAATCCTGCTTTTTCAAAAATATTAGCGATCAATAATCCTGCTGTGATCGGTGTATCTGAAGCAGGCTTGATCACTACTCCATTACCTACAGCAAGTGCTGGAGCGACAGAACGCATACATAGATGTAAAGGGAAATTCCACGGCCCAATTACACCGATTACACCCTTAGCTTCACGAACAACACGGTTTTCTTTGCCCGGGATATCTGAACCGATCAATTCCCCTTTCATTCGATAAGGGAACGAAGACGATTCTTCCAAAATACGTACTGTCGTCATCCATTCACGTTCTGCTTTGAGACGGGTACTACCTGATTCAGCAATCAACAGATCTACGATTTCTTCTTTACGTTCATTCATTTGCATCATCGCTTCACGCATGACTTTAGCACGTACAGCAAGAGGCGTTTTAGACCATTTCTTACCTTCTGTTTGCGCTGTTTTGTACGCTTTATCTAGATCATTCTCATCCGAAGAACGCCATTCTACTAATGTTTCACCTGTATAAGGATTTTTATTTTGCATCATTTTGTCAGAAGAACCTTCTACCCATTCTCCAGCTATAAATTGCTTGTTCCAATGTGTATATTTCGATTGTACTAGTGTCATAATAATATCCTCCTTAGGATAGCCTTAATAATGAATAGGCATATATAAATATCGAATAATAACAATTAGTTAGTATATTACTATTATTTCAATTGCTTCTCGTATACTTTACCCTTGTCTTTGGTGAAACAAACATTTAGAACAAATTTATATATCATTATTGGTATATAAAAAAGCCAGAACCTTTAAGGTCACTGGCTTTTGAAATGTATTTATTTATAATATCTATTTTACAATTTTAAGATATATATACTTTTAACTTTTACGTCCTACAATCAATCCATGCGTACTTAATCCTAAAATACTACGCTCCCGGCATGTCTGAAAATGATAGTTGATCCATGTGTTATATGTATCTTTATCCATCACATCTATCGAACCATCTATAGTATGCGTTATTCCATCTGCTCCTGCATGATCGACAATCTCAGCCTGAGCAGACAGCAAATCTTGCTCCATCTGTTCTGGTGATGTGACATACAAGTCTGTCCAGAAGCTATCTTCTTCACCATCGTAAAATACACCTTCTTGCAATACTTTCTCTATAACAGAAGGACGCATATAACCTTGTTCTTTCACTGCTAACATAGGTGCAATCGAGTATTTATTAATATAAGCCACAATAAGTATTCCACCCAAGCGGAGTACTCGCATACTTTCAGACAGACAAGATGCACGATCTTCAGCTGAGGTCAGATGATAATAAGGACCTAGACAAAGTACCATATCAAACGATTGGTCTGCATAATTAGATAAATGAATAGCATTACCGATTTCTGCTTGTACAGATAATACTTGCTTAGATTGCACGATTTTGGCTTGAATTTGCTCAATATGTTTAGGTGTAATATCGATAGCTGTTACAGAGTGCCCTTGAGCTGCATAATGAAGGGCATATACACCACTTCCTGCTCCGCTGTCTAAGATCGCAGATGCTGGAGGTAACTGAGATAACCATGTATCTATCATATGTAGAGTCGTTAGATATTCAACTGCTCGAGATGGACGTTCGAATCTTGAATCTTCATTATAAGATTGATAAAACTGAGACACTGCATCGGTCATGTCTATTCCTCCTTTGTCGATTTCATACCATTATATGACAATCCATTCCGAAAGATAAGTATAGAATAGTAAGTGATCTTGACAGCCTTTTATAAGGGTGAGAAAATAATTTTTTGTATCATCTATAAGAAAGGAGTACCTCTATTCTATGAAAAACTCTTTATTATCGTTACGTCATATTCACCCTTTAGCATGGACAATCATTATAGGAACGTTATTTGGAAGAATGGCGACTTCGATGAGTATTCCTTTTTTATCGATTTATCTTACCCAGTCTTTGGGAGCGACACCTACACAAACAGGGATTACAGTAGCTGTCAGTTCATTAGTAGGGGTATTTGCTAGCTTTTATGGAGGTTATATCTCAGATCGGATCGGGCGTAAAAAAGTAATGATTTTATCAATTACAGGGTGGAGTATTGTATTTTTTGCTTTTGCTGCTTCCAATCAAATCTGGATGTTTTTTATAGTAAATACGCTAAATGGGCTTTGTCGTTCTTTATTCGAGCCTACTTCTAGAGCACTGTTATCAGAAGTGACTCCACAAGAGCAAAAATTGCTAGTATTTAATATGCGCTATACAGCGGTTAATGTAGGCGTTGTTTTCGGCCCATTGCTAGGATTATGGTTAAGTCGTGATGGATCAAGCAGTGCTTTTATAATGGCAGGGTGTATCTATGTACTTTATACGATTATTCTTAGTTTTCAATTTGGTAAACATCCTGTGCATAGCAAATCCTCAGTAACGAATGAACAACGGATTACGTTAAAAGAAGCATTACGCATTATTTCTCAAGATCGAGTCTTTTTATACATATTGATCGGCACCACATTCTGTGTACTGGGTTATGGACATCTTAATTCAACTTTACCGCAATATTTAGCATTGGTTCCTCATTTACAAAATGGTACAACATGGTTTGCTTATATGTTAACACTCAATGCTATTACTGTACTGGTTGTACAATATCCATTAGTAAAATGGGCTTCACGCTTTGCGCCTGTTGTTTCTTTGATTGTGGGCAATGTGTTTGTAGCGACAAGCTTACTTCTATATGGATTAGCAAGTACTGGTGTAGCCTTTATGTTAATTACCGTTATTTTCACAATCGGTGAAGTATTGTTATTTACGATGATGGATATGTTAATAGATCGTATTGCCAAGCCAGAATGGAAAGGAACGTATTTTGGAACGATTGGATTTAATAATCTGGGTAGTGTCTGCGCCCCTATACTCGGAGGTTTTTTACTTGATGCTAGAGGCGCAGCACACAGTGTCCAGATATTTGTACCGTTAGCATTGACTTGTGCGCTTGGTCTACCATTTCTGATTGCAGCTTATCGTCGTATGAATAAATCTAGTCATATTTGACGATTAACGCTGAGTCCGTATTTCACTAGCTGCAATATCCAAAATAGAATGTTCACCCCAGCTACTGATAAAAGAATAGATTGAAAGACTACTTAATAACTCTTCGCTCAATTCTCCTTGTTCTACTTGCGCCATCAAAACATCACGTATCTGTGCATCGGTACGTGACCAGGGAACCGTCCGCATACCGCCTATTTCTTGTCCGGCGGAGCGGCGATCCCATACTCCTGCTACTTGCTCTAAAGAAAATACAGTAGATTTCCCTTGATCGGTTCGGAAATATACTTTCACTTGATCGGGTAAAAGAATGACTTGTTCAATTACTCCATCTACTAAAGGAATATCACCTATAAAAATATCATTGACCATCGTCAAACTCCATTCTGTGATCGCTTTATCTATTTGTTTGTGTAACCATTTGCTTTATCAATGCAGGCATCCAGTCCGATAATACATAAAATTGAAATCCGTCTTGTTTCGCTTTGGACGTATCCATAATCCATGAATCAGGCACACCAAAAGGAGACTGTGCTTCATCATCTGTTTCGCTTTGAATAATCGCTTGTTGTTCGGTACCCTGCTCTATCCACTCTACCAATTCACGTAGACTGACTTCTCCGTCAGAACGGGCATTCACAGGTCCTGTCAATTCAGAAGAAATGCCTAACCAGAATAAAAATTCAGCGGCTTCTTGTTCATGAATAAAGTTCATCTGTGCTTCAAGATTCGAAATGCCAATCACTTTACCACTTAATACACGTTCGACATGAAAATCTAACCGCTTGGTATAATCATTAGGCCCTAACACAATTGGAAATCGTACCGCCGCTACTGGAAAATCAGCCTGTTGGAAAAAAACAGCTTCTGCTTGACGCTTTCCTTCTCCATAACTAAGCTCTGCTTCTGGATCTGCATCAATTGTATAATGATGTGTATCCACATCTGATTCGTGGCATATACCTGTGCCGAAATCATAGACGGATAAGCTAGAAGTCAAAATATAACGTTTGGTTTTGTTTTGGAAAATAGACACTGCTTCACGTGCTTGCTGTGGTGTAAAGCAAATATTATCGTAGACAACATCATATTGCTGATCACCGATCGCCTTTTCCAAAGCTACTGCATCTTCACGATCTACCACTAAGCGTTGCACTTGATCTCCAAATTCATCTTCCGTTTTGCCACGAGTCAGTAGTGTTACTTTGATCTGTTCTTTCAATAGCAATTCCACTAGATTTTTGCCGAAAAAGCGTGTGCCACCTAATACCAATACGTTAGTCATTAAGAATTCCTCCTATTTGATATCTAATAGTTTATGAGCTTTCCAGATGAATGTAGCCATTAAGATATACACAAGTAGACCAAAAATAACGTATATAACTCCTAGTAATCCTGCTAGTATAACCAAATTGCCTTCACTTGTAGAGGATACAAAAGCACTGATCGCTAATACAGCCAACGCTAC
The DNA here is from genome assembly GCF_005233705.1 of Paenibacillus sp. CFBP13512. Classification (NCBI taxonomy): domain Bacteria; kingdom Bacillati; phylum Bacillota; class Bacilli; order Caryophanales; family Paenibacillaceae; genus Paenibacillus; species Paenibacillus sp. CFBP13512. The sequence continues at coordinate 288,857 of NZ_QGAD01000005.1, read as the reverse complement.
AATCTGATTACATACATAAATGATCCAGCGCTGATAAGATACTTTTTTGAAATCTGGTAAGTTCTGTGCTTCTGCCAGTTCACCGATACCTTTACATACAGTATAAATAATAAACAAATCAGCAATAATCACGAGTAACGATACGATAGCCAGCCACCACGGTAAAGGTAATACATTGGCTTGACCGGGTAAAAAGATCTGAATAATCGCAAGTACTGCCGCACTGATAGCAGCTATTTTACCTTTGGCGAATTGTGGATTTACTTTTTCTAATTTCATAAATCCAATAAAATACAAAACGCTTACAATAACAGTAGGTACATAATCTAACCAGATTGCTGCTAATCCGAATCGGTTCAATCCTGTAATCAATATCCCTAGTATAGCTTGACCTAAAAACGCCCAAAATAAATACAAAATACTCATGATGATCTCCTTTCATCTTCCCTGCTTCAATTATGTATAGATATGTCTTCTCTTTCATCTTACCATCAAATGACTTTTTGACCAAAAAGGCTATCTAGCTATAGCGTGTGATCATGATAGGATATAGGCAAAACGTATAACCATATCCTACCAGAATGCGCTATGATGATTGTAACAAACAATCCACTTTCAGGGGGAATAATAATGCCAAAAGTACTGAGTAGCAATATCGGTTATCCACGTCTAGGGGAACAACGGGAATGGAAAAAAGCACTTGAAGCGTTCTGGAGTAACAAAATTTCTGAAGCTGACTTTTTACAAACGATGAAAGATTTGCGTCTTGCTCATCTGAGTAAACAAAGCAAAGCAGGTATAGATCTGATTCCTGTAGGCGACTTTTCCTATTATGATCAGGTTCTAGATACTGCGGTCACTTTCGGATTAGTTCCAGAGCGATTTGGCTATACAGGTGGTGAAGTATCACTACAACAATACTTTGATATTGCTCGTGGGACAGACAATGCTACAGCAGGTGAAATGACCAAATGGTTCAATACTAATTACCATTATATTGTCCCAGAACTGGGTGGAATCACACCACAATTAACAGAAAATCGTCCACTGCGACTATACTTAGAAGCCAAAACAGAACTAGGCATTGAGACCAAACCTGTAGTGATTGGCCCGTATACCTTCCTCAAACTGTCTAAAGGATATGAAGCTTCTGAATTCAAGCATTGGCTGGATCAGTTAGCTCCACTTTATATTGAAATATTGCAAGGATTGAATAAAGCGGGTGTACGCTGGGTTCAGATGGATGAGCCATCTCTTGCGCTAGAAGTATCTACAGAAGAATGGCAATGGGTGCAAGACATTTATGCTCAGTTCAATCAAGCGACTCCTGATGTGAACTTGCTAGTACAGACTTATTTTGAAGGTGTCGATGATTTTGGTAAATTGATTGATCTACCTGTACAAGGAATTGGCTTGGACTTTGTACATGGATTAGAGCAAAATCTGAACAACCTTGATGATTGGGGATTCCCTGAAGACAAAATTCTAGGCGTTGGTCTAGTCGATGGTCGCAATATCTGGCGTTCCAAATTAGAAGATAAAATTGAATTGATTCAAACCATTTCTCAAACTGTACCTGCCGATCGTTTACTGATTCAGCCGTCTTGCAGTCTACAACATGTACCGGTAACCACTAATAGCGAAACGTCTCTTGATCCGATTATCAAAGATGCTCTTGCTTTTGCAGATCAGAAATTAGAAGAATTGGCTTTGCTAACGAAAGCCGCTAATATCGGTGCAAGTGCGGTACAAGAAGCATTGGATCGCAGTCGTGAAGCCGTAGAACGTATTGCTCATTCGTCATGGCGTGCTCCACAAGAACAACATCTACAACAAGATGAAGGTTCCGCTACACGCAATGTTCCTTTTGCACAGCGTCAAGTGATACATGCAGAAAAATGGAAATTACCATTATTGCCTACAACGACAATCGGTAGCTTCCCACAAACGGTCGAAGTACGCCGTGCTCGTCAATTATGGCGTAAAGGAGAATTGTCGCCAGCAGACTATACTCGTTTTATTGAAGAGCAGATTCAAGATTGGATTTCGATTCAAGAAGAGTTGAAATTAGATGTATTGGTACATGGTGAATTTGAACGTACTGATATGGTCGAATTTTTCGGAGAACAATTAGATGGATTTACATTTACACGCTTTGGTTGGGTTCAATCGTATGGTTCACGTTGCGTGAAGCCACCGGTGATCTATGGTAATGTCCATTTTGTAAAACCAATGACCGTAACGGAAACAAAGTATGCTCAATCATTAACCGCTAAGCCTGTTAAAGGGATGTTAACAGGTCCAGTAACGATTCTGAACTGGTCATTTGTACGGGACGATATTCCTCGTAGTAAAGTGTCTTACCAGATCGCACGCGCTATTTCAGATGAGATTCTAGCACTTGAAGCGGCGGGTATTGAAATGATTCAGGTAGATGAGCCTGCTCTACGTGAAGGATTGCCTCTAAAACGTAGCAAATGGCAAGAATATCTGGATTGGGCAGTAGGTTCGTTCCGTCTATCTACAGCCGCTGTACAAGAAACAACACAAATTCATACTCACATGTGTTATTCCGAATTCCATGATATTATTGATGCGATCAAAGATATGGATGCCGATGTTATCTCTATTGAGACATCTCGTAGTCATGGTGAATTGATTTCTTCTTTTGAAGTTCATGGGTACGATAAAGGCATTGGTCTAGGTGTCTATGATATTCATAGTCCTCGTGTACCTGCCAAAGAAGAAATGGTACAGTTGATCGAACGCGCTCTACGTGTACTTGATCCGAAATTGTTCTGGATTAACCCGGACTGCGGATTAAAAACTCGTGCACATCCTGAGACTGTGGCTGCTTTGAAATTAATGGTTGAAGCCGCAGACGATATTCGTCAAAAGCTAGGTCAAGAAGTGAGCGCAGGTAAGCTTTAATTGCCAAAAGGATGCTAATTTTCAATACAATGTCTAATAAGCTGATAGATTAACAAATAAAAGCCTTTCATGATTAGAGCGGATTCCGACGAATGCTCTTGATCGTGAAAGGCTTTTTATTCAAATAGGAATAAGATTATTCGAAAACAGGACGCATAAAGCTACGCTCGTAACTGATAATACACTTGTTTTTATTAGCAAATTCAAATGCTTGCTGGCATTCTTCATCTACCGCCATCTCTTGACGATAACGTTCGTAATCCGCAAGACTTGGAAAAGAAAATAAAGCATAAGCGATATTATTCGCCCCTTCATGTGGAAGAAAGTATCCGTGATGGGTACCCCCTAATTTGTTAACTAGCGGTATCCACATCTTCGCATATTGCTCAAATTCTTTCACTTGGTAAGGATCGATCACATATTTGAGATAGCATGTAATCATCGTATTCCTCCTACGTTATTCACTAATCCAGACTGTTTTTTCAGCAAATGGAGTCCGCTTACTTTGTTGATCATTATTTTCCGGTACACCAATATAAATAAAGCCTAGCATTTTACCTTTTTCACTTAAATCAAAAGCTTTACCCATCAATTCGTGATAACAAGGTTCGCCACTTCTCCACACTGCGCCTAGTCCTAACTCGTGAATTTCAAGCAACATATTTTGAATGGCTGCAAAGACTGCACCATATTCTTCAAGTTCGATAATTTTAGGATTGTCCTCAGGTTCTACCGCTACAGCGATAATTAATGGTGCACGTTCTACCTTTTTGCGTGCAGAAGATAGACTTTCTTCAGTAACTTCACCATTACCTGCTACGCTAGCTAATGCTTCTGCTAACTTATTACGTCCATTACCTTCTAATACGAAAAATTTCCACGGTTCAGTTAAACGATGATTCGGTGCCCAGATCCCTGCTTCCAAAATACGCTCAATACTTTCACGTGGAATAGAGTCCTGCTTTACTTTACCAATCGAACGACGATTACGAATACTTTCTGAAATACTCATCTATAACTTCCTCCTCTATGATAATCATTCTCAGTCTCTTGTTTATTGTACACGAAGTGGGAAGAAATCTCTAATTTTAACTTTTCTGATCAATGGATAAAAGAATAATCAACTCAAAACATGACCCTGTATATCATAGAGTCATTTTTGAGTTGATTGTATTACCGCTCAATTATTATGTAAACAGATCTTACAAATCCCCGAACCCGCCCTCGTCTATATCTATAATCAGCATGTGGTAGTAACAATAATAGGTGAGTTGTACTCATGTAACAATACAAGGCTAATTTATCATTAAAGGACTCGAACCTTCAGAAATTGCCCCTCATTTCTACCCAACGGTCCAACTTAAACCAGTTGGCGGTTTGTATGCTCGCCTTATAGATAATAGATTACCAACTTGTAAGTGTGTACAGTATGATCTTTAATCAATCAAATCGGTTTTCCAATTCAGTTCTTGAATACGAGTATCCAGTTCACGATACGTTTTGGCCAGATGATCCATCTCTTCTTGCAAGGTTCCAATATTTACGGTCGCTAGAAAACGGACTTCTGACTTGGTATAACGATCTTGCTTGATACTGGCTGTATGCATCAGATCATTCAGTATATTGCGACGTAACCCAAGCGTATCTCGATCGGCTAATGCATCAGCTAATGTCGTGTCATTTTCAAAGATCACTTGTGCATTGGTACGATTAATTCGTTTGATCAGTACATTTAATTCGGTTAACAAATGACCCATTTCTTTTAGCAATTCATTGGGGCGCTCAGGTGGCTTTTCACCTTCTTGTACTTTAGCGCTTCGGCTCAGACGTACTTTCATCTGTTCTATTCTTTTCTGCACATCAGATCGTACTATTAATGCTTCTGCTAACTTCATTACTTTCACCTCCATTACATATTTCTTTCCTATTTCCGCAAATGTCCCTATCATTATAGGTATAACCAATCACTATGTAAATAAACCTTTTGCAATATGTTAAAATAGAGAAAATCGATTCTCAGGAGGATTTATGATGGGTAAAGAAATTGAAAAAAAATACGTATTACATACTTATCCTACAGATTTGGATATTGTAGAGACACAAGAAATTCATCAGACCTATTTGGCTACCAGTGAATCCGAGACGTTGCGAGTACGCAAATTAGTCATTAATGGTCAAGAGCAATTCACGATGACCCATAAAGCAGGCAAAGGACTAGTACGTGAAGAAACAGAATTTGATATTGGTGCTGGTATTTATGAACAGCTAATAGGTAAGTTAGAGGTAACACCTTTAATCAAAACACGTAAAAAAGTGAAGTGGAATGACTATCATTTTGATCTAGATATTTATCATAATACGGTACAAAAGGATCTTATAACCATCGAAATAGAATTTGCAGAAGAAGCAGATGTAGAACATTTCCAAAAGCCCGATTGGTTCGGTGAAGATGTGACGGGTGAAAGCCAATATGTGAATAGCGTACTATGGGAACATATTCAATCCGCGGCTAAGTAAAAGGTATATATTCCCCACCTTCTATCTAGTATTGTCATATAGCATAGAGTGATTCATGCTAAAAAAATAGCGTATCATCTTGGCGATTACTACCTTGAGATGTTACGCTATTTGGTTTACTGTGTTTCTTCTTTTAATAGTAAAGTTAGACGATTCCATTCTTGTTCAAACGCTTCTGGTTCTACAAATGGACATTCACCTGAAAAATACCAATCTGTCAGCAAAAAGATCAATTCATACATACCCTGATAATACAATTCTGGATAAGCATTGCGAGAGCGGAAATTGTCATGTGACGACCAATCTTTGACAAAATTCGTGAAGAACCAAAATCCACTTGCTATATGCCGTTCCAAAGGTGCTGTCGGTTCTAATTGCTGGATATACTTTACCATCAATTTGAATACTTTTACCAAATGTACATGATCCCAGTCGAGATCTACTCGTAAGTGCAATATAAAGCTTTCTTTCTCTCCTTCTAATTCATGTAAAAGTTGTTGGGTGATATCCTCTTTATTCATCATCTGACCCTCCTTAATTTCAACATCATATCATCAAGTCCTATAGCGAGCAGTATACCGAATGTATATCGAACCAGATCAATCCACAAAAATCCTTTGCCTAATACCAATCCGCCAAGCATAGTATGACGTATGTCGTTAATCCATATGGCTTGATATAGCTGACTACATTCAATTAGATAACAAAATAACAAACTTAATATTGCAGCAAATAACAGACTTCTATGTACCCATATGATACGTATTCCTATATAAATCATTATTGCCCATAGCACATCTCCTGCATGATCGGATAGAATATCAGGTAACGTAGACGCATATATTCGTGATGCTAATCCAAGTGCAATAGTTATTATAATAGCTACACTGTAATAAAATCGTACTCTTTTGCTCGCAGATGAAAGCTTATGCACAGGTTTAGAGGTAAACACTATCTATCCTCCTACTTGATAGTTATGTATTTTGTAAGTATACGTATGGTAATCATACCGAAAAAATAAAGTAAAAGCGACTTCATAAGGATTATCAGAACCTTAGAAGTCGCTTCAGTATTTATATAATGATCTATTCAATGATTTACTATTAATCTGCAATTTTTTACTTGGCTGGTGCAGGTTTCACTTTAGCTTTTTTAGGTTTTTTTTTACCATAATTGCGGAACTTCTCTTCCAATTCTTCTAATGTAAAGCCTTTGGTTTCTGGTAAATATTTTTGTACAAATGTAATCGCCAGTAAGCCTAAAGCTGCGAACAAATAGAATGTTGCAGATAGTCCAATACCTGCCATCAATATAGGGAATGTTAATCCAACTAAGAAGTTAACAATCCACAAACAGAATACGGTCACACCCATTCCGAACCCACGTAATTGTAACGGGAAAATCTCAGATAACATTAACCAGGTTACCGGAGAAATCGCTCCTTGTTGGAAAGCAAGGAAGGTAACAGTTAAGGATAAGATTACATAAGGCAATGCAGGTGAACCTTCCAATACTGCTGAGAAAATTGCAATCAGTAATAATACACATGTTGTACCGATCAGACCTGTTCTAAGCATAGGACGACGACCTACTTTACCTAGCAACCACATTCCCAAAAATGTTGCGGCTACCGAGATTACACCGTTCGCAATATTACTAATCAAAGCTGCTTTAGTTTCAAAACCTGAATCTTTAAGAATCTCAGTACCATAATAAATAATCGAATTAACACCCGTAATCTGCTGAACGACTGCGATACCTAATCCAATAAACATCAGACGGCGTATCCAAGGTACAGCAAGATCTTTAAAGCCTGCTTTTTCTGTACTTTCTTCTGCATCAAATGAAGCTTTGATTTCTTCTACTTCTATTTTTGCTTGTTCTTCTGTACGAATTTTGCGAAGCGCTTTTAATGCACGTTCATTTTTACCTTTTGCCACTAACCAACGTGGACTTTCAGGCACACGTAACATTCCAAAAAATAAGAAGATTGCTGGAATAGAAGCGATCGCTAACATATAGCGCCATACATGGGTATTATCACCCATCGTTATCCCTAGAATGGCATTAAAGATAAAGGCAAGCAATTGACCACTCACAATCATTAGTTCATTACGGGTAACAATACCGCCACGTTTGTTTGCGGGAGACATTTCTGCTAGATACGAAGGTACGGTTACCGAAGCACCACCTACAGCAAGTCCCAATAAGAAGCGACAAATGACCATAACGGTAACGTTAGGAGCAAGGGTTGAACCGACGGTAGCGACGAAAAACAAAACTGCTAGATAGATAATATTTTGCTTACGTCCCAAGTAATCAGAAAGCCGTCCGCCTGCGATAGCTCCGAATGCTGCACCAAACAGTAGAATACTAGCGACTAATCCTTCTGTAAACGAGTTCAGCCCGAGTGCCGCTGACATAAATGGTAAAGCCCCGTTGATTACCCCTGTATCATAACCAAATAGCAATCCACCCAATGTAGATATCAAAATAATTTTACGTAAAAATGCCTTTTGACTGGCTCCCTTTTCCATTATCATCTCTCCCTATTCATTCCTAAAACGTTATTGCCACTTATTCTGTCTATGTACTTACATATATTGAGTTCATCGATTGACACATTTTCTACTTAAGAAAGATGTAATTTCGATTGAATCAAACAATGACTGACGTACTTTAGTTTCAGAAAAAAAGCATCTATTTTCAGCCTGTAATCAATATACCCAAAAGCATACATATTGAATAACATTATCGAATGAAAAGAATGACATAGGATAGAGTTAGATTAATACGATATTACTTTTTCCATTTAAAATATTATGTAATCTCAATATATTCGCTAACACTTGATTCTAATAATCCGATCAATTCTTCATCCATAAACAAATAAAATATAAAAAAGGAACTTCCAACGATCTGGAAGTTCCTTTTTTGATAATAAATTAGCCTTCGATCAACAATGTTTCTGGATCTTCAAGCAATTCTTTGACTTTAACGAGGAAGCTTACTGCTTCGCTACCGTCAATAATACGGTGATCGTATGACAATGCGATATACATCATCGGACGATTTTCCATACGTTCTGCATCAATTGCTACCGGACGAAGCTGGATTTTGTGCATACCCAGAATCGCTACTTGCGGTGCATTCAAGATTGGCGTTGAAAGCAAGGAACCAAATACACCACCGTTGGTGATTGTAAATGTACCTCCTTGAAGCTCAGACAATCCTAATGTGTTTGAACGTGCTTTAGAAGCTAACGTTGCGATTTCTTTTTCGATTTGTGCAAAACCTAGACGGTCTGCATCACGAACAACAGGAACCACAAGACCTTCTTTAGCAGATACCGCAATACCGATATCATAGAATTTCTTCACAATAACATCATCGCCATCAATCTCAGCATTGACCATAGGGAACTTTTTAAGTGCCCCTACAACTGCTTTGGTGAAGAAAGACATAAATCCTAGACCTACATCATATTTCTCTTTAAACGCATCTTTACGGCGTTTACGAACATCCAAGATCGCTGTCATGTCTACTTCATTAAATGTTGTTAACATTGCAGCATTATGCTGAGCTTCAACTAGACGATTCGCAATCGTGCGACGACGACGTGACATCGGTTGACGATCTGCCGGTTTAGCTGGATTGTTCTCAACAGGTTTTTTAGCAGGTGCAGCTTCAGATTTCGCTGGTGCTGGTTTGTCACCATGTTTGCGTACATCGTCTGGATTGACTCTGCCGATCGGATCGTTGCTTTGTACCGATCCTAGATCAATACCACGCTCACGAGCTAACTTGCGAGCAGCCGGTGTACCGATAGCATCCCCATTATCTGGTTTGCTTGTTACAGCATTTGTCGATTTATCAGTTGCTTTTTCAGCAGCAGGCTCAGCACCTTTTGCTGGGTAGTTAATTGTAACGACATCATCTGATTTACTTTCAGGCTTGGATTCTGGAGCTGGTTTGGATTCAGATGCAGCAGGTTTGCTACTTCCACTTCCAGCACCGATCACACCTACAGATTCACCGACTTGTACTGTTTCACCTTCTTGCTTGGTGATAGACTCTACAACTCCATCTTCTTCGGCACTGATCTCCAAGTTGACTTTATCTGTCTCAAGCTCAAGCAGTACATCTCCTTGACTGACAGTGTCTCCTTCTTTCACAACCCATTTTGATACCGTTCCTTCGGTTATAGACTCGCCCATTTCGGGTACTTTAATTTCACTCACAGCCGACTACCTCCCAGGGATATGTTGTTCTGTAAAGAATTTTGTTTGAGTGCTAATCCTAGTATACGCTGTTGTTCGATGGCGTGAATATGTTGATAACCACTAGCCGGGCTAGAACGTTCTGGACGACCGATATAACTTACCGCTACACCTTCTTGTGCCAAATCGCGCAAGCGTGCATCGGTATATCTCCAGTATCCCATGTTTTGCGGTTCTTCTTGTAACCAGATAATTTCTTGCAAGTTCGTAAACTCTGCTAGAACAGCATTGATTTCTTCTTTAGGGAATGGATACAGTTGTTCTACACGAATCACATGTAACCAAGAGTAGTCTTCTTCTTTGTTTTTATCCAAAGCCTCTTCGAGATCGATCGCTACTTTACCCGTACAAAGGATCACACGTTGTACAGCATTCTTTTTGTCGCCCAGACCTTTTTGTTGCAAAATCGGTTGGAACGTTCCTTCACTAAATTCCGCAGGTGATGAAGCAACACGCGGATTACGAATTAGACTTTTCGGTGCCATCACGACTAATGGACGTACATTTTCTTCCTGAGTACTACGTGCCTGACGGCGAAGTAGATGGAAGTATTGTGACGCAGAAGTCAGGTTAGCTACAGTAAAGTTATCTTCGGCTGCCAATTGCAAGAAGCGTTCTGGACGAGCACTAGAATGCTCAGGTCCCATACCTTCATGACCATGTGGCAACAACATCACAAGACTGGATTTTTGTGTCCATTTACTACGTCCAGCTGAGATAAACTGGTCAATAATAACTTGCGCTGCATTAGTGAAATCGCCGTATTGTGCTTCCCAGATTACTAATGTTTCCGGTGCATACACATTGTATCCATATTCAAATCCAAGTACTGAAGCTTCAGACAATGGACTGTTATGAATAGCGAATGATGCTTTCGCTTCTGGCAAACGATGTAACGGACAGAAAGGTTCACCTGTCTGTGCATCATGCAATACCAGATTACGATGAGCAAATGTCGCACGTTCTACATCTTGTCCAGTAATCCGAATAGGCTTACCATCTGCTAAGATTGAAGCAAATGCCAGTGTTTCTGCATGTCCCCAATCAACTTTGCCTTCTGGACTAAGTGCAGTTGCACGACGTTCCAGAATACGCTGTAGTTTAGGATACACATTGAAGTTTTCTGGCCATTTCAGCAATCCCTCGTTGATCGTGTTGAGTAGATTAGCAGGAACTCCAGTAGAAGCTTCAGGTGTTTTGCTATCTGCTTCCAGACGATTTAGAGGTGCATTGGAATCTTCAGTATGATCTGTTTTCACTTCTTCGTAGATCGATTTTAGATGATCTTGGATTTCAGCTTTGAACTGCTCATAACGTTTTTCATCCACAACACCTTGCTTCGCCAATTTGTTACCATATAGTGAAGCTACACGAAGATGATTTTTCACTTTGCCATACATAATGGGTTGAGTCGTTTCAGGATCATCTGTTTCATTATGACCATAACGACGGTAGCCAATCAGATCAATCAAGAAATCTTTTTTAAATAAATTACGATATTCAGTCGCCATAGCTACAGCACGTAGACAAGCTTCTGGATCATCTGCGTTCACATGGATAATTGGAATCTCATATCCTTTAGCAAGGTCACTTGCATAATGAGTCGAACGTGAATCTCCACTGTCTGTTGTGAAGCCTAGACGGTTATTAACAATAATATGAATAGTACCGCCATTTTGATAACCTGTTAGCTGATTAAAGTTAAGCGTCTCTGCGACAATACCTTCACCTGCGAATGCGGCATCACCATGCATGATGATAGCTGCTGCTTTGTCAGGATCTTGGCGAGGATAACCTTTGTCTGTACGATCATCCTGTGCAGCACGAGTAAATCCTTCAACCACCGGGTTAACATATTCCAAGTGACTTGGATTGTTTGCCAGTGTCAGACGAGTTTCAAAGCTTTGTCCTTCTGGGGTAACAGAACGATGTGCACCTAAATGGTACTTCACATCACCTGTCCAGCCAAAAGTAACACCCATCGAGCCTTCAGAAGGCATTGTATCTTTATTTGGTGAATGATGGAACTCGGAGAAAATCTTGCTGTATGGCTTACCAAGAACATGAGCCAATACATTTAGACGACCACGATGCGCCATTCCCATTAAGACATGTCTTGCGCCACTACGTGCAGCAATACGTACGATTGAATCTAGCATCGGTACAAGGACATCATTACCTTCGATTGAGAAGCGCTTTTGTCCAATAAATGTACGATGCAAGAATTCTTCAAATTGTTCGACTTCCACTAGACGCTTGAACAATTCAATGCGTTCTTCGTCATCCAATGAAAGTGTAGACGATCCTGTTTCAACTTGACGGTTGAGCCAGTTACGCTCCTTTTCATCATGTACATGTGCAAATTCATAAGCCAGTGGACCTGTATACTTCTTACGCAACATCTGGATAGCTTCCCATCCGTCTTTTGCTTCAGGAGGTGCATTTTCCCAGATCAATGATGCTGGTAATTGTGCAAGGTCACGTTGTCCCAGTCCGTATTGCTCTGGATCAAGTAAACGAACATCAGTCGCTGTACTTAGTCCAAGCGGATCAATGTCCGCTGCCAGATGCCCGTATGTACGGATATTCCATACTAAACGTTCGGCTGCAACCGCTTTCTTAAGCAAATTAGTGTCTACTTTAGCTGGTGTTTCTGTACTACTACTTACCACTGTTTGACCAGATGATACGGTAACAGGAGCAACAGGCTCTCCATAACGTTCAAAAAGTTCACGGTATCCTTCATCTACAGAATTCGGATCTTGTTTGTACAGTTCATATTGTTCTTGTACATACCCCAAATTGGGTCCGTAATACGATTCCCACAGCCATGGTTGGTTTGATTCGTCGATTGTCATCGAGGATTCCCTCCGTCTTGAATTTTTTGTGAATATATTTGTGACGGAATTGCAACATATTTAATTATACCTCTATATGATTGATCACAAAATAGCCTAGAATTAGACTATGAACGAGTAAAACGTCTTTTTTTCAAGAAAACGTTTTCTCACGCTGCACATAAAGAGTTATTCAGGTTTTTTAGCCCTTTTACGGCTATTTTTAATCCAAATACAGGAAAACAGAGATTTTGAGAATAGACATATCGCATTTTGTATATATCATTCTGCACATTCTAGTTGAATACTGAGCAGTGCATGCCCCCTCATTCGTACTAAATTACTCTTTACTCTTCCCATTCTACAATACATAGGTATGAATTTCCAATTTAAATGCTTACTATTTTTACCCAAATCTTCCTGAGATTGATTTCGTAGCAAAAAGGACATGCAAAAAAGTGTCACCACTACTTCACACATCCTCCTTTTTTTGTTCACTTTTGAGATCATTTGCGATTACGATGTTGTGATACGCATCATATCGATATGAGGAATATCGTCTTCTAGATACATTTCTGAGATCGGTTCAAATCCATAACTGCTATAAAATTTCTCTAAGTAATGCTGAGCTTGAATTTTAATTTTGTCTTCTTTCAATTCATGCTGAATAAATTCGATACTTTTACGGAATAGCTCTTGCGCTAATCCTTTTCCACGATATTCACGCTTTACAATCACTCGACCGATCGAAGCTTCTGGATAGGCTACACCGGAAGGAAGAAGTCTTGAATACGCAACAATCTGACCCTCTTCTTCTTTGTAAAGATGATAGCTGGCGATATCTTTACCATCTACTTCTTGATAAGGGCAGTTCTGTTCAACCACAAAAATAGCTGTTCGTTCTTGCAAAATGCGATACATTTCTAAAGATGTTAATTCATCAAACGTTTTGATATGCCAACTCATCGTATCTCTCCTCTTACATTCACTTCTTCATGTTTACATTGGATGAATGAAATTTGATAGGGTTATTTGTAATTCACTTTAACATTTCAGATCATTATTCGTAAAATATTTTGTGCATCTTTTATGCATCTATAATTTATTTTCAAAAAACGAGATTGCTGATATAGAGAAAAGCTCTGTCTGTCCGAATATACGACTTCAGATCAAGTCAGTATCACGAACAGACAGAGCTATTTATAATTTGTTTATGATTTCATGCTTACATATGCTTTGATCTATTCAGACAAGATCGATAGAACATATTAACCCATAATCACTTTAACTTCGTGTTCTTTACCATCACGGAAATCTGGCAAGATATTGCCTTCGATTACTTTACCGTCGACTTTGATTTCTTTAATACCACGAGCTACCCCTGCTGCATTATCTACATGCAGATTATACGTAGCTCCACGGAAAGCACGACGATACGTGAACTCTTTCCAGTCTTTCGGAATACTTGGATCTACCAATAGACCTTCATTCTCAGCACGTACGCCTAGAATCCAGTTCGTTGCCATACGTTGTAACCACTGCGAAGAACCGGTATACCATGTCCAGCCTCCACGACCATAGTTAGGTGAGATTGGACCATCCGAGTTACCTGGTGTTACATACGGCTCGCCTACATAACCATTAGGATCATCAGAACGGTTAGGTGGACAGATTTTGCTATACGCTTCATACGCTTTCTCTGGTTGACCAATCAGTGTATACGCCCATACTGCCCAAGTAGCTGCATGCGTATAGACACCTCCGTTTTCACGTAAGCCTGGAGCATAGCGAGTAATATAACCGATATCACGACGAACTTTAGTATAAGCAGGGTACAATAGCAAAGCACCATGATCACGTAGTAAATGTTTACTTACGCTATCCATTGCTTGTTGTCCACGCTCTTGATCAGCTACGCCAGAGATAACAGCCCACATCTGTGGATTCAAGAAGATTTGACCTTCTTCATTTTCTTTCGATCCTACTTTTAAACCATCATCGTTGGTCGCTTGTAGATACCACTCGCCATCCCAACCATATTTGTTCAATGCTGCTTTTAAGCTACCTTGTACTTCAACCATTTTATCTGCAAAGACTTGATCGCCACGTTTGGCTGATACTGGTGCAAAGTTACCTAGGATAAGGTATAAGAACTCACCTACCCAGAAGCTTTCACCTCTCCACTCATAACCAATCGCACTTAGACCATCATTCCAGTCATGTTCACCCATTAACGGAACACCACGCGGGCTAAAGCGTAAGAATGTTTTCTCAATCGCTAATTTACAATGCTCATATACTGTTGCTTCTCCACCATCAAGGAAAGGAGTAACTTCATCTAAGATATCGTAGTCCTGTGTTTCTTTCAGATACGCATCCATGATGAACGGAAGCCATAACAAGTCATCTGAACAACGTGTACGAGGACCGCCGCCACGAATCGTGAACCACCAGTGAAGTACATCACCTTCTTGGAATTGTTGAGAAGCATGCATAAGAATTTGTTTACGCATCAGTTCTGGCTTGCTTGTTAAGAAAATCTGAGAATCTTGCAATTGGTCACGGTAACCATATCCTGCACTTGTTTGATAATAGGCTGTTTTACCCCATAGACGACAAGAGATAGATTGATACTTCAACCATACATTAGTCATAATATTCATCGCTGGATCAGGAGTGTGAATTTCTTCAACATCAATGAGTTCACTCCAGAATGCATGTACATCTTGAAGTGTACGTTCTGCTGCTTCTACGGTTGTATATTTTTGGATCAATGCATCTGCATCTTCTTTTTCTTGCTCTGCTGCACCAATTGTAAATACAACGGTATGTGAAGCGCCTGCTTCTAAGTTAATCGCTACACGTAAAGAAGCTGTAGCATCACCAAAGCGTCCACTGTTACCTGCTAATTCTTTATCAATCATTGCTTGTGGACGAGATTCTTCTCCATACATACCTACAAATGATTCTTTGTCTGCATCAAAAGAAGAAGGGGTTTCACTTGCTGCATGGAACGCTGTATAAGGCCAGCTTACATTGTTACTGCGTCCTTTTTCATCCGGGAAGCTCCATAAGTATTTTTCAAGCTGAATCGCGTTCAGGTCTTGTTTATATTCAGAGTTCATAAAGATTTTGTGGAATTCACGATGCTCATCTGGCGCAAAACCTGGAGCCCATTCAAAATAAGTTGTTGCATCCAGTTCACGCGCTGTTGTGCTGTTATTAGTTACTTTGAGCTGCATAATTTCAAGTGGTGCATCAGGAGCTACAAATACGGTTAACTCACTGCGAATGCCATCCACTTGTTGTGTAAATACGCTATAACCAATACCATGACGTACTTCGTAGAATTCATATTCTGCCATAACGGGTTTCCAGCCTGCTGACCAGAACTTACCTGAGTTACGATCACGTAGATAAATAAATTTACCCCATGAATCTTTAATAACATCTTGGAAAAGACGAGTGATTCGGTTCTGCCCTGCATTACCACGCCATGAGCAACCGCCACCTGCTTGCGATACCATAAAGGAGTAATCGCCATTACTAATAATATTGCTCCACGGACGTGGTGTACGTGGATTGGTAATTACATATTCACGACCATTTTCTGTAAAATAACCATATTCATTTTGGAAAAGTCCTGTTTGTTGTGTTTGATTTTTTATTGTTGACATTCAATATCCCTCCAAAAAGTAAACTTGTATTCTTCTATCCAAAATACGTTCTCGTAGAACGAATTGTCTCTTGTGCTGCTACAGCATTGTAATTATGATTCAGGTATGAAATTACTTCATACCTGAAATGGTGTATCCTTCGATAATATGACGCTGCATAAAGATAAACAGAATAACGATCGGTACAACCATGAATGAAGCACCTGCCATCTGAATAGCAAAGTCACCACCATATTGACCTTTCAATAATGATAATCCAACTGATAATGTGTATAGATTTTCATCATTAGCAATAATCAACGGCCACAAGAAACTGTTCCATCCGCCGATAAAGGTTAAGATCCCTTGTACTGCAAAGATTGGCTTCGCAATCGGAATTACCAATTGGAAGAATGTACGTAATTCACTGGCTCCATCCAATCGTGCTGCTTCGATCAAGTCAGCCGGAATGGTTGTCATAAATTGACGGAATAAGAAAATACCAAACGCATTAACCATACCTGGCAAAACAATACCTGCCATTGTATTCGTTAGGTTCATCTGATTCAGCAATAGATAGACTGGAATCATTGTAACTTGAGAAGGAATCATCATTGTTCCTAATACAAGATAGTAGAGAACATTACGACCCGGGAATTCGAACTTAGCAAATGCATACCCTGCTGCCGCATTTAAAAATAAACCAATAAAGGAGAAAAATACGATAACTAATGTGTTCCACAAATAGGTCGCAAATCTCATCTCTGTAAATAGACGTACATAGTTCTCAAGCGTAGCTTGTTGTGGCCAGAACTTCGGTGTTAAGGCTACAACTTCACTTTCTGGTTTGAAGGATGCAAGAATCATCCATACAAAAGGGATACACATCGCTATACTCCCAAGAAGTAGTAGCGTAATCACTATCGTTTTGTAGACCGGTTTGACTTGAATATCCATTTTGGAACCTCCCTTCATACTTTGTTCTGTTTATTAAGCTGACTACAGAACTTAGTATTCTACATCGCTGTCTTTTTTACGTACTTTGAACTGGATCATTGTTACAAGAATAATGATTGCAAATAGAACAATAGAACCTGCTGCTGCATAACCAAAGTTATTGCGTTGGAACCCTGTGTTGTAGATAAATAATGCCATAGACATCGTGCTGTTAATTGGACCACCTTTGGTCATAACAAGCGGCTCTTCAAAAAATTGAATCCAGCCGATTAGTGTTGTAATCGATACGAAAAAAGTAGCAAAGCTAAGCAAAGGAACCGTAATCTTAGTCAACTGTTCCCAACGGCTTGCTCCATCAATCTGAGCAGCTTCATAGTACGTACGCGGAATTCCTTGTAACGCTGCTAAGAAAATGATCATATTCAGACCGATCGCTTTCCACACTGCCATAATAATCAGTGAGAACTTAGCAATAACAGGATCTTGTAACCAACTGACAGGATCGATCCCGATAAAGCCTAACATCTGATTAATGAGACCATATTGAGAGTTATACAAATATCCCCAGATTACAGCTACAGCTACGATATTTGTAATTGAAGGCATGTAGTAAATCACTCGGAAAGATTTGAAAAGCCAACTGGTACCCTGATTAATCAAAATCGCAATGGCCATCGAAATAAGAACAACTGAAGGAACACCAACGACTACAAAAATAAGAGTATTGAACATCGACTTCTGGAATGTTGCATCCGAGAACAATCGAACAAAGTTATCAAATCCATTAAATTTGATATTCGAGAAGTCAGCCAATCCCGATAAGTTCATGTTTGTAAAACTGATGAAAATAGCGATAAAGATAGGAATAAATGAAAACAAAAACAAAATAATTAGCGTGGGTGCAATAAACAAATACGGATATTTATATTTGTTTAATTTTTGCAAAGCGTTTTGCATATTGGATTCCCTCCTTCACAGAAGTTTTGACGTTCTGGTGTACTATCGATCTCATCCAGATTCACCGTAGATCATTTCATCTAAGCTGGAATCGGATGAGAACAATAGCTAATGTAGATATTTTAAATATAGTTTTGGCAAGTGCTTATTCAGCGAGTAGACTATCTGCCCCTGTATTCACTTCTTCCATCTGCTCTTTGATATCTGCTCCACCAATCGTAATTTGTTGTAGAGCAGCTTTGATCAGATCACCGATCGATTCCCATGATTTCACAAATGGAGATGGGCGTGCTGTATCGAGTTGGTCACGGAATGTTTGAACAATAGGTTTATTGTTAAAGACTTCGTTATCCCAAGCTTTCATGTTGGCAGGTAGATCCTGATCATGTTTATACTTAGCAACTTGTGTTTCAGGATCACTCATGAAAGCAATAAATTTAGCAGCATCATCTTTGTTGGCTGCACTGCTGAATACACTCCAGTTAGATCCACCTAAAATAGAAGCGCTTTTGCCACCTTCTTCTTTTGGAGGAATTACAGCTGTTGCCCATTGATCTGATTTCAGATCAGGTAGATCTGTTTTGATCTGATTCGCAGACCACGGACCACTCACGAACATTGGAATTAAGCCTTGACCAAATGAAGGCAATAATTTGATATCGCTCTCGTTAGGTGTTAATCCTTCTTTAAAGAAGCTAGTCAAATACTCAATCGTTTCGATATAAGCAGGTTGATTGAACTGTGCTTTGTTATCACTACTGATGACTTCACTGCCATTTTCCCAAGCATAAGGCAAGGTGAATGCTGCATCCTGAGTATCTAACAAAATACCGTATCTCCCTTTGCTTTTATCTGTTAATTTGGTCGCTGCATCTTTTAGTTCAGCCCAACTCTTCGGAGCTTCGTTATAACCTACTTGTTTCAACAAATCTGTACGATAGAACAGTACGCGAGTCTCCAAGTACCATGGAATACCGACTAACTGATCGTTAACCGTCATGGTTTCTTGAGCACCTTTGAAAAAGTTCTCTGGTTTGAGATTAGGAAATTCTTCTGTGTATGGAGTCAGATCAAGCAATGCTCCGGCTTCAGCAAATTCTGGAATCCATGTGGTACCCATTTGGATAACATCCGGTCCTTTTTTGGAAGCGACCGCAGTTAGCAATTTATCATGAGCGTTATCCCATGGAATAAACTGAGTTTCTACTTTAATGTCTGGATATTTTTTTTCAAAAGCAGGGATCAGTGTCGAAATGGCATTATCTTCTCCACCCATTCCCCATACTTTCAATACACGTTTACCATCTGAAGTTGTGGTCACGCCTGCTTCTTCTTTATTTCCACAAGCAGCTAATACTAATGAACTGATCAGTAACAATACCAACATTGATTTCCACATTTTAAACATTCATTTCACCCCGTTTATTTAGTAAAGGCATATGAATCTTTGGCAAAGGATACTACTCAAACTTATCAAGATTGTGTTGGGCAGCACCTCTGCCCTGTGGATATCATGAGATTAGTTGGCCAATAAATCATCAGCCTGGCTGTTCACCTGATCCATTTGTTCTTGAACGTCAGCGCCACCGATTGTAATTTCTTGCATCGCTGCTTTGATTAGATCAGCAATACTTTCCCAAGGTTTTACGAATGGAGCTGGACGTGCTGTATCCATTTGTGTACGGAACGTTTGAATATCTTTGTTAGAAGCAAGTGATTTGTCTTCCCATGCTTTGGTTGTAGAAGGTAAATCTTTGGTCAATTCATACCATTTCACTTGTACAGATGGTTCATTCATGTACGAAATAAATTTAGCTCCATCGTCTTTATTTGCTGCACTGCTGAATACCGATAGACTAGATCCACCTAAGATAGAAGCACTTTTACCGTTTTCATCTTTAGCTGGAATCGTAACCGTACCCCATTGATCGTCTTTTAGATCAGGCAATTCATCTTTGATCTGTTGTACAGACCATGGTCCACTGATAAACATAGGGATAATACCTTCACCAAATGATGGTAGAAGTTTCAAATCGACTTGAGAAGGTGCTAGTTTTTCAGTAAAGAAGCTACTCAAGTATTTAACAGCCTCTACATATTGCGGTTGATTAAATTGAGCTTTGTTGTCACTACTAATCACTTCACTACCATTTTCCCAAGCAAACGGAAGTGTAAATACTTGATCCTGGCTATCTAGCAAAATACCATAGTTACCATTGCCTCTAGCTGCCAATTTGGTTGCTGCATCTTTCAATTCAGCCCACGTTTTTGGTGGTTCGTTATAACCAACTTGTTTTAGCAAGTCTGCACGGTAGAACAATACGCGAGTATCGATATACCATGGAATACCAACCAATTGATCGTTGTAGGTCATTGTTTGTTGAGCACCTTTGAAGAAGTTATCTACTTTCAGATTTGGATATTTCTCTGTGTAAGAAGATAAATCTAGCAATGCTCCAGCATCTGCAAATTCAGGAATCCAACCCAGTCCCATTTGTACAACATCAGGACCTTTTTTGGAAGCGACCGCAGTTAGCAATTTGTCATGGGCATTATCCCAAGGAATCGCTTGCACTTCGACTTTGATATCCGGGTTAGCTTTTTCAAAATCAGGTACGATCTTAGCAAGTGCTGTTCCCTCTGCACCCATCCCCCATACTTTCAATACACGTTTGCCATCTGCTGTTGTTGCCGCTGCTTCTTCTTTGTTGCCACATGCTGACAAGATCAGAGAAAAGATCAACATACAAGCTACAACGGTTTTCCATGTTTTTGTCATTCAATTCACCTCTTTATTATTATAGAAAATGCTTACAATCCATCTTGCTTGTGATGAATCAGATGTAACTTATAAAGGAGCTCGTACAGTCCCCCGGGAAACTAACTCAGTATCCAGTTTGTATTGCGGACTTACAGTCTCTCCTTTTAAAATCTGAAAAATCAGATGTACAGCTAATGCCCCTACTTCATAATCTGGCTGTCTTACTGTAGTCAAAGACGGTGTCAAAAATCGGGCTTGGACAATATCATCAAAACCGATAACCGATATATCATCAGGAACAACAATTCCAGCTTCATTCAAAGCCGTAATGCCTCCTAATGCCATCTCATCATTTGCAAAAAATACAGCCTCTGGAATTTCTCCTTGCGCAATCATTAACTTGACTGCACGATAACCGCCTTCTTCTGTGAAATTGCCGATCAGATTCCAGCGTGGTTCAATCGTTAAGCCATGCTTATTCATCGCTTGTACAAAGCCGTTATAGCGGTCTTTGTTGTGCTTACTGCTTGCCGGACCGGATACATAAGCAATTTTGCGATGTCCTGCTTCGATCAGATGCTCAGTAGCTAAAATGCCACCTTTTTCATTATCTGCTTCAACATAACAAACACTTTCATGCTCTAACCTTCGATCTAACATAACAATCGGGAATCCTTCACGAGCCGATTCCAAAATCGTACGATCTGGAATATTGTGAGCAAGGATAATCGCTCCATCTACTCTTTTCTCTTTGATAAACTTCACAGCTGTTGATGATTCTCCACCAATTGAGCTACAAGCAATCAAGTCATATCCATTGTTCAGGCTCACTTCTTGCACGCCTTTGATCAATCTAGAGTAATATGGACCGGATAGATCGCTTAACAGTAGAGCAATCGTATTCGTTTTGGAACGCTTAAGATCAGAAGCAATCCCATTCTTCTGATAATTCAACTGTTTAGCAGCAACAATCACTTTATCGCGTGTTTTAGGACTAACTCTTCCGATTCCATTTAGCGCATAGGACGCAGTCGATACTGCGACACCCGCTAAAGCGGCTACATCCTTGATCGTTGCTCCCATTGACTTCCCCCCTGGTGTTAATTTGCTAATCGAAACGTTTCGATAAAATCATAAAAAAAATGATTTACCCTTTTCTATCAACACTTAAATGTAGATATAAAAAATGGGTTTTTATGGATTTTCAGCTAAAATAGCTAATTTTATGCGCTTTATTCACTAATTTATAGTGTATTCTGCATAAAATGAATAATGTATTGTTTTATACCATTTTGTCGAAACGTTTCTACACGCTTATTATATATCTGCTTGTAACCGATTTCAATACCTTTTAAAATTTTTTTGTTATTTTGTCGAATGTAGTGTTGTGAATCGCGGGTTATACAAGATGTAGGTTAACGAATTCTAAAGCGATCGATATGATCTTGAAGTCCTTCTTCTCTCAAAATACGTAATTGCTCTACTCCAAACAAATCAAAATGAGGATAACGATCACGAAAATGGATATACCGGGGGTTTAACTGATGGTCTTTGCACCATTTTTGCAATTTCTCAATATCAGCACAACCGACTTTGGTTACTGTACGCATATTGGGGAATCGATTATCGATCCAATAGTGAGTCAAAAAAGCAATTTGTCCATTACTTACCTGTTGTTTCCAATCATTTAGCTGGGATCGATCTATACCAAATGCCATCCTCTTCACCTTTCCTCAGTACAATCTCTCTATTTATGTGTTACAACATCTGTGTAGCAAAAAAGATCAACCCTATAACTAGCAGCTGATCAATTGCTTTATTTAGAAGATCGTGTATTTATTAAAGTAGATTTACTTATTGTTCTCTTTTTCTTTTTGTTGTTCTTCTAAACGTTTAGCCATACCTTCTGGATAAGCATTTTCACTCGAAGACGAAGATTTCGTCGCATCTTTATCTTTTTCTTCTTTTTTCTCCATATTTAAATCTTCCATAGGCATAGGATCTACATTCTGTTCCGACTCAAAACGGTCAAACAAACTTTCGTTTTCAGTAGGATAATGTTCTGGATGATCACGCTTGCCTTGTTGTTCTTCAATTTTATCGTTTTTTCTTGGCTCAGTCATCATTGATCTCTCCTTTGGCTATATCTGAATCGTCTATAGTATAGAAAGAATAGCAGTTACTGTACTTTACCTCTATACGCAAAATTGAAACATTTCACTGACTATTCTCGCCAAAAGAAGATATGATTCATAACAAAAAATCGTGTCTACCTAGAATGCTCTCCAGCAACTAGAAGACACGATTTTCTGATCGATATTATGATGTAAATAGAATTCTATTTAATCAAGATGCAATGCAATTACATGTATACAGACCATACACATACAGGTTTAGAAACTTCTATACTTTTACCTGTGTATGTTAATTTACCACTTTCAGCATCTACTGCAAATGTAACGATATTATTACCATCACGATTAGCCGCTAATACATAGTTACCATTAGGTGTTAAAGAGAAGTGTCTTGGATGACCGCCTTCAGTCGATACATGTTGTACTAACGTAAGCTCTCCTGTCGCCTGATTAACTTCATATTGAACAATACTGTCATGTCCACGATTTGATCCATAGACAAAGCGACCATCTTTGGAAATCGTAATCTCAGCACAACCATTTTCACCATCATAATCTGCTGGTAATGTAGAAATACTATGAATTTCGCTTAATGTACCGTTACTTCCATCATACTGATAAGCTGTAACCGTTGAATTAAGTTCATTAATCACAAACGCATATTTTCCGTTCGGATGGAAAACAAGATGGCGAGGCCCTGCACCAGGTGCAGTCACTTGCTCTGCTACACGCTCTAACTTACCTTCTTCTTCATTTAGTGCATAAGTATAAATGCGGTCTAAGCCCAAGTCCTGAACCAATAGGTATTTTCCTGTAGGATCGTAGAATGAAGAATGTGGATGTGGACGATCTTGATTCGGATGTACGCTATGTCCTTCATGTTGTTGTACATCTAACGATTCACCAATCTGACCATCTTCACGAATTGCAAATAATCCTACCATTCCTCCATGATAACTGGTTACGCTCAAATACTTACTATCTGCTGAGCGCTGAATATGGCATGTAGGTGCACCTACAGTATTTAGACGATTTAATAAATGAAGACTTCCTTTTGCTGGATCAATCGCAAACGAAGAAGCTTCACCAATTTTAGTGCCATCAGAATAAGCAGCTTCACCGATAGCATATAATCGACCTGCGGTAGCATCGACATTTACAAATGTAGGATTTTTGAGTCCCATAAAAGCATCAGTCTGAGTCAATTCACCGGTTGCTTCGTCCAAACTATATACATATAACCCGTTATCTGTTGATTCTGCATAAGAGCCTGCAAATACAAGCAAGCGTTCATTTTGGTTGTTCATGTGTGATTCCTCCACTCTATTTATATGTTATTTATGACGGATGAACAAAAGTTCCTCTATATAAGGTAACGCCTTCTGCACAAAAAATCAAAGTTCGTGATCGGAATCATCATATAGATTTATATTCAACTGTCAGTTACACTAAATATAATCCAACTTTTGTAAAGTCTAAGCATTCCAATCTATCTAAGTAGGGGTGAGTTCAATGATAGTTCGTAAATGGTTAGTAGGGCTTGCAGGTGTTTTATTATTTGCTTCAGGTAGCCAAGCTTTTGCCGCTTTCGATGATCTGGATAACACATTAGACAAAAAGAAGATTGAATATTTGGATGAGTATCATATTTTGACAGGCATGACTGATACGAAATATGCACCAGAACGTGCATTAAATACCGCACAAGGTGTAAGCGCACTTGTTAAAGGGCTTGATCTTAATCTCGATAATATGCGATTTATCAAAAAGCCGGAAGCTAGTGATTACTATACACGTATCAGTAATGAGGCATGGTATAGCAATGATATGATTGTCGCTTATCTGAATGGACTCGATATTCCGGCAGATGTAGATGTAACTGCTGCGATGACGCGTGGTCAATTTGCTACCTTGCTCTGGCAAGCGGTAGAACAAGTCGATCCTGATATTAATGAATCGGGTGGTAACAATATTGCTTCGGCGACTGCCAACGAAGAAATAGCAGACGACAATTCGTTAACTGCGATGGATCAGCAAATGCTACAACAAGTTATTCACAGAGAAATTGCTACACTTGATTCCAAAAACAAATTTTATCCCGATGAACCTATTACCCGTGCCGAAGCCGCAGTTATGTTGTACAATGCGATTGAACTCACAGGCAAGCTGGGCAATGTAGGGACAATAGAATAATATAGCAAGATTATATGATCGAATAAGAATATTTTTATACGTTTCAATTAGCTAACTAGTTAAATCAAACTCCTTTGCTATTGAGCTTAGAAGTGCTCATTGTCAAAGGAGTTTTTGTTTCATTTGTAATTAAGATTCAGACGTTGCCAATCTTCTATCGTGATCGCATACAAAGCATGATCTTCCCAGTTGCCATTAATATGTAAGTAACGCTCAGCTAGTCCTTCACGGCGAAATCCTGACTTTTCCAAAACACGTAATGACGGCGTATTCCATGGCATTACACCTGCTTGTAACCGATGAAGTTGTCCTTCGGTAAAAGCGAACTGTAGACACTGTTGAACAGCCATCGAAGCATACCCTTTGCCATGATGATCTTGATCTACAAAATAACCGATATTTCCATTTTGAAAAGGGCCACGAGCAATTCCACTAATCTCGATTCGTCCTACCAATTGATCATGAAGAGATTGAAATATACCAAATACATATCCTTGACCTGCTTCAAAATTCAGTTCCCCGTTGATTAGCATTTCTTGCTGAACTTCAAGTGTCCAATACGATTCCGGACGAATAGGCTCATATGTTTTTAAATAATCTCGATTGCGATGACGTAACTGCAATAATGAATCAGCATGCGTCAGTGTAAGTGGCTTTAAATAAATTTCTGATTGCATAAAATATTCCTCCTCCTTTGTTGTATGTATCATAAAACAATTCTTATTTCTGTTCTACGTAAACCATCAGTTATTTATTAGAGTCGTCTATTGTAGCCGCTGTGGATTGCGTTCAACAAACCCATCAAAAACCAGTATCGATCTCAAGAACAATCTGTTCTGAAGAAAGACACTGGCTTGAGGATTGTATAGACTGAGCTACATCATAGTTTTACTTCACTACCTTTTACGTACCAAATTGAGCGGCATGCAGACGACTGTATGCTCCACCCGCTTGAATCAGTTCATCATGAGCACCTTGTTCGGCGATACCTTCTTTGGTCACCACAATAATACGATCTGCATTTTTGATCGTTGCTAGACGATGGGCGATAATCAAAGTCGTTCTACCTTGCGACAATTCATTGAGCGATTGCTGAATTGCGGCTTCTGTCTCGGTATCCAATGCAGATGTCGCTTCATCTAGAATCAAAATCGGTGGATTTTTGAGGAACATGCGAGCAATCGATAGACGTTGTTTTTGACCACCAGATAGCTTCACACCACGTTCGCCTATAATCGTATCCATTCCTTCTTCATAGGAAGTAATCACTTCTTCAAGCTGTGCTTGACGTGCGGCTGTCCATATTTCTTCTTCAGTCGCTCCAAGTTTGCCATAAGCGATATTTTCACGAATAGTACCATCAAATAAAAATACTTCTTGTTGTACTACACCAATCTGTGAACGTAACGATGATAAGGTCATCTGACGAATATCGATACCATCAATTGTCACTTCACCTTCGCCAATATCATAAAATCGTGGTAATAAGCTACAAATCGTTGTTTTCCCTGCACCTGAAGGACCTACAAGAGCAACTGTCTCTCCTTCACGAATCTGAAGATCGATTCCTTTCAAAATATAATCTTTACCTTCATATCCAAAGGATACATTGTTGTAGGTGATATTGCCTTTCAGCCCACTCACTTCTTTGGCATCAGGTAGATCATGAATTTCTGTATCGGTATTTAGCAATTCTTCAAAACGACGGAATCCAGCTATTCCTTTAGGATACGTCTCAATCACTGAATTCAATTGCTTGATCGGCGCTAGAAATACATTCGACAATAGAACAAATGCAATAAAATCACCGTAACTCATGCCTTTTTCAATGACAAACCATGTTCCACAAACAAGCACAAAGATCGATACAAATTTCATCAAAATATAACTAATCGACGAGTTCCATGCCATAATCCGATAAGCGACAAGCTTGGTACGACGAAAACGTCCATTATTGATTGCAAATTGACTAATCTCATGATCTTCATTAGCAAAAGCTTGGACTACACGCATACCTGTTACGTTATTTTCAACACGGGCATTAAAATCAGCTATATCTCCAAACATACGCCGGAAAGCAACTGACATTTTGCGTCCAAAAAAGAGCGATAAATAAATCATCAAAGGCACTACTACAAACGTTAAAATCGCCAGATCCATATTAATACTAGCCATCAAAGCAAATGCACCAACAAGTGTCATCACAGCGATAAACAAATCTTCTGGCCCATGATGAGCAATTTCTCCAATATCCATCAGATCATTGGTCATACGTGATACCAGATGCCCTGTCTTCGCATTATCGAAAAAGCGAAATGGTAACCGCTGTACATGATCAAACAGCTTTTTACGCATATCGGTCTCAATATTAATACCTAGTTTGTGGCCCCAATAGGTAACCACGTAATTCAGAAACGAACTGACTACGAATATGCCTAACAATCCAATACATGCCCACAAAATCACACGCCATTCCCCGCCTGGAAGCAAATCGTCAATCACTCGATTTACAGCCAGTGGGAAGGCTAGCTCCAAAATAGCTGCAATAATAGCACAACCAAAATCGATAATAAATAGTCCTC
This sequence comes from Paenibacillus sp. CFBP13512, assembly GCF_005233705.1. Lineage (NCBI taxonomy): Bacteria > Bacillati > Bacillota > Bacilli > Caryophanales > Paenibacillaceae > Paenibacillus > Paenibacillus sp. CFBP13512. The sequence continues at coordinate 261,051 of NZ_QGAD01000005.1, read as the reverse complement.
TATATGGACGATAATAAGAAAAAAAACGTTTTAACATTACTGTCTCCTTTTCTGTTCCTCATTGATGTGTAGTTCGTTATGGTTGTATAGACTTCAAAATGTATGTATACCTTCATCAATACAGGTATATAATGCGTACGGACTTAGACGATTTCTTACTAAACGCAATAAAATACTTGTATGTTGATAGCGTTGGACTAGAGTTCTCCTTTCTTTATTATATAGGTATGATATCTACAAAATATATGTAAAATATCTACAAAAAATAACCATCTTAGTAGTGTAAAACTACATCTAGATGGTTATTATAGCATTCTTTTTCGCAATTGATAATGATTATCAATTAATTTTTAAATTGTTATCGTGTTCGTCTTATCCAAAATGTAAAAATATCGCTACGCACATAATCATACGAATATAATATTTTGCGATTCATTTCATCATAATGAGTCTGCTTTAACAATAAAACAGAGGATTGTGGGTGCACAAGTAATTTACGACTATGAGGATCGGTAGCCAGTGGAACCGTTAATTCAGAATCGGCGCCTACAATCTCTATGCCTACCTGTTGTTCTAAATGTTGAAATAAAGAACCTGTAAATACACTTTCATCAAATGTATTACCGACCAGTTGAACAGGCATATAATTGATCGAATGTGCAACAATTTCTCCATTAGCCATTCGTGAACGTTCTAAAACAATCATCGGTTCATCCACAGACAACTCCATACGTTCGGCTACTTCAGGAGGACACTTTTCTAATATAATATAAGCTAATCGTTGATCTTCGATAAGCCCTGCTGAACGAATCATATCCCCTATACTATATAATCGATCCAGTGAACTTGGGATATGTTGAAGGGCCTGAGTTAGAAATGTTCCACTGCCGTGTTTGACAACTAATTTCCCTTCATCTTGAAGCTTACGTATAGCTCCACGAACGGTCGTACGGCAGACTTTAAATTGAGTCGCCAGCTTGGATTCAGAGGGTAGTTTGTCTCCAGCATGAACATTATGTTCTGTTATCCATTGCTCGATACGGGATTTGATCGTTTCCTGCTTGGCAGACATCCTGTACAATTCATCCTTTCTATACGTATAATCACATGCAATAAGTTATATATTTAAGATGAATGTGTAATATAAATCGCATTCGTGAACGCAATCATGCTATACATGTCGGCAAAATACCCATACAACTCTACACGTACCCAGCTTAATGCCTCTGCTTGTACCAATTCACAATCATAGACTTCTGTCTGTACAGGAATCTGTTGTTCGAACAATATTCCTTGATTACTGTTCACCACTAAACGTAACGATTGATCCACTAACAGATAATGTTTTTGACGACAGATTGTATCTAATGCTATTTCTAACTTTAAGATTTGATCTTGTGGACAATCGATTTCTTGCCCGATGCTATATCGTTTCGCATGATTATCATGGATAGGATTAACTACATGAGCTGTAAATGTAAGTAGTGGCCCCATCGTAATCGTGACTGCTCCCTGACGCATAGCTGTAAGAACCGAATTATCTTTAGGCTCCAACTCTACATGATCGGTAAACGGTGTATCGGAAGTCTGTACGATATCTAATGAATACCACAACTGATCTTCATCTTCGGTGCCCAAATACGTAATAGCCGCAGGTGCATCATGATCTTCTGTTCGATGCCAATCCCGCCCGCTAGTCGCTGTAATACGATGCCCTTCATTAAGTAAAAATGTCCACCAAGCATATGCACGCTGACTATCCTTTTTTATAGCAGGCATTAAGGTAGACCAGACTTCAATATAATCGACTTTTTCCCAGTCATAGATAGGATATTCCCAGTAACAACCCGTACAGATAGGACTACCGATACGAAATGGGTGAGCAATCCCCACAAGTCCACCTTGTGCATGTACTTCATCTATCCCTTGTTCAATATCATAGATACCATAACTACGCCAATCTACATAATCGTGTATACCGAGTGTAAGCATATGCCCATAAAAAGTCGTCCATTCCATCCCGGGCACGATATGAATACCTGTCTCTGCTTGTACACGTTGACGATCTTGTAGCCCTGATTGTGTATTGTGATCGGTTAATGCAATGCAATCAATGCCTAGAGCTAGCGCCGATTGAACCAGTTGATCTAATGTATGTTGTCCATCACTATGCAGTGTATGGGTATGTAATTCAGAAGGTATCCATTTCATCTTGTTAGTTCCCCCATACTTCAAGCTGATAATCACATTCAGGTGTAACAACAGAATGAATACTTAACGTTACTTTCCATTGCCCTACTGGATTGAATCCTTTCCAGAATCCAGGAGAAGCATGATCTGCTGATAAAAAGTGTGTCTGTTGCGGATCTTGCCGATGAGCTTGACCGCGATGTGTCTGCGGATCATCAATAGAAAGAGTAATCAGATTGTGTAAAGGCGCATACTTCTGCCAGTCTTGCACTTGTGGGTCGTTATAGCCATATTTCAACATGGCAGATTCAATCATTTCTTTGGCCTGATGGGTATCTGTTAATGTTTTGGGTGTATAGTTGAACTCGATCCGAATCATTGAGGATTGTTCTAGTATTGGAAAAGTATACGTAATATGAGTCTGTGTAGCGGATGAATCAATACGACCGGACACATTCAACCATTTCTCCATGTACAAATATCCCCTTTCCTATTCGCTGATCTGTCTGGGTCGCTATGTTATCGCATTTATCTCTATATAAGTGCCATACAACTCCATAATGTCTGTGTAGGTGCATCTGAAGTGAGTTCGACCTGTGTAGAAGCTTGAATCCCTTTAGTCGGTACATATTCATGATCAAGCATAAAGGCATAGATCCCTTTCACCCCTATACGATTAACCCCTTCTGGTAAAAGAGTGACTCGAATCTCAGCAATCTGATCTACGTATATACCAGAACGCAACTTAATGGTCGTCGAAAAATGTAAATCAGGGCCTTGATAAGCAGCACGAAAATCAGCTACTCGTAAATCGCCAAAGCTAGAAGAAAACCATTCATCTTGTCCCTGCAAACGTACTTGATAATCAAGACAAGTCTGCTGTACGTCTGCTCGTGAATTATAGACATCTAAAGCAAACTTGGAACTTTGGATAAACAAATATTGACGCTGATCGCCAAGTTTCCATGAAGAAGCATCGTGATTACGTTCTACAATATACTGACGATTCATTTCCCAATTGGTGACCTGATACGTAAATGGATAATCACTCATAATCTGCTCACGAGGTTCTTGCTCAGGATACCAGCGATACGATGGTGGCAAAATCAACCGATAATCAGAACGAACTTCATCCACAAAATTTCCGTTGGCTGTTGCTGCTTGCAAAATAGGTAGACCTCCACAATCGGTATTTCCTTGAAAAGCAGTTGTGACGTGATTAGGGCCTTGATAAGTCGCTGTAAGAAGATGACCTGCAAGATCAAGTTCCACCCGATACATCCATTCAATATCTGTTGTTCTCCCCCACTTACTCATCAATAAACCTGACGGTGTGCCTTCATCTTCATGACTAAAAACCATATGATATTCAATAATGGTTCGACTTTCCTTCTGTTGCATCCAGTACATCAGTAGCAGTGGTGTATCTGTAAATGTGCTTTCATAATCATGAGACAAATTACGTCCGTACAGAATCGGAGTATGCTGATAAACGAGCGCTGATGAAGAGGCAGGACTGATCCAGTGAAATTCACACTGCTCCAAATAAACAAGATTCACTTTGGAAGGTGATTCTTGCTCACGAAACTCTAATTCGATCTCATACGTACCTGCTTCTAATTGCCCAATCAGGCGAGTATATACAAAAGACTCTTTGCCATAAAACAAAATCAAATCTTGATTATACTGTTGATTCACATATATACGAACCATTGCAGATTCATGATTCTTCTGTTGCCAGTGACTATTACTCATTGCTTTCAAATGAAGTTCTACGAATCCTTTGGCAGTCACTTCGCATTGCATATAACAACGTTGTGAACGTTCTAATGATGTATTCAGTTGTATAGTACTGATAACGGTAGAGTGGCTTTGAGTATGATTCATCACGATTATCCCTCTTTCCCCATCGTTCGAATATAGAAATACCCCATGACAGAGCATAGTAAGAACATCAACACAGCCATAGCACTTGCTGTATGTGTCTCCTGATAATTAGAAAAGACTTGTTGCATGGCTACACCTAATACTTGAGGTGAATTAGCTCCGATTAGAAAAGGAGCAGTAAAGCTTCCGATCACACCCATAAAAATAAACGTGATAGCTACCCACATCGTTTTGTATGAAAGGGGTAATACAAAGCGGAAAAATAATTGCCCTATATTCGCTCCAGCATCACGTGCGCTTTCAATTACCGAGTTAGGGACTGCCGCCAGAGCAGAACTAAGCAACATCGTAGCAAATGGAATATTGAACCACAGATTGGCAAGCACTAAACCGTTATAATCATAGATAATTTTGGGAAAAGTATCGATTCCGATCAACAACAGTAGGCGTGACAACCAACCATGATTACCATACATCGTGATCAGACCGTAAGTCGCAATAACACCGGGTACGAACATCGGAATAAAGTACAATCGGTTAATCCATTTCACAACCCAACCATGACCAAAACGTAAATAGACAGCTAAAGAGTAACTAATCACTAACGATAATAAAGTAGACACAATCGTTACATTTAGGGTATATATAATATTTTTACGCATCGTCGGTTCAGTGAATAAACGAATATAATTGGCTAATCCGAATCCACTACCATTTTCATCAATCAGACTTTCTCGAATAGCATATACAATAGGCACAATCACGACAAAAAACAAAATAAGAAAGGAAGGGATAACTAGAGCAAGCCCTAGTATCCCTTTTTTTACACTAGCATTCATCATCATTGACCAGCGACATCTGTCTGCCAGCGTTTGTAAATCTCTTGTTGAAGATCTCCACCGTTAAATTGACGGTATGAAGCGGAGACACTTGCAAATTTATCTTGTAATTCTTTAGACATCAGATCCCATTTGATTCCCGGGTATCCATACATTTTGTTCACCACAATCGTTTGTGCTTCTGGTGTCAGGACATAATCAAGCAGTTTTTGAGCAGCTTCTTTTTTGGTCGACATTTCGGGAACCATTAAGTAAGAAGGACCACCTGTAAAAGCAGGGCTAATCTGCGTCAGCTTAGTCGTGTCAGGTAGTAATTGCTTGCTAGTCTGTTCAAGCGCCATATCTGACCATGCAGGAACCATATCAACTTCACCGTTAGCGAGTAAATCTAGAGTGCCTTGATTCTTTTTCGGATAGACTCCTTGTTGATACATAGAAGGCCCTAGTTCTTTCAATAAGTTAAATCCTTGATCCCATTTCTGTGCAATGGCAGGATCACTACTGTTCATATCTTCAGCAGGCAAAAAGTTATAGATGGCTGTAGTTACAAATGAACTACCTGCTCCACCTGTAGATGGATCGTTATAGGCAAATTTACCAGGATGTTGACGAATCCAATCGTATAGCTCGTCTGCTGTTTTGGGAGGATTAGGTACATTTTGACTGTTATACGCCAGTACGACAGAAGAAGCACGGTAAGGCACAGCCATATCATCTACTTGTTTGAGTACACTGGCATCAATATTGTTGAGATTAGGCACACCTGTTGTATCCAGTTTTGCCCAGATTCCATTTTTGTTGCCTTTTGAGATATCATCCAAGCTACCTTCATACAAATCGACATCGACATTAGCTTGTCCACTTTGCTTGGCAGCTAACAATCGATCCAGTGCTGATTGTCCACCTGTACCTGAAGGAAGATAGACCAATTTTACTTTGATCGTTGGATTGGCTTGTTCAAAGGCTGGAATCAACGTTTCCCATAACTCTTTTACATTGAGAGAACCACCGGTATACAATGAAATTTCTGTCGATGGTGTAGAAGAATTACTGCTTGCACTTGCTGCTTCTGTAGCTGATTTGCCACCGCATCCTGCCAAACCCATTGCTAGACATAATCCAAGAATCAATAGCATACTCATTTTAGCTTTGTTAAACACAAGAACATCCTCCTTTAAAATAACTGCTTTTAAAATGATTTAAGCGTGAGCTTCTTGTCTTGGTGCTACTTCGGATACACTGATGGCTGGAAAAACATTCATTTTATGAAACATCAGTGAGATGGATTGACCTGGATGTAAGGTAGCTGCTTGTTCGCGAGGCACAAATACTTTTAACGTTTCTTCTTCATAATTGACTGATATTTCTGCATAATGACCGAGTACCATCACCTGACGAATCTGACCTTCTAAGCCCCCTGCTTGCGCTGACAGATAAATGTCTTCTGGACGGACAGCAACGATACAATCTCCAATCGGTAATGCTACATTGGGATTCGGTACACGTAATTCACCGACTGTAATATGCTGTCCATCACTCACCCCCTTCAATACATTGATACGACCGATAAAGCTAGCTACAAATAACGATTGCGGAGCATCATAGATCTCTTGTGGTGTGGATAACTGCTCAATCTGCCCGCCATGCATGACTACAATTCGATCTGAGATCGACAAGGCTTCTTCCTGATCATGCGTGACAAATACCATCGTCATCTCTGTTAATGTCTGGATATCCCGCAATTCTTCGCGCATCTCCATCCGTAGCTTGGCATCCAATGCTGAAAAGGGCTCGTCTAGCAATAACACATCGGGCTTTAACAATAAAGCTCTAGCCAAAGCGACTCGTTGCTGTTGTCCACCAGATAATTGGGTAGGGTTTTTGCTTGCTGCGCTACTGAGTTGTACCAATTCCAACGCCGCTGTCACTTCACGTTCGATATCGGGCTTTTTATATTTGCGAATTTTGAGACCAAATGCTAGATTTTCATACACCGTCATATGCGGCCATAAGTTATAGCTTTGGAATACCATCGCTGTCGGTCTTTTTTCAGGAGGCAAATTCAATACACTATTTCCACGAATCAAAATATCTCCATGATCCGGTTCTAAAAATCCGCCGATCGAACGCAAAACAGTTGTTTTACCGCATCCGGAAGGGCCGAGTAATGTCACCATTTCGCCTTTGGCGATATCTAACGAAATATTTCTCACACCATCGCCTGTTTTGAATACTTTGCTCAAATTCCGAATCGATAATTGCGACTCTACTGTTGTATTCATAGCTCCTCCTGCTCTCTAGTCTTATTTCATCTAGAACATGTATCAAATGATTATTTCACTTGAAATCCACCGGATAACACATCAGCACTTACAAACTTACGTGCCGCCACTAGCAAGATCACTGTAGGTAATGTCAGAATGACTGAAAACACAGCACCTGTTGTATTGGGATAATCTGCAATAATCGAATACATAATAATCGGCATTGTTTTAAAATCAGGAATCCCGACTAGCAGTGTTCCTTGCGCTTCATCCAGGGAAGCAAGAAAAGTGAAAATGGAAGCGACCATAATACCCGGGAAAGCCATCGGAAACGTAATTTTCCAAAATACTCGAAGTGGTCCTGCTCCAACATCACGTGCTGATTCTTCTTGCGCTTGATGTACACTGCGAAAAGCAGAAGCCGGAATCCATGTCATATACATCAATGTGTTGACCATATGAATGAGCACAATCCCAACAAAGGTGTTCATTAGCCCGAATTTGTAAAATAGAACTGCAATCGATACGTAAAGCCCCATTTTGGGAAACGCATGTGTCAGTAAAAAAGAAAACAAAAACCATTTACTCAGCGGAAATGAAATACGAGCAAATGCATACGCCGCAGGCACACATACAATGATCGAACATACCGTAACGACAGTAGCGATCAAAAAGGACAGAGAGATCGACTGCAATACATCATCTTGACTCAAAACAAATTGCCACCATTGCAATGACCAGCTTTGCGGTAAAGCCGCAGGATACTGCCATTTTCCAGATACCGCTAGAATCAATAGATTGAGCAGCGGCCCTAGAAAGAAAACAACGAACACAATCAACAGTAAAAACTCTACCACTTTGCGTTTACCTAACGCCTGTACATACCACTTCATAATTCATTCCTTTCTCCACCCGATCTGCACATATGTAATCTGTCAAAACGATCATGACTATAAGCGTTAGTACTCCAAGTTGTTTAGACGTCTACATCACTAACACTTCTGAGTATAAGAACCTTTTATCTTCGCAAAATATGTCGAAATATAGGTTTTGGTAAAGGTTGAAAATAATCTGTTTATAAATTTAATATGTAACGAACAAAATAGGATGGGCTTTTACTTTGCAGGTTCACAGTTTATATAGTAGGTAAATTCAAAGTAGATGCTTATGTATGTAAATCTCATTTAAATCTGTAGACATGCTAAAAAGACCTTATAAATAAGGTCTTAGTTATTTTTAAATTAAATTCTTTATAAGTATCTCAACACTACTTCTTAACTCCCTGCCAAATCTCTTCCAACTCATTCAACTCATTGATTACATACCACGGTGCTATCCCTAAATTCTGATCCCACTCAAAACTTCGTCGCAGGAAAATGCCTCTCATCCCTGATTGAGAAGCTCCCCAGATATCATTCGTAGGATGATCGCCTACAAATACCGTTTCTTCCCCCATCGTGCCTAACTTTTCCAGTATCATCTCGTAAATTTTCGGATCTGGCTTTTGGATCCCTGCTTCACCTGAAGTCAGGATCACATCGAAATAAGATTCCAATTCCAAGTGTTCTACTTTGCCGTATTGTATTTCATGGTGTCCATTGGTTAATATGCCTAATTTGTATCCTTGAGCCTGACATGCGTGGATCGCTTCAAGGGCATGATTCATAAGACGGGCTTCTTTCATATAATGTTCTTTATAGTACGCAAATAATTGATCTGCATTCGGTCTTTCTAACCAGGGCAAACGCTCAACTAATTCTTCAAAAAAACCTTGTTTTTCCCGGTAGCCGTCTGCATCAGTAATCCGCATATACCCTACAATATCTCTGGCTTTCTGTTCATCGACATGACCCAAGTAATCTGCAACGAATTTTTGTGAAAAAGCTCGAAACGTATGATCTCGATCCATTAATGTATTGTCCAAATCAAAAATAACTGCACTAATCTTCATGATCTCTCTCACTCCTATATGTAATCTCTATACATCATTTACTAAAAGTATAGCAGATTGTGTCAGTGCTTGAACTGTACCTTAAGCAAATGCAACAAAAAACCCGCTTAGATATCAGCGGGTTTTTATCAATATACAGTGTGCAGAGAATCTACTCTCTTTGATCTGTGAATGTTCCTAGTTAAACTTCATTATAAATTACAACAATACGTAAGAACGATCTTCCTGTGCTTTGACATCTGGTAACGCTACAGGCTGACGATGGGTTACCATCATTTCTTGATCGGTCATATACAATTTGAACTCAGGAAGCTCATGCAAATAATGCTGTTGATACAACATTCGAGAATCCACTTCAAAATACACGGAGTCTTCTACAATCGGTAATTTCCCAGTTTCATTCATATAATCATCTACAGCAAGCTGTACACGATCCAAATGATACGGAATAGACTTGTCTTCTTCTGCAAAAATCTCAAAAGTCTCTCGGGATAAATAGAACTTCTGATCACTCACTCCACCTAAATAACGAGCGATACGTGGCAAGTCCAAGCTGCTATCTTCTTTCATTAGTACGGTACGATTAATCCCATTACCCATTTCACGTTCAAATTGCAATACTGCACAGCGCAATTCGTCTAGTGTTACATGAACCGACGGGAACTTGTTGACGTCTTCTTTGTCTTTTCTTTTAAATAATCCAAGTACAGACATATCGGTCTCTCCTCCCTCATTCTGGGATAACTAAGCGATCGAGTGCGAAAACGTTTTCAGATACCTCTAAAGAAAGTTGCTAACTTTTTTGTGCTTACTATCATTGTACCTCATTTAACATGAATTGATTCAATTTTTTACAAATTTGTGCGTTTTGAATCTTAAATTGTGTCTATGTGCCTAAGCAAGCTAGAATTTTATAACATATTAAGGTAGGATAAATATGGTTCTATTTTAATAACGATCTGAACGGACAAAGATCGTCTATACAGAAAAGAGATTATGGAAGGAGCTAGACCACTGTGATGGAAGATGTAATTATTATTGGTGCTGGACCTTGCGGATTATCTGCTGCAATCGAATGCACACGTTTAGGCATGAAGACATTATTGATTGAAAAGTATAATATGGTACATTCGATTTACTTATATCCAACGAATATGCAATTTTTTAGTACAGCTGAATTGTTAGAAATCGGAGATTTGCCGTTCTCTACTCCGTATGACAAGCCTTTCCGTCATGAAGCTTTAGCTTATTATCGCCGTGCAGCAGGTCATTACGATCTACGTGTACAGCCTTATACGGAAGCTTTGGAAGTACAACCACGACAAGATGGTACGTTTGAGATTCAGACAACCAATCGTCATGGTGAAGACAAAACATATAAAGCACGTAAAGTTATTATTGCTACAGGTTATTTTGATCATCCGAACTATCTAGGTATTCCGGGTGAAGAATTAGATAAAGTAACTCACTATTTCCGTGAAGCTCATCCTTATGCGGGTATGCGAGTAACTGTTATTGGCGGAAGTAATTCTGCTGTCGATGCTGCTCTAGAAATCGTACGTGTCGGTGCTCATGTCGATATGGTCTACCGTGGTAGCGATCTTTCTCAAAATATCAAATCATGGGTACGTCCTGTATTTGAAGGTCAGGTGTTGAAAGGCAATGTCACTCTTCACTTGAACTCTAAAGTCACAGAGATTACGTCGTCTCAAGTTACCATCACGCAAAATGATGGCGAAACAGCAACGATTGAGAATGATTTCGTCCTTGCTATGACAGGCTTCCATCCTGATCGTAAATTACTCACATCTGCTGGGATTGAAATGAGTGACGATATGGATAAACCGAAGTTCGATCTGGAAACGATGGAATCGAATATTCCAGGTTTGTATGTAGCTGGCGTTATCGCTTCTGGTCGTAATGCAAATGAAGTCTTTATTGAGACAGGTCGTCGTCACGGTAACAAAATTGCGAATCATATTCACAAACAACTGGCTCATTAATAAAAATCTATTAACGATAAAAAAGGTAATCATTTAAATGTAAAGGTGTCCGCTTATGCGGGCATTTTGCTATTTAAAGATGTCAAGAAAGGAGTGATCTTATCAAAATGGCTGCGATCGATACACCTGCACTGATTTTGTTAGTTCTAGCGGCGCTCGGGATTATTGGTAATAACTCAACCGTAACGATTGCTATGCTAGTCTTATTGCTTATTCGCGTATTAGGCTGGCATCAAGCCTTTCCATGGTTACAGAAATATGGCTTAACAATTGGGATTATTATTTTGACGATCGGTGTAATGACCCCACTTGCCAGTGGTAAAATTTCACTGGATACGATACTTTCTTCTTTTCTCAGCTGGAAATCGCTTGCTGCGATCGGAATTGGCTTATTCGTGGCTTATCTTGGTGGACGGGGCACGATATTAATGACTAATCAACCTACTGTAGTGGCTGGATTGTTAATAGGAACACTGTTAGGCGTAGCCTTTTTCAAAGGTGTACCTGTAGGTCCATTGATTGCCGCAGGTCTATTATCTCTACTAATTGGCAAATCGTAGCCTCTATAATGACTATAACCAAACACATTCAACGATTATGCTTATCTGATAGGCTTAGGTATGATATACTTTCTAAATATGAATCGATGATAAAATGCTTATATTGAATGTGTTAGCATCATCCAGGAGGATACACCTATGTCTCAAACTTTTGTTATTGAAGCGGTCATGATCGCCATCTATGGTCAACTGCTTGATCCGGAAAAACCGGTAGAATATATTGTGCCTTACACAAGTATTATGGAGTTATATGAATTTGCGGAAAGTACTGAACCTTTAATGAATGAAGATAATGAGAATCAGTATGTCAAAACAAGAATTCAGCAATTGATTGCTTATTTTGAAGAACCATTGAACAAAAAGAAAATTCAACGTTCTCTTCAGGTTCCATGGGCTCAAAGTTCGGCTATTTTACTCAGTGAAAAAGTCCAATTAAAAATCATTAATGCGATGGATAATGCTCACTATGGCGAATCTTTTGATCCGATTGAAACGGAAATGATTCTTTCTGCGCTAAAAAAAGAAGCACCGATGTTGACTGATCAATTTGAAATGATTCATCGAATTATTGAAGCCAAAATTCCTGTGCAAGTATACGATATCGAAGATTTCTCATTTGCTCTTGAAGGCACACCTACTGTCTAAATGAATTTAGATTATCCCAAGTAAAATACGTAAAAAAAAGCTTCTTCCTCATAACAAGGAAGAAGCTTTTTTTGAATCAATGATCCAATAATACAGCGAGCCTTATTGAGATTCAGGCATGTACGCATACCGAATATCGTCTTCATGCTCAATATATTCAACATTCAGGCGATATCCGTTGATATACCACAAATCTTGATCTTCCATATAGAAATGGATATTTTCTACATCTTGCGTTAATGCCGGGCTCACTGGTGGTTCAACAGAAATACCTAGTGAGAACCCTGGATGAATTTCACTGTTACTGCTGTATCGTGCATAAAAGCGAACAGCATCGCCTTCAGCTAGACTCAATTCTTTTTTGTACCAGCGTGCGGCTTCATCAGATACGGCTATACTCATGATTTATACCACCTCTCTTTTTTACCTTTACCCTATTTTCTATCCTATTATAACATGATATCTTTATTGCTTTTTTGATTCATTTCTTTGCAACAAAATAGCTATATATTAAAAAAATATGAAGATTTTATGAATTTTACGTTGACAATGCAAAAATTGCAGTGATACAATCAACAGCAGACAGGTACTAATTTAGAAGTTATTACCATCTGCATACTACTTTGAAGAAGAAAGGGTGAATCTCCATGGATAAAATGATGAATGTACATAACCACGCCTATGTTCCCGTAGCTTTATCACAATTAAATATCGGAGCACCCCAGCAGATGGAATCCTTCAAGTAGATTGCGTACTTTAAATCACGCTTGATCTCTATCCAACATGATAATTATTTGTCATATGGCGGTTGCTTAGCAATCGCGCTATATGATGTCCATACAAGACACGTCGTTTGCGTTTGCAGACGACGTGTCTTTTTATGTGGATTTTGACAAGTGTTCGACAGAAAGGTAGTGAGTATATGTTTGCTGTTTTTAAAAATTTAGGCTGGTTTTTCAGCCGCGAACGAAAGCGGTATTTGATCGGTATTATTTTATTGATTATTGCCGGTGTACTTGAATTAGCACCTCCTAAGTTACTAGGCAGTGCGATTGATGAGATTTCAGGCGGTACGATTACCGTGTCTTCATTGGTTTATTATATTTCCGTCACATTAGCGATTCTGGTTGTGATCTATGGAATTACGTATGTATGGATGCATAGTCTATTCGGTGGATCAAATCTGGTAGAACGTCTATTACGTACTCGCTTTATGGCTCATTTGCTACGTATGACTCCGCCCTTTTTTGAACGGAACCGTACAGGTGACTTGATGGCTCGTGCCACCAATGATCTACGTGCGGTGTCTATGACTGTAGGATTCGGCATGTTAACTCTTACCGATTCCACGTTCTTTTTATTAACGATACTGTTAGCGATGGGATTCGTAATCAGCTGGAAATTAACGATTGCGGCTATTCTTCCACTTCCTTTTATAGCACTGGCTATGGCGATTTACGGTAAAGTGGTTCATGCACGTTATACACTGGCACAGGATGCTTTCGGTGATATGAACGATCAGGTACTTGAATCGGTTGCTGGTGTACGTGTTATTCGTGCGTATGTACAAGAACGTTTTGATGAGAATCGATTTGAAAAGATCACTGACGACGTCTATCGCAAAAACTTACGAGTCGTTATGGTGGATGCGCTATTTGAACCTACAATTCGACTATTTGTGGGATTGAGTTATATTATTGCACTCGGGTACGGAATTTATCTGGTGTTCCATAATGAGTTAACACTTGGCGATCTGGTTTCTTTCAACTTGTATCTAGGAATGATGATCTGGCCGATGTTTGCGATTGGTGAATTGATCAATCTGATGCAACGTGGTAGCGCTTCGCTAGATCGTGTGAACGAAGTTCTTTATGTAAAACCTGATGTAGATGATATCACTCAACCTGTGCATGTTCCTTCCCTTCATAAAATTGAATTTAAAGATGTCACGTTCCGTTATCCTACGTCCACTGTCGATAATCTAGAGCATCTAAATCTACAGATTCGTGCAGGTGAGACTCTAGGCGTAGTCGGCAGAACGGGTAGTGGTAAATCCACGCTACTCAAACAACTGCTCTATGAATATCCTACAGGAGCAGGAAATCTTACGATTGGTGATGTACCTATTCAGGATATTGCCAAAGATCAATTACACGGTTGGATCGGTTATGTTCCGCAAGAACAAATCCTTTTCTCTCGTAGTGTGCGTGAAAATATTCGCTTCGGTAAATCAGACGCTACCGATGATGAAGTGTTGAATGCGATTCATACAGCAGCTTTTGATAAAGATCTGCATACGCTTTCTGATGGTCTAGATACGATTGTGGGTGAACGTGGCGTAGCTTTATCAGGCGGTCAAAAACAACGTGTATCGCTTGCACGTGCATTTATCTCTGAACCTGAAGTACTGATTCTCGATGATGCTTTATCCGCTGTCGATGCTCGTACAGAAACTAGAATTATTGAAAATATTCGTACCAAACGTGCAGGTAAAACGACATTGATCGCTACCCATCGCCTTTCAGCGGTAGAACATGCAGATCATATCGTCGTACTGGATCGCGGAAAAATTATTGAAGAAGGAACCCATGCTGAATTGCTACAGTCGGATGGCTGGTATCGTGAGCAATATGAACGTCAGCAATTGGCGGATTCCTTAGAGGGGTAGGTGTCTGCATTGGAGACTCAAGATTACAACGAGCAACCGACAACAAAGCTCGATAACAAAACGATTACCAAAAGGCTTTACCAATATGCGTTACGCTCGAAAAAAACTTTTATTATAGCATTGGTCATGTTAGCGATCGGTGTAGGGGCTGAACTTGCAGGTCCCTTTATCGCTAAAAATATTATTGATAATCATTTATTCGCAATTGAACAACCTTTTTATCAGACTTCTTCCAGTACGAATGCTGTACTGTATAACGGCAACTATTACAAACGTGAAGGTTTCTGGACAGAAGGCGAAACTAAAGGAGCACAGGCTCATGTGATCCAGAGTGGAACCAGTTTTTATTTTGTCGAAGGTTCTGTACCTTCAACGAAAGGTGAACGAACATTTACAGATGGTGTATTAACGATTCAAAATAATCAAAGTACAGCCTCTTATCCAGCTGTTCCTTTGACAGCTAACAAATTATTTTCGTTTTATCAACCTGAATTGCCGGGTATTTATAAGCTAATTGGCTGGTACTTTGTATTCTTGTTGATCACGATTATTATGGAATTCGGGAAGACGTACTGGCTCCAATCGTCGGCCAACAAAGTCATTCAGCAATTACGCTTAGACTTGTATGCTCATATTCAGCGATTGCCAATTCCTTTTTTCGATAATCTGCCAGCAGGTAAAGTAGTATCCCGGATTACGAATGATACTGAAGCTGTCAAAGATTTATTTGTCGCTGTACTAGCTAACTTTAGTTCAGGGATTGTCTATATGATTGGTGTCTATATCGCACTCTTTTTACTAGACTGGCGTCTGGGTATGATTTGTTTGTTTGTAATCCCTCTACTCGTTCTATGGATCGTACTTTATCGTAAAATAGCAACCAAATATAATACGATTATTCGTTCCAGACTGAGTGAAATTAATGCTATTATCAATGAATCAATTCAAGGAATGTCGATTATTCGTGTATTCCGTAAGCAACGTCAGACTCAAGAAGAATTTGAGAATTTGAATAACGATTACCTGTTCTATCAGAATAAAATGTTAAATCTAAATGCGTTTACTTCCCATAATCTAGTTAACGTTTTGCGCAGTCTTACTTTTGCGATTGTGTTATGGTATTTCGGTGCTTCTGCATTAGGCGGAGTCGAAGGTGTCATTTCATTAGGAGTACTGTACGCTTTTGTCGATGTATTGGGAAGATTGTTCCAACCGGTTACAGGTATGGTCAATCAACTAGCTGCACTCGATTTATCCATGGTATCCGCAGGACGTGTATTCGAGTTAATGGATGAAAAAGGCGAGCAAGTGACCGATGGTGCTATGCCTCGTTATCAAGGGAATGTAGAATTTAAAGACGTAACTTTTGCTTACAAAAAAGATCCTGTGCTCAAACATATTAGCTTTGAAGCGAAGCAAGGTCAGACTGTAGCCCTGGTCGGTCATACCGGTTCTGGTAAAAGTTCGATTATTAACCTGCTCTTCCGCTTCTATGATCCACAGCAAGGCACGATTACAATCGATGGTCAAAATGTACAACAATTGCCGAAACAATGGCTACGTCAGCATATGGGCATCGTGCTTCAAGATCCTTATCTATTTACAGGAACGATTGCTTCTAATGTGAATTTGGAAAATGAACAGATCTCGCGTGAACGTATCGAACAAGCTTTACGTGATGTCGGTGCAGAACAGATTCTGTCTGATCTTCCTAAAGGCTATGATGAACCTGTTATGGAAAAAGGAAGTACACTCTCTGCGGGGCAACGTCAATTGATCTCATTTGCTAGAGCACTTGCTTTCGATCCAGCGATTCTTATTCTGGATGAAGCAACAGCGAATATTGATACAGAGACAGAAGCATTGATTCAATCCGCTTTGGATGTTTTGAAAAAAGGACGCACCACTTTCATTATCGCTCACCGTTTATCTACGATTCGCAGTGCAGATCAGATTCTCGTCTTGCATCGTGGTGAAATTGTAGAACGTGGTAGTCATGATGAATTAATGGAAATAGATGGACGTTATCGTCAGATGTACCGGATGCAAGTCGGTTCCGGTTCCAATATGGTCGCTGATGGTACCGAGTCTGCGAAAGACAAAGAAGTTCAAGTCCCTGCTCATCTGGCTGGACGCACAACATAAAAAAGAAGCCTGCATGATCCAGATCAATGGATTATGCAGGCTTCTTTTTTACTAATTTATTTCAAATTTTACAATGAGAACGCTTTTGTTTTTTCTAATAAGCGACTGGTCATTGTGCTTAATTCATCAGAAGATGAAGAAATTTCTTCCATAATAGCCGTTTCTTCGTGAGTTGCCATGGAAATTTGTTTGGCTCCCTCATAAAAGGTATCTGCCATTTGACGAATCGTATGCACATTCTGATACGTGAGTTCTACACGATCTGTTTGTTCTGTAATAGAGTCTTCCATCAATTGAACCGCAGACATAAACTCATACACTACACTTGAAAATTCGATCAGGGTAGACTCTACTTTATGCGTGTTGGAGGTTTCATTTTGTACCAATTCATTTTGATTGTGAATCAACTGCACCGTTTCATGAATCTGAGCTTGTACCGCCATAATCAGACTATGAATTTTCTGTGCTGAATCGTTACTTTGTTCTGCTAATTTACGAATCTCTGTAGCAACGACAGCGAATCCTGCTCCATGTTCCCCCGCATGAGCTGCTTCGATAGAAGCATTTAACGCTAGCAAATGGGTCTGTTCTGCTAATTCTTTGACTGTTCCTGTAACAGCCCCGATATCAGAAGCTTGATGATCTAACAGACGTACCGTTTGTTCCGCTTGTGTCTGAGATTCGGATAATGTGCTCATGCCTGATTTGAGTGATAAAAAGATATTTTTGGTTGCTTCTACTGACTGCTCCATATTACCAGATAAGGCACGCATATGAGACGACTTTTCTTTCATTTCTTGAAAAGATTCCAACATCTGTTCTGCGGTCTGTAGTGAAGACTCTGAAGATTCACGTTGCTTGCCTACACCACGGTAAATATCGTCTGCTACCGTTGCCATAGACTCAATCTGACTGGTCGCTTCGGTAATCGAATGACTGAGATTTTCGGCATTATGAGATGTGGTCGTGGTATTACTAGCAATATCGTTAATAATATCTTTAATATTGTTCACCATGACGCGAAAAGCATCATTCAATACTTTAATTTCATCTTCTTCACGACGCTCTGGAATATCTACCATCAGATCGCCTGCGGATACACGCTTGGCTGCTTTGGATAGATTAACGATTGGTTTAGTTAAAAATTTAGAAATCGCAAATCCTAATATCCCACTCCAAGTAATGCCCATCAACAATATAATAGACACATATAACCAATCACTCATTTCTGTTGCTAAATACGCTTTCAAATAGAAAATAAAAAAGGCACTTGTTCCATACGTAATAATAGATACGCCGATAAAACTTAAAACTAACTTTGAACCTAATGATAATTTCATGATACACCTCATAGATCTAAGATTTGGAGTAGAAATAAATAAGGTCATATGTTGGATAATGAGTAAAGAGATGAGTTATACTTTGCTTCTACCTATACTCACTTTTGTACGATTGAGTCACTTATTAATTTAAATTTTAGCAAATAATAAGCAATATCGTTGTGACAAAAGTCATAGCAAAGTAAATTTTATGAGTCTTTCGACGCAATAAACGTTTTTGTGTCTTTTTTCATATCCTTACATATGTAACTTGCTCTCTTGCTTGCGGCAAGCTATTGTTAACTTAATGCTTTTCAAATAAAATAACTAGAGCATAATGTCTTAAAGGGGATGAATGGCCATGGAACGAACTCGACCTTGGAGCGAGCGATTCAAATTATTTTTTCTAAACAATCGGTTTGTCATTTTTTTGCTAGTCTTGTTGTTAATCTCAATAAACATTTTTGTACTTTCCAAAATACCTTATGTCTTTACCCCGCTTTTCGTTTTAATTAAAACTGTAATTTTGCCTATTATTCTGAGCGGTATTCTGTTTTACTTATTTAATCCATTAGTCAATTTTCTGGAAAAACGCAAAGTAAAAAGAATATATTCCATCATTTTACTTTATCTTCTTATTATCGGTCTGATTGTATTAATTGTTAGCCTTGTCATCCCTGTGATTCAGACGCAGATTCGAGAATTAATTCGTAATATTCCATCCTTTTACGATGGCATTGTGAATCAGATTCAATACTGGTTAGGCGGAGATGTATCCAAGCAGATACAACATACGTTCAGTATCAATCCGAACGATCTGGTACAGAATTTATCGGAAAAAGGATCTTCTATTATTAACCAGACGTTTACTGGTATTGGTGGATTTTTGGGAGCTTTAACGGAAACGGTATTATCGATTGTGACCGTTCCATTTATTTTATTTTACTTACTTAAAGATGGCGCTAAATTACCGAATTTCATTATGAAATTTATTCCTGTGACTTTACGTAGTCAAACCGGTAAAGTGATGTCTGAAATGAACCATCAGATCAGTTCGTATATTCGTGGACAAATTATTGTGAGTGTATGTATCGGGATTTTACTTTATATTGGCTATCAGATTATCGGTCTTGATTATTCGTTAATTCTTGCTATTATGGCTTCTTGTACAAGTATTGTTCCTTATTTGGGACCTGCTATTGCGATTACTCCAGCATTGATAGTGGCTCTAGTGACTTCTCCATTTATGTTATTAAAAATGGTGATTGTATGGACGATTGTACAATTAATAGAAGGTAAACTCATTTCGCCACAGATTATGGGTAAATCTCTTAAAGTTCATCCGATTACGATTATCTTTGTGATTTTGACAGCAGGTAAATTGTTCGGAGTGATTGGAATTTTGTTAGCTGTTCCTGGTTATGCTGTACTTAAAGTAATCGTGACTCATTTATTTGATTGGTTCAAAGTAAGCTCTAATCTATATGAAAAGAAAAAGATTACTGAACCTCCTGTTATCAAACCATAAACGGTGCATGATTATATTGTAGAAACTGTAAAATGACCTACACCCCAGAAAAAACATCATAAAAAAGACCTGAGTTTAACTGTACATTCCTATACAGTGGCTCAGGTCTTTTTGTTTATGCTTTATACTTATTGAATGGAGTCTTATTTAGCCAATTCAGGTGTATATCCATCAGGAATCGTTGTTGTTACTTTACCTTCTGTAATCACTTGAGGATTCATTTCACCTGGAGCTGGTTTTTTCACATTGTAACTAACCACTGCACGCTTATCATCGGTTAACTGTACTTTAGTAATTTCTACTGAATAACCCGGGTTAGGAAGTTGTACAGTTAGTGTTACTGTTTGTTGATCTGCTGTATCTGCTGGAGCAACACTTAGTTCTGGCTCATTGCCCATTTGATCATCACCCGTTTCACCTGGTGCAGGAGTAGTTGTATCATCATTTGCTTTGTTATAACGATCTACCATTTGTACACCATGGTATACCCATTCTGCGGCTTGCATACGTGTAATTTCTTTGGTAGGCATAAATGCTTTACCTACAGAGCTACGATCAATCACATTCATATTGACCAAATCTTGAATCGCTCCTGAAGCTTCTTTACTAATTTGATCTTGATCGGTAAAGACTGCAAACATTTTGGTTGTAGGATAATTACCTGTCACATTAATCGCTTCATGTAACCAGATTGCAAATTGCTCACGAGTTACTTTTTTCTCAGCATCAAATGATGGGATCGATATATTGTTAGCTTCAGCAATACGTAAAGCGTCGGTATACCATGCTTTACGAACTAGATCATCACCCGGTTTTGTTACATCCCCTTTTAATTCAAAAGCTTTGACCAAAATTTGAATCGCTTGTGGCTGTGTAAGTGTCATATCTGGCTTGAATTGAGTAGAAGTCACGCCATTAATAACTCCTTTATCATGTAACATATTGATGATTGTTTGATTATCTTTGTCTTTCACATCGGTAAATGTAGAAGCAGCACTTGCACTTCCTGCTCCTGCAATCGCCAATGATAATGTTAATACTGCTACTGCTTTTTTCTTATGATTCCACATTTGTAATCATCCCTCCATTGAATAGGTCTACTGTCGAATAATTTGGTTTTTATTCAACCTTACAATGCCCTAGACGTATAGAAGTTCTCATTTGTTGCACATCAATTATACAGCAATCACATCTGTTCCGGCGTTTGCAGTCCAAGTAAAGTCATTAGCCTTTTCAAATAAAGCTCTGTTTGCATAGTGAGTGAGATACGCTGAGCCTTGACAGACAGCGGAGCATCCACGATCCGATCTTTGTTATAAAATTGGTTAAATAACTTGGCAGTTTCTAGTGTATATCTAGCGATAATAGAAGGTTCATGTTGTGTTGCTGCTCGTTCCAATTCGTATGTGTATCTTGATAAATGGATCAGCAAAGCCCAGCTCACATGACTCCATTCTCTATTCGTTGTATTTGTTTCCAGTTCGATTGTGGTCTGGTTATGATGTGAATTATTCATTGTTTGTACTTTTCGCAAAATGCTTTGGATTCTAGCATAGGTGTATTGAAGATAGGGACCTGTCTCTCCTTCAAAAGTTACAGCGTCTTTCAATGAAAAATCGATCTCATTCTGACGATTATTTTTGAGATCCCCGAAAATAATCGCACCAATACCGATCTGCTCAGCCACCTGTTCTTTATTCGGCAAATCAGGACTTTTTTCAGCAATAATTTGTGTTGCTCGTTCTACAGCTTGATCCAATACTTCTTCCAAAAAGACCACTTTTCCTTTACGGGTAGACATCTTTTTACCATCAACTTTCATTAAGCCAAATGGCACATGAATACAATCTGTTGCCCATGAGTGTCCCATTTTACGAAGCACTTCAAATACCTGTTTGAAATGCAATGTCTGCTCTCCGCCGACCACATAGATCAACTGATCTGCATCCATTATTTCTTTGCGATAAATAGCAGTCGCCAGATCACGTGTCGGATAAATCGTTGTCCCATCTGATTTCAAAATCAAACATGGTGGTAATTCCTGTTCATCTAATCTCACTACCTGTGCTCCATCGCTTTCGACAAGTAATTGCTGACGCTGCAATTGCGCAATCACAGCAGGCATTTTATCGTTATAAAAGCTTTCACCAAGTACAGCATCGAACTCTACCCCTAGCCGTTGATACATTTTCTGAAGCGACTGCATACTTACGTCTACAAAATAATGCCATAGTTCTACAGCTTGAGCATCGCCTTGTTCTAATTTGCGGAACCAATCTCTTGCTTCATCATCTAACCGAGGATTCTGTTCAACTTCTTCATGAAATTGAATGTATACTCTTAACGATTCTCCTATAGGATTCAGCTTCAATTGCTCTGGATCGCCCCACCGTAAGTAAGCGGTTATTAATTTACCAAATTGTGTTCCCCAATCTCCTAAATGATTGACTCGAATCGCTTCATACCCTACGGCTTGGTAGATCCGATGCAAAGCCGCTCCTATGATGGTTGAACGCAAATGTCCTACTCCAAAAGGCTTGGCTATATTAGGCGATGACATATCGATTACAATCCGCTTACCTGCACCTATCTGAAGCTCTGTATTTTGTTGCTCTTCTAGACTGGATAATATCTCAGTTCCATAATAAGCACGATCCCAGGTCAAATTGATATAAGCACCTACAGCTTGTGCCTGAATATGAGCATCTGCTAACGGTTGTTCTATTGCTGTTATTATTTCTGGCGCAATCTGGTCAGGCGAACGTCTCCATGTTTTGGCAAAAGTATAACAAGGAAATGCCAGATCACCCATATCAATCGTTGGCGGAACTTCAAGCATTTGAATCAATTCTTCTTCAGTCATTGAGGTTACAGGTTGTAACATCGAAGCGACTTGTTGTTTGAATAAATGAGCTAATTTCATCTGTAAATTCTCCTTTACGTATATTTTAAAATTCATGTGGTTATTCATGTTGTATCTTTGCTAGGTACTGGTTTGACTATGTACAAAATACAAAAAAAGCACTCATCTGCTTAAGTGAGTTATCACTTAAGAGACGAGCGCTTATAATAAGCATTCCCGCGGTACCACTCTTTGTACAGTATGTATATGTGGATACTACCATTATTGTATCTGCTCCATCATCCCATTACTGTCGCTTGATAACGATAACGGTGTCAGCCGGACTTATCTATACAGATAAATTAGATCCATGATCGTGTTCACCTTTTGAATAAGTCATTTCCCGAGTGCGGTTCACCTACGAATGTTTTACCGGCTTTCACTCTCCCGGTTCGCTGCTTAAACAGTGATCGTTATGGCTACTCTCTCGTTCATGAATGATAAATGTAAAGTTTAGATTGTATTATACATACGGTGTTAGGTTTACGCAACCTAAAAATTGCAATAAAAAAACCTTCGCAAATATGCAAAGGTTCTGAAAATAGTTATGGTTATCCTTACTGTCTATGTATAAAGTAGTAGATTATACAGCTACCATCAAATCTCTACACATGTCTACACAACGACGGCAGGCTTCAATACATTCACGAGAGTGCGCATTGTCATGTTTTGAACATTCATCAATACAAGCTTCACACACTTTAGCACATAATTCAGCAATTTCACCAGCAAATTGGCTACCTTGACTTAGCGATTGTGCTGTAAAAGAACAGATCTCTGCACATTCACGAGTAATACGTATACAGTCACACAATTTCTCAAGATTATATTCTTTCAAATTAGCTACATACGAAAGATTACAAGCATTCATAGCCTCGACACAAGCTTCAATATGAGCATGGTATAATTTTTGATTAGCCATCATTTTCATGACCTCCGTTAAGATTGGAATAGTTATATTGAACTATTACCCCGGCTATGCTCGTATTGAAACCGCATACTTACAATAATTTAGCTGCTTGCTGTTCCAGTACTAGCAATTGTTCCTTTATCAACTCTTTGTCGAAATGCTCTCCAATAAAAACAGCAACATCAGGGACTGCTTTTTGTGGCGTAATCTTCATAAAGTCCATTTCACGATAAGCATATTGGAACAAAAAACGACTTGCGGTGTCGTTAAATGTTAGAATCCCTTTTGCACGATAAACTTCAGTCGGTAAAGACCGGATTACATTCTCAAAAGCTTCACTATTAATCGGGTGCTCAAAATAATGGGTATACGCCATCACATGACTATGTGAACCATGCATATGCTCGGAATGGGTATGATCATGACTGTGTTCAGTCGAAGTTGAAGTCTGTTTATTTTGCGCTAATGTTTCTTTGGCATCAACGACCGATGAAAGGTCTGTATAAATGGTACTCGGCACTTCACAGCGCACTGTCGTATGAATAGGTGCATACGCATTCCATCCACGTAGAATAGCTTCTAGTTTTGTAATGGTTATTGCATCGACACGATCACTTTTATTCAAAATCAATACAGAAGCACACCGAATCTGCTCTTGCATCAGACGATATGTTTTGCCTTTCTGCTCTTGATACAATTCCCATAGATGAGCTGCATCGACTACAGTTATCAAATTTTTTAATTCCATACGGTTGTACAATGAAGTCTCTGTAACCGCATCTAGAATTTCGATTGGATTCGCCACGCCAGAAGCTTCGATAATAATCACATCAGGCTTTTCAGTCTCCATTAAATTATATAATTCCATACTGAGATCAGCACGAATCGAACAGCAGATACATCCACTTAGTAATTCAGCCATTGCCACATCTTGATCTACCATCATCCCATCCAAATTGACATCGCCGATCTCATTCATAATCACAGCAGGTGTTTTGCCAAGGGATTTCCATTCTTGAATCATATGTTGAAGCATGGTGGTTTTGCCACTGCCTAGAAATCCAGACAAAATATATACAGGTGTTGTCATTGATATCCTCCTCGTGCATGGTTCTTTGCTTTATTAATTTAGGGCTACTCTTATATTATACACTGACATGGCAAGTGTTCATGATCGATCACAACCTATGTTACAATGGCAGGGATGCTTGAATGAGAATAAAGGAGTGAATAAATACCATGAGATCCGTAGATGAACATCGCGCAGAAGCACCAGATACTGTACGTTGTATGGTCATTACTGTGTCAGATACTCGCACTGAAGCAACCGATACAGGTGGACAATTATTACAGTCCCTTTTAACAGAGAATGGTTATCAGGTTATAGATTATACCATCGTTAAAGATAGCTATGTTGGTATCCGTGAATTGCTTCATGATGCCGCAGAACGTCCAGAAGTCGAAGCTATTTTGTTAACAGGTGGCACAGGGATAGCTCCGCAAGATGTAACGTTTGAAGCAGTACAAAGTCTTTTGACGAAAGAATTACCTGGTTTTGGAGAGATTTTTCGCTTTCTGAGTTTTACTGAAGATATTGGTTCAGCTGCCATTATGAGCCGTGCCATTGCAGGTACTATCGGAGGAACTGCTGTCTTTTCGATGCCCGGTTCACGAGGTGCCGTGAAGTTAGCGATGGAACGCATTATTATTCCTGAATTGGGACATGTGATGCGAGAAATTTATAAAAAATAATGGAATAGATTCTATAGGATCATCTGCCTACACAGAAGCATAAATGATCTCCCATCCTAGATGTCATACACTATCGATATCATGTCATAGCAAAAAAGCACACTGCCGTTTATCGATGCAGTGTGCTTTTTGTTGTTATTTTATGCCTAATGTAATCAGATGAAATACATCTCAGGATGTAACTTTAATCAACTGACGACCGACTGCTTTACCTGCTAGAATCGTTTCTAACGCTTGTGGTATTTGTTCTAGCGTATATTCTGTAACCGCTTGATGAATAGCTGTAGTTGGTTTCCAATCGCTTGCTAGGTGCTTCCAGACTCTTTGTCTGATCTCAATAGGGCAAAATACAGAATCAATGCCAATCAGATGGGCTCCACGTAGAATAAAGGGAAAGACTGAACTTTCAAAATCGTTACCTGCTGTCATACCCGATACAGCCACTACACCACGATATTTTAATGATTTCAGCCGTTCTCCTAGCCCTTTACCACCTGTAGGGTCGATAATACCTGCCCAAGTGGATTTACCTAATGGACCGTCTACTTTCTGCTCCGCTTCTTCTCTTGAAATGATTTGAGACGCTCCCAGTGTGGTTAACCAGTCCTTTTGATCGGCTTTGCCACTTGCTGCATAGACTTCATATCCTAATGCACTCAAGATCGAAATAGCTATGGTTCCCACCCCACCTGTAGATCCTGTGACAAGGATCGGACCGTCTTCAGGTTTGATTCCATGTTCAATTAACGCATCTACAGACATTCCAGCCGTAAATCCAGCCGTACCAATAATCATCGCTTCTTTAGCACTTAGTCCTTGAGGTAGCTTAATCAACCATTCGGCAGGCACGCGAGCATATTCACTGTACCCTCCATAATGACTGACACCCAGCTTATATCCAGTACATAGCACTTGATCGCCTACTTGAAACTGCTCATCGCTTGACTCTACTACTTCTCCTGCCAAATCTATCCCTGCCACAAACGGGTACTGCTTCACAATCTTGCCTTCTGCTATACTTGCCAGTCCATCTTTATAATTGACATCTGAATATGATACTTTAATAGTGACAGATCCTTCAGGTAATTGATGAAGTTGTAATTGTTGAACCTCACCGGTTACTTTTTGATCTGACTGTTCTAATACAAACGCACGAAATGTCTGTTCCATCTAACTCATCCTTTCTATCTTTCCTTCTTTATCATAAGGATTCCTTCAAAGCCTGACAGCGATAAATGCTACATTCTATTCACTGTACTCTCTTACGTAATATAACCAAAAAACCCACCTTTATAAAAAAGGCAGGTTCAGATTCTGGTTTAGTACTGATTAAAGTTCTTCTTCCGGTAAATATTGTGCAATCAATTTCTGCTTCATTTCCCAAGCTTTGACGCTCACATTTACACGATAAATCTCAGGATTTAATTTACGCAAATATTCTGGCCAGAATTCATCCAGTTGACTCACATGATACGCACGAATCTCTTCCAAATTAGGCATCGTATAGACTTGCTTACCTTCGATAAAAATAGGTTCCAACATAGGAACCGCTTTATAGTCAGATACATATTTACGAATATAAGGATGCGCTGGATTAAACAATTTAAGACGTTTGCCTTCAAGCGGCTCTTTTTCATCTGGGAAACAGATATAGTCCGCAATAGCTTTACCATTGGTTGGATTGATAATGCGGTATACTTCTTTCGTTCCCGGTGTCGATACTTTTTCGGGATTAGCCGAGATTTTGATTGTAGGTACCATTTCGCCATCAATCTCGCACTCGACTAATTTGTATACGCCACCCAAAGAAGGTTGATCTGATGCTGTGATTAACTGTGTTCCTACGCCCCATGTATCAATTCGTGCCCCTTGCGCTTTTAGATCCAAGATTGTATTTTCATCGAGATCGTTAGAAGCAACGATTTTGACGTAAGATAATCCTGCATCATCTAACATTTTGCGAGCTTGAATCGACAAATATGCAAGGTCACCACTATCCAGACGAATAGCAATCATCTTTTTGCCACGAGCTTCTAAGTCTTTGGCGGTCTTAATCGCATGAGGTACACCGCTACCTAACGTATCAAATGTATCGACTAGCAAAGTGACTCCATCTGGCATCGCATTCGCATAACGATCAAAAGCTTCTTGTTCATTACCGAAACTTTGTACCCAAGCATGAGCATGTGTACCTTTGGTAGGAATACCGAATCTAGCCCCTGCTAACATATTTGAAGTCGCATGGAAGCCTGCGATATAAGCCGCTCTAGCTCCCCAGATCGCCGCATCGGCTTCTTGAGCACGTCTTGTACCAAACTCTAGCAATGTATCCGTACCGCCCACCTGCTTGATCCGTGAAGCTTTGGTGGCAATTAGCGTCTGATAGTTCATAAAGTTAAGCAAAGCTGTTTCTACCAACTGTGCTTCAATAATCGAACCTTCCACACGAATCAATGGCTCATCTGCAAAAACAACGGCTCCTTCTTTCATCGAAAACAAATTGCCATGAAAACGGAACTGACGCAATTCTTCTAAAAACTTCGCGTCATAGTTCTCTTCCTGTTCTGCCAGATAAGCAATATCTTCTTCTCGAAAACTCAAGTTGGTTATATAATTCACAATCCGTTCCAGACCTGCAAAGACAGCATATCCGTTACCGAAAGGAAGTCTGCGGAAATAAGCTTCAAATACTGCTTTCTTATGATGTGTACCGTTAATCCAATGAGCATACATCATATTGATCTGATACTTATCTGTATGTAAAGCCAGTCCCATTTCGTTCATCACCATGTCACCTCTTCATTGTTGATCATGCTAAAGCAATTCTGCTTGCACGTCTTTCTGCTGCACAAGCAGAATTGTGAATCATTGCACATTAATAACTATGAATAAGTTGTGCACCTATACTTTTCTCAAAATGATCGATTGCCCATACATGACCTTGTGCATTAAAGCTTGCTATTGCATCGGTATGAATCACTAATTTGAACCCTTTATTGTAAGCATCTACAGCTGTATGCAGGACACAGATATCGGTACATACGCCAATGAGATGCAATTCAGTTATTCCACGTTCACGCAATTTCAATTCAAGATCGGTTCCTGCAAACGCGCTGTATCTCGTTTTATCCATCCAGACGATCTGCTGTTGATGTTCTGCATAGACTTCACTTAACCGACCATACAATTCTCGTCCAGCTGTACCACGAATATTATGTGGTGGAAAAAGAGCGGTCTCTGGATGGTACGCATCATTCGGTTCATGCATATCAACAGCCATCACTACATAATCATGAGTACTAACAAATTTCTCTGTCAATTCAACGATACGCTGTTCAATATCGATTGCAGGTTGTCCTACAGGTAAAGCACCATCTACAAAGTCACGAGTATAATCGATCACAATAAGAGCTTTCATGATATAGACCTCCAGATATTGAAATACAAACAATCATTCAGCATATCCTTACGAATAAATCGAAAGACGAGGTACAAGACCTGTAAAACGATACAATTGTGCTGGGCGTTGAGAGTACTGATTCGAACTTAGTAAGTTCCCCTCTTCATCATGCACCTCTTCAATGATACCTTTACGGCTACGTGTTGAAGTGATTTTGCGAATAAAGTTCGGTTCTTCAAAGTCAGGTACAACCGCTTTGATTACCTGATACAATTCGCTTAACGTAAATTCAGGCGGCAAAAACTTTTTGGCAATCACTGTACTAAGCATCTGTTCTTGAATTCGCATATACGCATCACGAATAATATCATGATGATCAAATCCAAGTTCTAGCTTTTCCAATGCTTCTTCAATCGTAAATAGACCGACTTCTTCCGCATCATCAGCAGCTTGCCGTTTTTCCAACACCTGTTCTTCTACTAAAGCAAAAAACGCATGCGATATAATCCAACCACGAGGATCACGCCCGGGCTCACTATAGACACCCAAATACTCAAGATGGCGACCGTCGACTCCTGTCTCTTCTTTGAGTTCACGCTGTGCGGCTTCAAATAAAGACTCATCATCGCGTGAAAATCCACCAGGCAAAGCCCATTTTCCGGCAAAAGGCCATGAGCGACGACGAATCAACATTACTTTCAGTTCACGCAAAGGTAATGTTTTGGTAAACGTCTTCCGCTCTTTTTTGGTCAAAGTAAACATGACAATATCGGCGGGTGCGCCATCGGGCGTACGATACTTTTTGACATCATACGAATGCTGTTTGCTGTTATCCGTCATCGTTATCACCACTGTTCATTTTATCTTTTTGATAATATCATTATGAATGATTCTCTAAGGCAGGTCAATCTTTATTTGCGAGTTGCGATAAATGTAGCTGTCGAGATAGCGCCTACAACGCCTTGTTCGTTAGAAACTTCCGCTTGTAAAGTTACTGTTCTTCCTGAAAGATGAAGAATTCTAGCTGTTGCGAATAATTCTCCTTCTTTCATCGACTCTACAAAATGCGTATTCATATTTGTTGTAACACAAGGTTGCCCATCTTGAATCGCCATCGACAACATCCCCATCACCTGATCCATCATCGACATCTGCACACCACCATGCACAATATGCATATGATTAAGATGTTGTGGAGTCGCCGTGAGTCCAATCGTAATATAATCTTGCTCACTTGCGATTAGACGGCACCCCAATAATCCCCAATATAGTTGTTCGCTTTTTTTTAATATTTCATCCCAATGTGTCAAAAAATGCTCCTCCTGTTCAAAACGGTTGTTACAATAACAATCCCATTTGTATCAAATCTACATACTGATGTTCAACCACTAATGCGTTTTTTTGAATCCCTTCGATACGAAAACCTAATGAACGATATAAATGTAAAGCGCGTTCATTACTGCCTTGTACATTCAATTCAAGACGATGTAAATGCCGATCTTGCGCCCAATGAATCATGGTCTGAAATAATCGTCGTCCAATCCCACGATTAGCATACTCTTGAAGTACACCTACAACAATATATACACTATGACGATTACGTGCAACTTTGCCACCAATCGCTTCCAAATATCCAATAATCTGACCTTCGTACTCAGCTAGAAAAATATTAGAATTGGCACTACGCAGTGCATAGCGAATCATCTCTCGTTGTTCGGCTTCATTCAGATTCCGTTCTCCTGGTTCAAGCAGCATAAATGTAGTCTGTTCATCTAATTTCTGCTTCATCCGAACCAAAGCCCCTGAATCTTTCATCTGTGCAATACGTACAGACACTAACATTGCTAGATAAGGTTCTTTGGTATAGGGATATACAGAAGACAGAGAGTTAGAATCTGCCCATGTTTTTTGTAAAATCACTTGATCACGGCAGACAATTCCATTTTCGATAATCGGTTGCTGGTAATGTCTTATAAAATGATCATGCTCGATTCGTATCATGCGAAAACCATGTTTTTGATAAAAAGCAAGTGCTCCTAGACTCGAATTACCTGTAGCCACAGTAACCACTTGAGCTTTGTACTGTTTTAACTGCTGTAATACTTCATCTAGTAATTTGCTACCAATCCCTTGTCTCTCATAATCTACTTCTACCGCAATGTTCATAATTTCCCATTCTTGTGCTGCACGTTGAAGCACTCCACAGACGCCTACGATATGATTCGCTATTTCTGCGGTCCACCAACGACAATAGGCTTTGTAGTGTTCTATAGCTTCTAGATCAGGATCAGCAAGCATTAACAAGGTAATCGGTATACTTTCGTGATTGGATTGAGCACGGATTAACACAGAATCATAACTATAATTAGAAGATTCCATGACCATTCACTTCTTTCTGCATGTAGAATCAAGAGCAATGAGTGATTGTTAACAATGACTATCCACTACAACGAAAAAAGATATCGGAATACAAAAAGACGCGGCTATAGGCTCCGCGTCTTTGAATTTGTTCTAGTCATTGCAGGACGATGGAGGTGAATCCTTACCGCTCTCTACATTAATTTTCTCAGAAACGGTATCATGGATAACGGAAATAACCATTTGTAACATATCGTTAATTTCGACCTGACTTTCTTGATAATCCGATACTAAAGGAATATCATCCAGTTCTTGTTGTAACGCTGTTAATTCGCCTTCAATTCGAGCAATCATTTTTTCGTTTTTCATCGATTCAAAAGCAACCACTTCTTTTTGCTTTTTTTTGAT
This sequence comes from Paenibacillus sp. CFBP13512, assembly GCF_005233705.1. Lineage (NCBI taxonomy): Bacteria > Bacillati > Bacillota > Bacilli > Caryophanales > Paenibacillaceae > Paenibacillus > Paenibacillus sp. CFBP13512. Next base: position 229,322 of record NZ_QGAD01000005.1, on the reverse strand, counting down.
GGTACGAATTAACTCTTCGATCCGTGGATGAGTTTGAATCATTTTTTCTGCTCTTTTGAAATGATCCACTTCTTCACTTTCCGAGATCAATGCAGCTAATTGTTTTGTTTTTTCCATAATATCTTCACGAATAAAAAGACCCTGTGTATTCAATTCAAGTGGTGCTCCGCCTGTCGTTGATTCAACATTGCGATCATGATGCTCCATCGACAATCCTCCGTTCACGTTCCAAATTTAATTAATAAGCTATAACCGGTTCTGGAACCAGCTCGCCTTTGATATAGAATGTTTTATAATCGGTAATTTGTACATGCACGAATTGACCGATCATATCTGCTGAACCTTCGAAATGTACCAGTTTGTTAGAACGTGTGCGTCCTGCAAGCACAGTAGCATTATTTTTACTTTCACCTTCAACCAATACTTCAACGACTTGACCTAAGAATTTCTCACTACCGATCAAGCTATAATCTTTAATTGTTTTGTTCAAGCGTTGCAAACGTTCTTTTTTCACTTCCATCGGTACATTGTCTTCCATCACTGCAGCGGGTGTACCTTCACGTGGTGAATAGATAAAGGTAAATGCTGAATCGAATCCTACTTCACGCACAAGTGATAATGTTTCTTCGAATTGCTCATCAGTCTCCCCGGGGAACCCTACAATAATATCTGTAGTCAGCACCGCATGAGGAATCGCTGTTTTGATTCTACCCACCAAGTCTAGATACAACTCGCGTGTATATTTACGACTCATTTTCTTGAGCACTGCACTGCTACCTGATTGCACAGGCAAATGAATATGTTCGACTAGATTGCCACCTTTAGCCAGTACTTCGATCAAGCGATCATCAAAATCTCTTGGATGCGATGTTGTAAAGCGAACACGCGGAATATCAATTTTAGAGATATCATCCATTAGATCGCCAAATGTATAATTCATACCTGTCAAATCTTTGCCATAAGCATTTACATTTTGACCCAGTAGTGTAATTTCTTTAAATCCTTGACGTGCTAATTCACGCACCTCAGCAATAACATCTTGCGGAAGACGACTGCGTTCTTTACCACGTGTAAAAGGCACAATGCAATACGTACAGAATTTATCGCATCCATACATAATATTTACCCAACCACGCATACCCTGCCGCTTTTTCGGTAAATTTTCGACGATGTCTCCTTCTTTGGACCAGACTTCGACGACCATTTCTTTACTGAATAGCGATTCTTGGATCAAATAAGGCAGACGGTGAATATTATGTGTACCGAAGATCATATCTACAAATCCATGCTTTTGCATAATACGGTTAACGACGCCTTCTTCTTGCGACATACATCCGCATACACCGAGTAACAAGCCCGGGTTTTCTAGTTTCAATGTTTTGAGATGACCCAATTCACCGAATACACGATCTTCTGCATTTTCACGAATAGCACATGTATTTAACAAAATAATATCTGCTTCTTCTCGGCTTTCAGTCGCTTGATAGCCCATTTGTTCTAGCATGCCTTTAATAGTCTCCGAATCATGCTCATTCATCTGACAACCAAATGTATAGACTAGATAATGCTTACCAATTCCGATCATACGCATGTCTTCTGGTATGCTTTCTTCGTACACGACTTGAACATCTTGTTTACCACGTTTCTTTTCTTCACGTTGATTCGGTTCAGATATAATATGGATTTCCCGACCTCGGATACGAATTTTTTTGCCAGTTTCATCTTCTGAAATCACTTTAGCATCCGAAAAATCAAAATACTTGGAATAATCCTTAATTTCTTTTGACATGCTGCCACTCCCCACTGTAAGCATCATTCTAAAGTTCTGTATGCCTCTTCCAACATCTCAAAAAAGCATTACTGCTAATTATATCATGCTTACTCTATTATAAAAAGCTGTCAAATTATACCTCATCCACCCGTATAACAGCTAATATTCTTAACTAGTTAACCATACATTTAGCGAGCACTGACTGTACCGATCCGAATCTTAGGAGACTTCGCAGGATCGATCGCTTGTAACACTTTTAATAGATTGGCTTCAGATAAAGCAATACAGCCATCGGTAGGTCGATTCGATGCTCGCCAGATATGCATAAAGATCGCACTGCCTTTGCCTTTAATAATTGGATCGGTATTGTAATTCACAACCATACCGTATTTATACAGCGGATTATCCATTCTTTCATAGGATGCCCAGTGTTGATTGGGGTTGCCTGATTCAGTCACCTTTTGATTATAGTCATTAGAACTAACATCATCGACCCAGTAATCTTGAGAAGTATGAGGTTGATAATTCACTTTCAGACCTGTAGGCTTGGACGCTGTGCCAAAAGCAGTTCCTAATGAATAGGTGCCTAGAGGTGTTTTGCCATCGCCTTCTTTAATTTTGCCTACTCCGTTTTTCCCTAGAACTACGGGTAAAGCAGCGATTTGCAGTTTCCAGTTTCCATTTTGCTTATTGTATATCTGAAGTGTGCCTTTGAATGTCTTCTTATTTGCAGCTGTGACTAGAATAACTTGTTCTGTATGCAATTGATCGAATTTGTGAAAAAGTGCTTGCTGATGCGCATTTTGTTCATCTGTTAAGGTATTAGACGCGGCTATACTCATTGATGTTGTCGTATTTACCATTGCACTTAGCGTATAGAGTAACATCCCTAACGATACCCATTTGAGCACACTCCTTAATCGCATCTATTTCCCTCCATTACACGCTATATTTTAATAAGGAATGTATCATAAAAAAGCATAACAAAAAAGCCTATTTCAAAAGAGCGAAATAGGCTTGCTGTATAAAAAGATATGATTAATCGATAATTTCAGCAGTGTCGCCAGTAGCAGCACCGGAAGCATTGGCTTCATCTGTATCGATATGCATGTCTAATGCGAAAGAATCAGATACACGTGCAATGACGTTTTCTAGAACAAGACCACGTTCACCAGACAAGCGAACTTTCAACAACTCTTGATCTTTAATTCCCCATTTTGCTGCATCAGAAGTATGGAAATGAATATGACGTGCAGCTACAATCACGCCTTCTTCGATTTGAACTTCACCCGCAGGTCCTTTAAGAAGTACACCCGGTGTACCATCAATTTTACCAGATTCACGTACTGGAGCTTTTACACCAATAGCAAAAGAATCTGTGCGAGAGATTTCCAATTGTGTTGCTGGACGAGCAGGTCCTAAAATACGAACTTTTTCAAAACTTCCTTTGCTACCTACAACAGCAACAGTTTCATTAGCAGCAAATTGTCCAGGTTGGGACAACGCTTTAAATTCTGTTAATTGGTATCCTTCACCAAATAATACTTCAATGTGTTCTTGAGTTAGATGAATATGACGTGCAGACACGCCTACAGGTACAGTTTTACTCATGTGATCACTCACTCCTTCGATATTCTCTATTTCATTTGCACTTTGTAACAAAACGCACATACTCGTACATTTGCAAAATGCATGCTACTTTATTATACATCTTTTATATCAAAAATGAAAAGCAACTCAGCAAAAAGACCTCCAAGCTTAACCAACAAGCTTACAGGTCCCAAGTATCCAAACGAATTGCTACTTTTACCTATCATCTCTGTTGCAAGATTTACACTCTATAATAGGATCATTATAGGCATCCACTTACGTTCAGGATAGCAGCATTATTATCTAGGTTCTACAATCAACTTCATGGCGGTTCTGTCTTCTCCATCAATCACAATGTCCGTAAAGGCTGGAATACAAATCAGGTCAACTCCACTTGGTGCTACGAATCCCCGGGCAATAGCGACTGCTTTGATTGCTTGATTCAGTGCACCTGCTCCAATTGCTTGAAGTTCAGCAGCACCTCTTTCACGCAATACACCTGCCAATGCTCCTGCTACAGAATTCGGGTTGGATTTTGCTGAAACTTTTAATACTTCCATGATAAGTACCTCCCCTGGGAATGAATGATGGCTTGATTCCATGATTAGTAGATAATATTCGACAACATTCTTTTGGTTCCTGCTGCATAAAATCAAAAATCAATGATATTTCACATAAAATTTATAAAGATTTTAAACACTCTGCTGGGACTTGAAACTATTCCATATGCCATTCGTCTTCATACATACGAATCTTTTCAATCTTTTTCGCTCTGCCTGTCTGATCGTCTATATCCACATACACAGCATGAAAATGCCATTTGCCTTCACACACTTGGAAACGAGCGGGCAACTGTGTCTGGAATTTATACAATACCGCATCACGCTGCATACCGAGTACACCTTCGTATGAACCTACCATACCTGTATCGGTCAAATAAGCTGTTCCGCCAGGTAGCAAGGTGTCATCATTACTTTGGACATGAGTGTGTGTACCAACGACCATAGAAGCTCTACCATCCAAATGCCATCCCATCGCAATCTTTTCTGAAGTGGCTTCTGCATGGAAATCAACTAATACACAATTCACTTTCCCTTTCAATTCATCCATAATCTCATCGACTTTGCGAAAAGGACAATCGATCGCTGGTAGAAATGTACGACCTTGTAGATTCACGATACCTAGCTGCTTACCGCCGGCTTTGATAATCGTATATCCACGTCCAGGCGTATCTGGAGGAAAGTTAGCGGGACGAATCATACGGGGTTCATCATCTATAAATTCAAAAATCTCTTTGTTGTCCCATGTATGGTTACCCATCGTTATACCATGTACACCCATTTCAAAAAGTTGACGAGCAATTCCTCGCGTAATGCCCCGACCTGAAGCTGAGTTTTCGGCATTAGCTATGATGATGTCCGGGGTATACTTTGATTTTAACCGAGGTAGCGTCTCTTTAATCGCTTTACGACCTGTACTTCCAACAATATCTCCAATAAATATAACTTTAATGATAATTCCTCCGTCCACGAAGAGAAAAAGTGACCTGATTGCCAGGTCACTTTTCGCATCGTTCTTTATTTTGCGTAATCGACTGCTCTCGTTTCACGAATAACAGTAACTTTAATATGTCCTGGATAATCCAGTTCATTTTCGATCATCTTCGTAATATCACGTGCCAAGCGGAAACTATCTGCATCATCTACTTTATCCGGTTGAACCATAACGCGAATTTCACGTCCGGCTTGAATAGCATATGATTTCTCTACGCCTTCAAAGGATTCAGAGATTTCTTCTAGTTTCTCCAGACGACGGATGTACGTTTCTAATGTTTCACGACGTGCACCTGGTCTTGCGGCAGACAATGCATCTGCTGCGCCAACAAGCATCGCAATAATAGAAGTCGCTTCCGTATCGCCGTGGTGAGACGCGATACTGTTAATTACAACTGGATGTTCTTTGTATTTCTTAGCCAACTCTACGCCAATCTCTACATGAGAACCTTCCACTTCGTGATCGAGTGCTTTACCGATATCATGCAGTAATCCTGCGCGTTTCGCTAAAGTGATATCTTGACCCAATTCGGAAGCCATCAAACCTGTAAGGTAAGCCACTTCCATGGAATGTTTGAGTACGTTTTGACCGTAACTGGTACGGAATTTGAGACGTCCCAAAATCTTGATAAGATCTGGATGAAGTCCATGTACGCCAACTTCAAATGTAGACTGCTCACCGTATTCACGGATACGCTCATCCACTTCACGACGTGCTTTATCCACCATTTCTTCAATTCTTGCAGGATGTATACGTCCATCTGCTACCAATTTTTCAAGAGCGGTACGGGCAATTTCACGGCGAATCGGATCGAATCCAGAAAGGATAACAGCTTCCGGTGTATCATCGATAATTAAATCGATACCTGTAAGTGTCTCCAATGCACGAATATTACGACCTTCACGACCGATAATTCTGCCTTTCATTTCTTCATTAGGCAAGGTGACAACAGAGACGGTAGTCTCGGCTACATGATCCGCAGCACAACGTTGAATAGCAAGAGTAATAATCTCGCGAGAACGTTTGTCTGCTTCATTTTTCGCCTGTTGTTCAATATCCTTGATCATTTGTGATGTTTCGTGGCGAACTTCCTGCTCCACGTTGCTCAAAATGATACCTCGAGCATCTTCCATAGACAGATTAGAAATTCGTTCGAGTTCCGCAACCTGACTGGTGTGAAGTTGTTCGATTTGTTGCTGAGTCTCTTCAATACGTTTCTCTTTGTTAGCCACTTGTTCTTCTTTGCGTTCTAGTGATTCAATTTTTTTATCCAGCGACTCTTCCTTCTGCAACAATCGTCTTTCCAGGCGTTGATTTTCATTACGACGCTCACGAATGTCTTTTTCAGCTTCAGTTCTGAGTTTGTGCACTTCGTCTTTTGCTTCCAGAACTGTTTCTTTTTTCTGTGCTTCTGCTTCTTTCTTCGCACTTTCTACGATTTGGATAGCAGCTTGTTCAGCACTAGAAATTTTAGCTTCTGCAAGAGACTTGCGAATAAAATATCCGACCAAGAACCCAAAGAATAATGCGGCAACAACGAGAATTGTGGTCCAGAGAACTTCCATTCTGTTCACCTCCTCGCTGATTCCTCCAAGGTATTCCCTGGGAATTACATGTTCATTTGGTTAATCGATGATTCGTCCCTTATACATTTGTTCCATTGCTCATGCGGGTACATGTGCTAATTCCCTTTTCATAGGGAGATCAAACATTCTAAAATTCTTCAGAAATGTCTTGCTACAGAATTCATTACCCACTTCATCTAATCACCTGCCGGGAAAAGATGACGTAAAAATGACAATCTGCACAAGTACATTTTATTATTTGCCAAAAGACATTGTCAAGCAATTGCAGTAACCGTATTTAACGATGTCAAGTTTGTTACCCTAAATGACGCGGTTATTCGGTTTTATTATATTTGGATTTTAGTGGTTATTCCCAATCATCTTCTGGCTTTTGTTGAACAGCATCTAGGGCTTTCCTTACAATATCCGAAGAATATCCTCTTCTCATTAAAAAAGCCATTGTTTTTCTTTTTTTATCAAAAACTTCTCCCGAAGTCGATTTCCATTTTTTTTCTGCTAGTATTGTAGCACTTGCGATTTCATCATTAGGATCGATCTCTTCCAAAGCTTGCTCTATATTTTCTTTGTTTACACCTTTTTGGCGTAATTCTTGTCTAATCCATACTTTACCTTTTTTCTGGCTGTTCACTCTTTGTTTGGCCCACTGTTGAGCATATAACTCATCATCGATTAATTTCTCTTGTTGCAATCGTACAAGAGTCGTCTCAATGATCTCAGGATGGATTTCTTTTTCTTTAAGCTTGCGGGCAATTTCTGTTCGAGTGCGTGCTTTGCGACTCAAATAATTCAGTGCTTCTGCATAAGCCGTTTGACGTTCATTGGCGATCACAATATTTTCTAGTTCTTCTTTAGAAAAGTACATGCCTTTTAACAGCCGATACTTGATCATAACATCTTCATGCACCATAAGGTTCAACTCACCGAAGGTTAACTTATAATGATGCCTAGGCTTACGTAGAGGGGTTACAGCCGTAATCTCTACTTCACCCTCATCAGGGAACCCATCTAGACGCTCTCCTTCATCTGCATAGATATCCCATTCTTCATCAGCCTCAGGTTCAGATGTAGTATTAGTATTGGACGGTTTTTTAGCATAACGACGATAATCAGCCATAATTGTTTCCTTTCGTCTATCTATATTTTAAATCAGTGTATAGTGATCAGATGAATCTTTTATGAAATATAAATAAAAAAGCGCCCTGAACGTATTTCACGTCCTGGGCGCTACAGGATTTAAGCATATATCATCTTAAAGTGATTATTCAGTTGCTTTAGAGAATAATTCTTGCTCTTCAAGACTTTCTTTTTCTTTTTCTTCAGCTGATGGTTCTTCAACCACTGTTGTTAAATTGCTAGATACACGAATTTTTTGTTCAATGATATCTGCAATGTGTGGATTTTCTTTCAAAAACTGCTTAGAGTTCTCGCGACCTTGACCCATACGCTCACCTTCGTAAGAGTACCAAGCACCACTTTTGTTAACAATATCGTGTTCTACACCAATATCGATCAAGCTACCTTCTTTGGAGATACCTTCTCCGTACATGATATCCACTTCAGCTTGTTTGAATGGAGGAGCCACTTTGTTTTTAACAACTTTGATACGTGTACGGTTACCGACAACATCGTTACCGTTTTTGATTGCTTCAATACGACGCACGTCTAGACGTACAGTAGAGTAGAATTTAAGTGCACGACCACCAGGAGTTGTCTCAGGGTTACCAAACATAACGCCAACTTTTTCACGAAGCTGATTGATAAAGATCGTGATTGTTTTGGATTTGCTGATTGCACCAGACAATTTACGCAATGCTTGAGACATCAAACGTGCTTGCAAACCAACGTGAGAGTCACCCATTTCGCCTTCGATCTCTGCTTTTGGTACCAATGCTGCTACAGAATCGATAACGATAATATCTACAGCGCCACTACGTACAAGAGCTTCCGCAATCTCTAGACCTTGCTCACCTGTATCTGGTTGAGATAATAATAGCTCATCGATATTAACACCCAAGTTTTTAGCATATTGAGGATCCAAAGCATGCTCTGCATCGATAAATGCTGCTTGTCCTCCAGCTTTTTGAACTTCAGCAATAGCATGAAGTGCTACTGTTGTTTTACCTGAAGATTCTGGTCCGTATATTTCGATAATACGTCCTCTTGGCATACCGCCTGTTCCCAAAGCAATATCTAAAGCAATAGATCCACTAGGAATAACTTCAACTTGCATATGAGTGGATTCTCCAAGTTTCATAACCGAACCTTTACCAAATTGCTTCTCTATTTGACGAAGCGCCATATCTAACGCTGCACGACGATCTGACAATAAACTCACGTCCCTCTTCTTCTTATTTATACTCTAATTATACTACTTTTTTTCTCATTTGCCAAGCTTTTTTCGAACATATATTCGTCTTTTTGGTATTAAATCATTACTTAATTACATTTATTGGTAATAAATAATGATTTCAAATAGATGCATGTATTGCTTGATTTTGGGTCTATAAACATAAAAAAACCGCAACAAATAAATTTGCTGCGGTTCTTCCGTCTACGGTTATTTTAGCATAACAGACGTAGGAATTGCAATAAGCTTCATGGGCTCTTGTACGTCTGATGCAGGTTGTTTTATTTAAAATGTACTATTTTACAGATTCCTTCTGAAGTTCACTTAAACGAAGCCACAAACGGTACAGGATACTTTTGGCAGCCCGAACACGGATCGATTCACGATTACCACGGATATTCAATTCAAATACCTGTGTAGGTTGATTGCGTTCTGCTAGCCCTACATATACCAAACCTACAGGTTTGCGTTCTGAAGAACCTGGACCCGCTACACCGGTAATCGATACAGCAAAGTCTGTATCTAATGTTTTTCTAGCTTCATCTGCCAGAACTTCTGCTACTTCTGGGCTAACTGCTCCTGGAGCATTCTCGCCTTCTAGTAACTCATGAGGGACATTTAGCATTTTTTCTTTCATTTCATTGGAATAGCAGACGACTCCACCCATAAATACATTTCCGCTTCCCGGAATAAGAGTTAGATTTTGCATCAGTAGACCACCTGTGCAACTTTCTGCTGCAGTTAGGGTTAACTTCATACCTGTCATCATTAATAAAATTTGTTCTTCTATACTTATATTTTGATCAGCATACATATGATTAGGCAAACGATCACGAATCTGAGCTTCCATATTTTTCAGCTTGGTCATCGCTTCTTTTTCTGTAGCTGCTTTGGTGGTCAGACGAATAGTCACTTCTGCTTCTTTGGCATAAGGTGCAATCGTAGGATCACTCTGAGCACTGATCAGATCAATTAATGCATCTTCAAGAGCAGATTCACCAATACCTGCAAATTTAAGCATTTTTGAATAAATAGGATGTTCATCTGTGAGCACATGCTCAAGAAGCCAAGGTTTCGCTTCATTTTCAAACATCGGTTGTAATTCTTTGGGAGGTCCTGGTAGAACGATATAATATTTCTCTTTATCTTCAATCGCAATCCCTACAGCTAATCCTGTAGAATTAGCAAGCACATGACTGTTTTCAATCACAAGAGCTTGGCGACGATTATTTTCAGTCATTGTAATGTCTCTGCCTTCAAAAAAGCTAGCGACTTTCTCCATAGAAGCTGGATCAATATAGATTGATCTTCCTAAAACTTCAGCCAATGCATCTTTGGTCAGATCATCTTGAGTGGGTCCAATTCCGCCCGAAAATAAAATAACATCTGCGCGACTGCTTGCAAGTTCAATCGCTTGTTTGAGTCGATTTAAGTTATCTCCTACTACAGTCTGATAATAAACATCTATTCCCATATAGGATAATTGTTGAGATAAATATCTGGCATTCGTATTAGTGATCTGACCTAGTAATAGCTCTGTACCTACTGCGATAATTTCTGCTTTCATTACAAGTGCCTCCTTATTATTAGGGTTGCTCTGTGATGTAAATGCTTCGAAATGAATACAAAGTACTGTGACTATGGCAAAAGTAAGCGGCAATAGAGAAAACCCTATCGCCGCTTACACTATATTACTTGTTATATCACCTATTTTCTGATGAACAGAAACAGGTTATTTTAACTGGAAAAATGAAGTAACGATTTATTTTTGACAAAATAATCAATACCGGAATAGATTGTGATTAGTGTAGCTGCCCAGATCATAATCTCCGCAAATGGAATACCTAGTAAAGCAAATGGGAAATTATTAATCATCAAAGCAGAGATCGCTATAATTTGTGTAATCGTTTTGGCTTTGCCCCAATTACTAGCTGCAACGACTTTGCCATCCAATAATGCGATTTGACGAAGTCCTGTTACTGCAAATTCACGGCTAATGATAATCACAACCATCCATGCTTCACATTTACCAAGAGCCACCAATGAGATCAATGCCGCAGATACCAATAATTTATCAGCCAAAGGATCAAGTAACTTCCCTAGATTGGTGACTAAATTACGACTACGTGCAATATGTCCATCAATGCCATCTGTACTTGCTGCAATAATAAAGATCAAAGCCGCAATAAGATCGTTGTAACTAACCTCAAAAGATGCTCCAATTTTTAAAAGCCCTTCTCCAAACGAAAAATTAACGAGCAGGAACAACATCATCACCGGTACTAAGAAAATACGGGTAAGCGTTATGCGGTTAGGTAAATTCATTGTGTATCCTCCTTACTGCATCTATTTTCAACAGCGAACCAATGATATGTAATTGCTCCCGCCTGCATCTTTTGTTTCATCTTTTTACTGCCTCCATCAATTCGATCACAACCATGGTGATACCTGATTTATTTCATATTCGTGAATTGAAGATCCACAGTAAGGTCTGCTTTGCGAAGCAATTGGATTACTGCTTGCAAATCATCTCTATTCTTTCCGGTAACCCGAATCTGATCGCCTTGAATCTGACTTTTCACTTTCAATTTTGCATCACGGATTAACGTATTGATTTTTTTGGAGTTTTCTTGATCAATACCTTGTTTTAATTTGAGTCGTTGACGAACCGTTCCCATCGACGCAGACTCTATTGTTCCATAGTCTATATTTTTGATAGGCAATCCTCTTTTGAGCATTTTGGATTGCAAAATATCAATCAAAGCACCTAACTTATAATCATCATCAGAAACCACAACTAATGTTTCCTTTTCTAACGTTAGAGTACTTTTACTTCCTTTAAAATCAAAACGACTTGCTAATTCTTTCTCTGTTTGCGTAATCGCATTTGTCATCTCTTGCATATCCATTTTCGAGACAATATCGAATGAACTCTCTGCCATGTGATTTCCCCCTTTTAGGTAAAATTATAGAATATATGTTGTTACAAGTCTAATGGCACAAAAAGGACATCCTTAATCTGCTGTCTAATGGCAGCTTGAAGGTATGTCCTTTTTTGTGTGACTAACCATTAATTTCCGCTTGTCTCTGTAGTCGTCGATTCATCTGTTGTCGCATCTGTAGAAGAATCTGTCGATGTACCCGTAGAATCCGTAGTTTCTGTAGCCGGAGCTTCTTTCACTAATTTCAAAACAATACGTGAAGTTGCTTTACCATCTGTGATCGGTTGTCCATTGATTGTAATATCGGTAGCTGGAGAATTACCAGACTTGATATATAATCCTGTATCCGCTAGATCGTAAGAAAGGTCTTGTCCACTTTCCGTATTATTGAAAAATAAACGTTCTCCGCTAGAATCTGCTGATTTGTATACTTCAAGCCAACTTTGACCCGTTGCTTTGATACTTACTTTAAGCGGTGTCGTACCTGTGTAATTCACATTAAAAATAGTGTTTCTGCCTTCTTTACCTGCTTGTGTAATCACAGGTTGAGAAGCTGTATCTGTAGTCGTTGTAGGATCTGTAGCTTCTTCATCCGTACCCGTTGCTTCAGGTGTAGATTGTTCTTGATCTGTACCTGCTCCAGTCGGTGGTGTTGTCGTTGTACTTTCTGGAGTTGTTGTTGGCGTTGTTGTTTCCGGTTTAGTTGTTGCCGGTGGTGTCGTGGTCGTTGGTTGTGTTGTCTCTTGTTGTTGACCTTTGTTATTTGTTGCCACTTCAGGAGCACCGTTATCTGTACGCACTACGAAAATGTAGACCAATACGACGATCAATAATGGGAATATCCACATCAATGTTGTTGATAACCATTTACCGCTTCGTCCTGATCCTGAAGATGTTCTTCTTGCCGCTCGCCTTTGTTGCACTACCGGTTCCATCACTGCTTCTGTTTCGGTCTCTGGAACATCGTCTTGATGCTCTTGTAACAACTCGTCCGCACTAAGACCTACCGCTTCCGCATACGTTTTAATAAATGCACGTACATAAAAACTGCCTGGAAGTACTTTAAAATCTCCTGCTTCAATAGCTTCCAAATAGCGTTTACGTATTTTGGTCATTTCTTGCACATCATCAAGTGATAAACCTTTCGCAAGGCGGGCATCCCTTAACTGCCGACCTAGATCTGACATACTATTACCTCCTGGTTATAATGTTTTTGACTTTTTTTTATATATCATCCGCATAACTTTCCGTGAATGTATCATAGACGATCTCTTCTCCCGGATTGTTGCGCAATTCAATAATAATGTTGAAATCACTGTACTCATAATCAGATTCCCGCACAAAAATATCGGGATGTTCGATCACTTTGGTACTTGGCATCGCCATGATATCTTGAAGCAATTGGTGATGACGTTCATTGGAACGAATCGTACTCACAATCCCATCGATAATAAAGATGTTGTTTGGATTGTTCTCCTCTTCAGATAATTGACTACGTACCGTTTGTCTAAGCAAAGTCGAAGATACAAATGTCCACCGTTTCATCGCACATACGCTACCTGCGATAATCGACTCTGTTTTGCCGACACGTGGCATTCCACGTAAACCGATAATCTGATTGCCTTCACGCTTAAATATTTCACCAAGGAAATCAACCAGCAAACCCAGTTCATCTCTTGTAAAACGGAATGTCTTCTTATCATCCGAATCACGCTCAATATAACGTCCATGACGTACAGCTAGAATATCAACAAGCTTGGGTTGACGCAAAGCCGTCACTGTAATATTGCTCACTTTAGCGAGCATATCGCCAAGCAAACGAATCTTCTCATCATCATCTGTCTCTAATAGCATACCACGGGTCTTACCCTCTACACCATTAATGGTCAAAATGTTAACATTCAGCATACCCAATAAAGACGCCACATCTCCCAATAGACCAGGACGATTTTTATGTATCCTGTACTCCAAATACCACTGTTTTAGTTCCACGTTCACCTCTAACCTTTCTATCGCATGAATACTTTATAGCTCGAATCCTATGTCGATGGATCAAACATTTATTTTTATAACGGTGCTACTATATAGTCATCAAAGCAGATAGTCTGTACGAACTCCGACCCTTTTCTGCTGTTCAATGCAAAGTCATTAACACGTTAATGATATATAAAATAAAATAGAAAGGCAAGAAGCAGACAGTAACAACTTCGTCATCACTGAAACTACACGATTATATCATGATATGAATAGGAGCTTCTATATCTAAATATAGAAGCTCCTTCATCGTATTAAACATCTTACGTCCTTAACAACCTCAAGTCAAAAATCCACCATTTGGGCTGACCACTTGCCCCGTCATATATCCCGATTCAGGCAACGCCAAAAAGTAAACCATCGAAGCAATTTCATCTGGTTCAGCAATTCGTCCTGCTGGAATCTCTTCTTCCAACGATTCAATTTCCGAAGGTTCCAGATGAGCAATCATCTCTGTACGCACTACACCCGGCGCGATAGCATTCACAGTCACACCAGAGGGCGCTAGCTCTTTGGCTAACGCTTTGGTAAAAGCATTGATTCCACCTTTACTTGCTGAATACAACACTTCACAAGAAGCGCCTGTAATCCCCCAGATACTCGACACATTAATAATGCGTCCATACCGTTGATGGATCATATGCGGCATAAAGGCTTGAGTACAAAGAAAAACGCTTTTGAGATTGGTAGCAATCACATCATCGAAATCTTGTTCTGTCATATCAGCCAACATTCCGTAATGAGCGATACCTGCATTATTTACCAGAATATCAGGCAACATGTCATGCTGTTCCAACTTCTCACGCATCCGCTTAATCTGTTCCATACTGCGTAAATCTGCTGCAATAGTCAGTACTTTCACACCGTAATCCAGACAGACACGAGCTACATCATTCGCTTCTTCATGCGAACTGCGATAGTGAACAGCGACATTCATTCCAGCCATCGCAAACCGTTTGGCTGTTGCAGCCCCTATGCCTTTACTTGCGCCTGTAACCAAGACCGTCATTTGTGAAAAAGGCTTGCTACTTGCTGCTACAGATGGGGGCTGATTCACGGACTAACAACCACCGAGACAGCTAGCTGATCCCAGTTCATATGTTCACGCAAACGAGCATTTACATCTTCAACCGTTAATGATTCGTAGATAGGAAGAATATCAAAGAAGTCACTATCACGGAAACGATTACGTGTAAATTCATGTGCAATACTTTCTGGAGAATTTAACATGCGCAAGTATCCACCGATTTTTTTACGTAAAGCTCGATCAAATGCATCTTGACTAAAGCCAGTAGCAACCACTTTATTAATCTCTTCTTGCAGACGTTTGACAAGTAGCTTAGGATCACGGGTATCTCCACCCATCATCGAATAGCCATATTCGGTTGTACTGCTATAATCACTTCCGAAATCATCTGAAATCAATTCTTCGTCATACAAAGTCTGGTACAACTGTGTACTGTTCCCTAGCAATAGATCGAGCATCAGCTTGGTTGTTAATGTACGACGTTGTAGAGCTTCACCTGTAAGACCATTTTTGACTTCTTTCAGACCTAGTAGACATTTAGGCTCTGATACAGGCAAGCGAACTTCGTGCCATGCTTCTCCTACAGCTACAGGTTCTTCTTCAAAGAAACGACTGATTGCACCTTGTGGTTGGTAATCTTTCGCTTTTTGATTCGAACGTATTTGCTCCATAACTGTAGCAGGATCAACTCCACCTACTACGAATAGCATCATATTCGAAGGATGATAAAACGTGTTGTAACACTCATACAATGTATCTTTAGTTATCGTACTAATCGATTCAATCGTACCTGCAATATCGATGCGTAATGGATTTTTTTGATACATAGCTTCAAGCAATCCATAATACACACGCCAGTCTGCATTATCTTGATACATTTGAATTTCTTGACCGATAATACCTTTTTCTTTATCTACATTTTCTTTGGTAAAATAAGGATTCTGTACATAATTCAACAATGTTTCTAGATTATCTTCAATCTGTTCTGTTGCTGAAAATAAATATACAGTCTGCTCAAAGCTAGTAAATGCGTTAGCAGAAGCTCCTTTAACTGAAAATTTAGAAAATACATCCACACCATCAGGTTCTTCAAACATTTTATGCTCCAAAAAGTGAGCAATACCATCAGGTACTTTAACTTCTTCTTGTCCTTCTACTTGGAAATGATTATCTACAGAGCCATATTTGGTTGCAAATGTAGCATATGTTTTTTGAAATCCTTCTTTGGGAAGCACATATACTTGTAGTCCGTTATCCATTGTTTCGAAATATAATGTTTCTTGTAAACGCTCATAGCGGATGCTTTCCATAATTATGCCTCCTTCTGTTCTGTCGTAAGGAAATAAATCGTATCCAGTGTCAAGACACTTGCCGCAGTCTGGATCTGCTCTTTTGTAACCGATTCTACTTCAGACAACAATTGCTCTACCGGACGATCTTTATCTGCAAAACGTCCATTGAAATCATAACCGATCATTTGATAAGCAGAATCACGAGATTCTAACAAATCGTTGCGAATCATTGCTTTGGTCTGACTGATCTCTGATTCACTGATTTCACCAGCTTGCAGAATAGCCAATTGTTCTTTGATAATATTTAGTGCTTTATCAAAGTTCTGTATTTCAATACCTGATTGGATCGTAGTAATTCCTTTGTAAGGATCAAATCGTGAACCGACATAGTAAGCTAGACTTTCTTTTTCACGTACATTGGTAAACAATTTGGAATGAGGGAATCCACCAAGAATACCGTTGGCTACCCATGCAGATGCATAACGGTTATCTCCATAAGTAATTGGTGTGCGTAATCCCATGTTCAATTTACCTTGACTGATTTCCATTTTTTCAACAATATGTTTAACTTCTGCACCAGCAGAACGTGGAATAGATATTTTGTAAGCATGTAAGGTATTGGTTTTGCGAGCAAATTGACTACTTACAAGCTCTAGAACCTCATCTAACGTAGTATCGCCTACCACATACAGATCCATCGTGCTATTTTCAAGCCATTGTTGGTAGCGTTCATAGACGTTAGCACCGTTCAATTGATCTAGATCACTAAGTTGACCCAGTGCATTTAAGCGGTAAGGCTCATCTTTACACATTTCTTGAATACAACGTTCAGCTGCATAACGAATTTTGTCATTCACTACAGACTCTAAGCGTTTACGAACATTTTCACGCTCAGCAGTCACATATTTTTCACGGAATGCATTATTTTCAAGCACAGGATTAGTCACTGCATCGCCTAAAAACGAAATACTTTGTTTTAAAAGCGACTCATCTGCGGATACAAACGAATCATTGATCGTATCCATACGGAATTGCACCATTTGATAATCGCCTTTTTTATATACGTCAAATCCAAAGCCTGCACCATACATATTTTCTAAAGCTTCACGAAATTGTGTTGTTTCTGGATACTTGGCTGTTCCTCTACGCAAAATAAAAGGAATCAAAGCTGTAGGAGTAACTGTATCTTCTGCAAGGGGGGTTCCCATATAAAGTGAAACGGCAAATGTTTTGAATCGTGTCGTTGGCATTACATGTACACGTATTCCATTCACTTCACCGCGTTCGAATCCGGTCTTATTCAACGTCAAAACTCCTTTATCAAGCCAATTTGGTGATACTCTAACTCTACTTATTTTATACTAATCGAAATACAAGAAGCAAACGAGATGACAGGTATTTCGTTATAGCGCTATATGAGTCAAAGTATTCAAAAAAGCCATTGGGTTTCTTTCACCCCTCCATCTGTGATAAAATTTAGTCTCTGATGAAGGAATATAGACGGTCTGATGTCGAATTTCTGGAGATCAGCAGATTTAAAGCAACATATTTTGGATACACTTCGTCATACTATATGAGGAATGGTCATGCTCAGTCTATCTGGCAAAACAAGCAGTATTATCAAGGGGTCATACTTTAGATTGCGTATAGTAAAAAAGTATATCTCCAAATCTAGAAAAAAAGGAGCTCGACGAACAACATGAAACTAAGAAAAAAACCTGTGATTATTGCTACTGTGTCCGCTCTTGCTATTTCCGGCAGTATTTTTGTAAATAGCACATATGCTTCTCAAGCGACCAAGCAACTCAAAGCGATGTACAACAACATTAAAGTCATTTACAACAACCAAGAAGTGACTGTAGATGCTAGCCAAGAACCTTTCATGGTTAACGGTACTACATACATTCCACTTCGTATGATGGGCGATGTATTTGATAAAAAAGTAACTTGGGACAATACGAACAAAATCGTAAATGTAGCTGACAAAACAACTCAAGTGCCTCAAACAACTGTAGATACGTTAAATTCTCAAATCCAAAATCTACAATTGCAATTGAATACAGCAACAGCGCAAAACACCACAAAAGATACAACGATTGCTCAATTGCAAGCGCAAATCACAAGCTTAAACACTCAAATTACAGATTTGAAAAACAATAATACGAGCTCCAATTCAAACAGCACAACATTGAATAAGTTACAAACAACACTTAACAATTCTTATGCTGATTACAAAGGTACAAGTGCTAATATTGAATTAACAGGTAATTCAGACAAATTGAAAGTGAATATCAAAGTCACTGAAAGTGTATGGAACGATTTGTCTACTTCGAACCGCAGAACATTGTTACAAAATATCGTAGATGCTATTCATGACAACAGCACTTATGATGAAGCTACAGTAACAGGAACCGTAGTTACCAAAAACTCTGTTAAGTTGCTAACTTTCTCAACCAATAGCAGTAACAGTATCATTATTGGTTCAAATGTTGATTTAAGTACAGTTCAAACTACATTGAATAACGACTTTGGTACGTACAAAGGTGTTAAATTGTCGATTGAATTGTCTAACGACAACGATGAAGAAATCGTATTCCGTATCTATGCTAACAAAGGTGATTGGAATTCATTAACTTCATACCAAACCAATACATTGTTCAATAGCGTTGCTGAAGAAATTGATAGCGCGTATAGCAATATGAACAAAAAGATTTATGGATTTGTGTATGATAGCTCCAACAAAACAAGTATTTTAGAGCGTTACAACGGTTCATAAGATTTCGTTCGTTGAACATCTAATACGCATAAAAAGAAGCGCTACTCGCTAATACTTAGGAGTGGCGCTTCTTTTTATTTATTATTAAGGGTAGATGAGATGATAAATCCACTCTGGGATAGATCACCTCTTGCACTACCTGTTCTACATCGATTATGAATTGCTAGCTAACTTTTGCTGATATTGCTCAATCGTAATCAAGACTTCACGAGGCTTACTGCCCTCATAAGGACCTACAATTCCATGAGCTTCTAAAGAATCGATTAGACGTGCTGCACGAGTATAGCCTACTCTCATGCGTCGTTGTAATAGAGATACCGAAGCTTGCTTACCTTCTACTACAATCTGCACAGCTTGATCATACAATTCATCCAATTGTTCATCCATGTTATTCACCGTATCGTCGATTTCAGGAACCAAGTCTTCTACATACTGCGCATCTCCTTGACCGCGACAGTAGGCAACAATCGCTTCTACTTCTTCGTCAGACATAAAGGCTCCCTGTACACGAGTCGGTTTGGAAGAACCTACAGGCATAAATAGCATATCCCCGCGACCAAGCAATTTCTCCGCTCCACCCATATCCAGAATAGTCCGTGAGTCGATCTGTGAAGACACACCGAATGCGATCCGTGAAGGAATATTAGCTTTGATGACCCCTGTAATAACATCGACTGAAGGACGCTGAGTTGCAATAATCAAATGAATACCTGCTGCCCGCGCCATCTGTGCTAAACGTGCAATTGCATCTTCCACATCTCCAGCAGCAACCATCATCAGATCGGCTAACTCATCGACAATCACCACGATATAGGGCAAAACAGCCGCTGGATTATCTTTCATCAGATTATTGTAGCCTTCCATATTACGGGTACCTGATTTGGAAAATAACTCATACCGTTTTTCCATTTCGACAACGATCTTTTTCAGTGCTAATGAAGCACGTTTGGGATCAGTCACGACCGGTGCTAACAGATGCGGAATCCCATTATAAATATTCAACTCTACCATTTTAGGATCGACCATTAAGAATTTGACTTCATCCGGCTTCGCTTTGTACAAGATGCTTGTAATAATACCATTAATACATACAGATTTACCTGAACCTGTGGCTCCAGCTACAAGTAAATGGGGCATTTTAGCCAAGTTCCCTACAATCGTCTGTCCTGCAATATCTCGTCCGAAAGCAATAGACAATTTGGCTTCTGACTCTTGGAAAATCGAAGTTTCCATCACTTCACGCATAGTAACCATCGCCACTTCATTATTCGGTACTTCTATCCCTACAGCGGCTTTACCTGGAATCGGTGCTTCCATCCGAATATCTTTAGCAGCCAGTGCTAATGCAATATCATCGGTTAATCCTACAATACGGCTTACTTTGACACCTACATCAGGTTGCAGTTCATAACGGGTTACTGCCGGTCCACGAACGACTTCAACGACTTTGGCACGTACTCCAAAACTTTCAAGTGTAGTCTCTAGCTTACGTGCAATCACCATATAGTCATTTTGATCATTAGCAGTACTAATATTCTTCGGCTTCGCTAATAAAGCAAATGAAGGCAATTTATAAGGCTTAGGCTGTGGTACAGGCGGAGGTACGATCGTGCTACCTTCTATTACTCCTGAAGCAATACCGGAACTCTGCTGATCTTCTACAGGGTTATTAGTCTCAGCTTCTATTGATTCTGCATCTGTATTGGTTAGATCTTCTTCTACCAGATGCAACGGCGTGACTGCCTGTTCATTCTGATCTGCCTGAAGAATAGCTGTTAAAGCTTCTGTTTCTATATCTGTTGATAAATGATCTGTAGTCGCATGTTCGCTATTGTATTCTTCCTCACTCTGCTCTCCACGTTCATACTGCATTTGTGCAAAAAAGTCACGGATAATCGGAGGCTTTTCAGCTAGTGATCCTTCGGAATCTACATTATCCCAAATATCACTTTCTGGCGTAGATGCTACAGCAGGTGAAGTCGATAGATTAGCTTGTTCATCAAGCTCGGTTTTTGAAGATAATCGACTTTTCGATCGAGTAGGCATAGCAGTCACAACAGATGCGGTTGCAAGTCTAGCTTCTGCTTCTTCATACTGTGCATCAATCGCAGCATATTGATTTTCTTCCGCTTCTTCGGTTTGACGCTTACGTTTCCAAGGAAAAAGACTAGACTTGGTACGTTGTGCTTCCTCTTCTTCGTCTTCTAGCTCATCTTCATAAGCTTCCATCTCTGCTGCTTCTGCTGCTTGCAGTTCACGTTCTTCTTGACGTTCTGCTTTGGCAATCTGCATCAGTTCTATCTTTTCCTGACTCCATGAAGAGAATTGTCTAACATGCAAACGAATACGTTGTACTAGATCAGCGACCGACAACTGAGTAATCAGCATCAGACTGATAATTACCATAACCGTAGCAATAAGTTTCGTTCCGATCACGCCGAACAACATCATAAATAACCACATCTGGACAGCACCAATATAACCACCTGCTGTTTGCCTTGCTGGCAACAAAGTTAATTGTTCTGCTGGCACATACATTAAAATACTGATCAGTGTAGCTGCACAGGTCAATAATACCAATCCAGATAATCTGCCGTTCCATCCTCGTGGCCATTTTCGTCTTAGCATAATAGCCAGTCCAATATAAATACCTACCAAAGGTAATACGAAATAGACTTTGCCTAAAATAAAGGCTGTTATGTAATGCAGAAATTCACCCACTGCGGCTTGTCTGGATAACGCAATCACCGAAAATGTAATCAAAATAATACCATAGACTTCATATTTTAATGTCGCCCAAGCGGATACTTTAGCTTTGGTATTTCGCTTCCGAGCAACAGGTTTACGCTTGGTTGTCGTTGTTGTTTTCCGAGTCGCTGAAGAAGTTTTGGACACCACTTTTTTTCGTGGTGAACTTTGCGCTGACTTGGATTTCTGGGTTGTTGTAGGCTTCGCCATCTGTCACCACCTCCGATGCACTATTATATCATATACCAAGCAAATTGAGACGATTTCACTCTCTAAAAAAAACGCAAAACCCCCGTTCATCACATGGGACCGTCCAATATACCATGTGATGAACGGGGGCGACTGGTTGCCTCTTACCCGTTTATTCTATATTTCATGAACTCAGACTTCCATAATGATCGGAAGGATCATAGGTCTACGGCGCGTTTGCTCATATAAGAAACGACCAAGAGAGTCTTTAACACTTGTTTTAAGTGAAGCCCACTCATTAACACGTTCGCTCATTAAGCGTTGCAATGTGCTTGTTACGATGCGGTTCGCTTCATCCAGCAATCCTTCAGATTCGCGAACATATACGAATCCACGAGAGATGATGTCTGGTCCAGATACAATCTGTCCATCTTGCTTGCTAAGCGTTACGACAACAACAAGGATACCATCTTGTGACAATAGTTTACGATCACGAAGAACGATATTTCCTACATCACCTACGCCTAATCCATCGATTAACACGTTACCAGAAGTGACTTTACCGGCTTTGCGTGCTACTCCACCTTGAATCTCAACAGTATCACCAATATCAATCATAAAGATATCTTCTGGAGCAATACCTACAGCTTCACCTAGTAAAGCATGTTTACGTTGCATACGGTGTTCACCATGAATAGGAATAAAGAATTTCGGTTTCATCAAGTTAAGCATTAATTTAAGCTCTTCTTGTGATCCGTGTCCTGATACATGGACACCTGAGTTAGAACCACTGTAGATAACATTTGCACCTAAGCGGAACAATTCATCAATCGTACGTCCGATATATTTTTCATTACCCGGTACAGGTGTAGCTGCAATAATAACAGTATCTCCCGGTAAAATATCGACTTTGCGGTGTGTCGAACGGGCCATACGTGTAAGTGCTGACATTGGCTCGCCTTGACTTCCTGTAGACAGGATAACTACACGATCTGCTGCCATTTTGTTCACTTCTTCTGGCTCGATAATCATCCCATCTGGAATTTCAAGATATCCAAGATCAGAAGCGATTCCTACTACATTTACCATACTTCTACCGATAACTGTGATCTTACGACCTGTTGCAGCAGCAGCGTTAACTACTTGCTGAATACGGTGAACGTTAGATGCGAATGTAGCGACAACTACACGTTGTGTTGCTTTACGGAAAATATCTTCTAACACAATACCTACATTGCGTTCTGAAGGTGTAAAGCCTGGTTTTTCAGCATTTGTACTATCGGATAGTAGTGCAAGAACACCTTTACTACCAATTTCAGCCATACGTTGCAAGTTAGCGAATTCACCATTTACAGGCGTATGATCAAATTTAAAGTCACCTGTGTGTACAACGTTACCTTCTGGAGTAGCGACACATACACCTACAGAATCAGGAATACTATGGTTCGTACGGAAGAATGTAGCAGTGAGGGTGTTACCTAATTTAAGCTCTGAATCTTCATTGATCAGAATACGTTTAGTTTCGCCAAGCAGATTTGCTTCTTTCAGCTTGTTCTCCACTAATCCAATCGTTAATTTGGTACCGTATACAGGTACATTTAAATGTTTCAATACATATGGCAAACCACCGATATGATCTTCGTGACCATGCGTCAAAATGATAGCACGTACTTTGTCACGGTTTTCTGTAAGGTATGAAATATCAGGGATAACGATATCGATCCCTAGCATATCTTCCTCTGGGAATTTAAGACCTGAATCAATTACGACAATGTCATTACCATATTGAATGACGTACATATTTTTACCAATTTCACCAACGCCGCCCAAAGCAAAGATCGTCAGTTTTTCGTTATTCGTTTTTTTCGACAATGTTATCTAGACCTCCTATAAGTATTGGACGTATTACTAAATATTTTTAAACAAATTTAATGTGTATATACAATAATTACAAAACTTTCGATAAAGGTGGGTTCCTTTTTCAAAACGGATATCTATCAAACCGTTTCGATTCCGCAAGGAATCAGCACCCGAAAGCTTTATCGGTTCGTTGACCGTCTGCTGAGTTGCACAAATACTCTGCCTGACAAAGTACCCATTCAGCAAACCTCTATTTCTTTATACCGCACCCAGTCACTTGAGATTATTATACATGATTAAAAAACAAAAACACAAGTCATGTTTGCTTGAGTCTGCTAAAGCCTTTATAAACTGCCCTGTTTCATTCAAATTTTATCTATTCATTTCCAATATTTTATTTCTAGCTTCTTATGTATGCGTAAAAATTTATCGCTTTAAAATAAAAAAGCTGCTCCTAATTAAGAGCAACTTTTTTATGTCTAGAACGATTATATGATCGATCATCTACTTTATACAAATAATTGATCGATAAATTGTTGTTCTTGATCGGTAGGCGGTAATAATGGCAGTCTAACGTTACCATTACCAAAGCCACGTTTAGATAGTGCATATTTCACCGCAGATGGATTAGGAAGCGGCTCAGGGCTTTCAAATAACCCTTTGAAAATAGGGAACAGCTTTTGATTCAGCTTAGCTGCTTCTACAGGACGACCTGCAAGATAAGCTTCGATCATATCAGTCATCTCTGCACCTACCACATGACTAGCTACACTGATAATACCATGAGCCCCTACAGCAAGAGCAGGTAAACCTGAAGAATCATCACCTGAATAGACTTGGAAGCCTTCTGGCGCATGAGCAACAATCTGGGTAACTTGTTCAAGTGAAGCACATTCTTTGGTTCCAACAATATTGGAAATTTCGGCAAGCTTAAGTGTTGTTGTTACAGACATACTTGTAATTGTACGACCTGGAACATTGTACATAATAACTGGCAGTTCTGTGGCTTGAGCGATCACTTTAAAATGCTCATATATACCGGCTTGATTAGGTTTGTTGTAATAAGGAACAACAATCAATACACCGTCTATGCCTAATTTGGAAGCTTCCCGGGTCAAATGTATCGAATGACGTGTCTCATTACTACCTGTTCCAGCGATAATTTTACATCGTCCTGCTGCATGTTTAACCGAAAACTCAAACATTTGCAGTTTTTCTTCATCGCTAAGTGTAGGCGATTCACCGGTTGTACCACATACTACTAATGATTCTGATTTTTGAACATCAATTAAATAATCGATTAATCTTGCTGTAGCATCCCAATCAATCTCATCTTGTTCATTAAAAGGGGTAATCATCGCTGTCATTAATCTTCCAAAGTCTACCACTCTATTTCCTCCTTCAAATACGGAGCTATCCGATGACCTGTATTCAGCACATGATTATAGATGCAATTGGAATTGAGAATGTAGTGCGCGAACAGCTTGCACCATATCTTCTTTTTTCACAAGCACCCATATGGTTGTATTCGAATCGGCTGATTGCAATATCGGAATATTTTGTCCTGTCAAAGCAGCTACAATTCGAGCCATAATTCCAGGTACTCCATTGATTCCGCCACCGATCACAGAAACTTTCGCGCAACCTGATAATCCTGTAGGTTGCAGACCCATTTCTTCTAATACTGCAAGTGCACGTTCTGCTTCGCTATCAAATACGGTATATACAGCTCCAAATGGCGTTACATTAATAAAATCAACACTAATACTATTTTCAGCCATGGCTTGGAACACTTTCAATTGAAGATGTTCGACACCTTCTTGTTGACCGACTGTAATCTGTGTAACGTTATTCACATAAGCGATACCTGTAACCAGACGATCAACAACACCTGTTGGTGTATCTGCAAAACGTTCAGACTGTGTAACAAGTGTGCCTTCTGTATCTGCAAATGTAGAACGTACACGTACAGGCACTTGAGCTTGCATTGCAATCTCTACAGCACGAGGATGAATCACTTTGGCACCTTGATGTGCCATATTACAAATCTCGTTATAACTAACATAAGCAAGTGGCTTGGCATCTTCTACAATACGTGGATCAGCCGTCAATATACCATTAACATCAGTATAGATATCAACCATATCGGCATGTAGTGCTGCTCCAAGAGCTGTAGCCGAAGTATCACTTCCACCACGTCCTAATGTGGTGAGATCTCCTGCTTCACTTTGTCCTTGAAATCCTGTAACGATCACGACTTTGCCACTATCCAGTTCACGACTCACACGATCTGGACGTACAGCAAGAATACGTGCATTTCCAAAATTATCATCGGTAATAAATCCAGCCTGTGCTCCAGTCAGAACAATCGAAGCGATTCCTTCACTGTTTAAAATACCGCTTAACGTGACTGCCGAAATCATTTCTCCGCATCCCATTAACAAATCACGTTCACGTGGAGAAGGGATACTGCCGTTAAGTACAGTACTTTCAAGCAATGTATCGGTGGCATAAGGATCACCACTACGTCCCATCGCTGAAACTACGATTACGAGCTTGACCTGCTCGGCAAGCTCGCGTTTGATATGACGAAGTACATGGACTCTCGCTTCAGGTGTAGACAGCGAAGTTCCTCCAAATTTCTGCACTAAAATATTTTGCTTTTCTACCACAGTAGACATAATAACTATGCGCCTCCGTTAGCTAATTGCTGGTGTTTTTGCTGCAATAATCTCGGCAATTTGCACGGCGTTCCAAGCTGCACCTTTAAGCAAGTTGTCAGATACAATCCACATATTCAAACCACGTTCATGACCTAGATCACGACGTAAACGTCCTACAAACACATCATTTTTGCCAGCTGCTTCTGTAGCTAGTGGATACGCTTGATTCGCTGGATCATCAACTAAAGTAATACCTGGCGCATGTTGCAACAATGTTTTCACTTCATCTAGATCATAATCTTGTTTTAATTCTACATATACAGATTCCGAGTGACCATAGACAACAGGCACACGTACACAAGTTGTCGTTACATGGATCGACTCATCTTCCATAATTTTTTTCGTTTCATTTACCATTTTCATTTCTTCCAATGTATATCCGTTGTCCTGAAATTTATCGATTTGAGGGATCACGTTAAAAGCAATTTGGTGTTTGACCGGTAATGAGCCTACAGGCAAAATATCCGGAGTCACTTCTTCGCCTTCAAGTACCGATTTGCTTTGACGCTTCAATTCATCAATCGCCTGATTCCCTGCTCCAGATACCGCTTGATACGTCGAAGCGATAATACGATCGATACCATAACGATCATAAAGTGGTTTCAGTGCTGCAACCATCTGGATTGTAGAGCAGTTAGGGTTGGCAATAATACCGTTATGATCTGCTATACGGTCACTATTGACCTCAGGAACCACGAGAGGGGTATTAGGGTCCATACGGAAAGCATTTGTATTATCAATGCATACAGCGCCATGTCTGACGGCGTGAGGAGCGAGTGCCTTACTGATATCTCCTCCTGCGCTAAATAAAGCGATATGTACACCGTCAAAACTATCCGGTGTCGCTTCTTCTACTGTAACTTCCTGACCTTTAAAGAGCACCTTTTTACCGGCAGAACGCGCAGAAGACAATAACTTCAATGTTTTTACCGGAAAATCTCGTTCCTCAAGCAATCTTACGATTTGTTGACCCACTGCTCCTGTCGCTCCTACGACAGCTACATTAAACGATTGATTAGACATCTGGCATATCTCTCCCCTTCGATTTCAAAAAGTTCATTTACATCTGAATGTAAACGTAAACGGCAGTCGCAAAGACTACCGTCAACTTTTAGCCAGCTTTCACTGGATTATAATTTCAGTGTTCTGCAATAATTGTAGAAATAATATCATTCCCTGTTACATCTTTCAACTGTTTTCGCAAAAACATTTTAATCATGTAAAGCTTTACTTCGTTCCTGTATGTCCAAAACCACCAGCACCGCGTACTGTTTCTGATAATTGTTGTACTTCAATCAAATCCACTTCAGGTACAATCTGGAATACCATTTGTGCTATACGTTCACCACGATCGATCGCAAAAGCTTCTTCACCCAAATTGATCAACAACACTTTGATCTCTCCACGATAATCTGCGTCAATCGTACCCGGTGTATTGAGACATGTA
Source organism: Paenibacillus sp. CFBP13512 (assembly GCF_005233705.1). NCBI lineage: Bacteria > Bacillati > Bacillota > Bacilli > Caryophanales > Paenibacillaceae > Paenibacillus > Paenibacillus sp. CFBP13512. The sequence goes on along the minus strand of NZ_QGAD01000005.1, from coordinate 201,436 downwards.
ATTCCATGCTTATACGCAAGTCCACTACGTGGGCGAATCTGTGCTTCAAGTCCAGCAGGCATCGCTAATGCTAGTCCTGTTGGTACCAATGCTCTTTTGCCTGGTTCTAATACCATCGGTTCTGTTACCGCAGCATACAGATCGAATCCAGAAGCCAGTTCAGACATTTTGCGGGGTAATTCTAATCCTTCACTGCCGGGTAAAGCCATAATTTCAACATTAATAGACAAGTTCATCTCTCCTAACATGAGCAAGACTTCGTTCAGAATGACCTACCATTGCCAGCGCATAAGGCTCTGCAAACATATCATCAATCACCGAGCGAATATCTTCCATCGTCACTTCTTCAATATATTGTAATGTCTGATCGACTGTATTGTGTTTGCCAAGCATAATTTCATTTTTGCCCAGACGATTCATAATACTGCTTGTACTTTCAAGACTCAATACAAGACTGCCTTTCAGTTGTTGTTTCCCTTGATATAACTCTTGTTCAGTAATGCCATTGACTTTGACATCATGTAACAGAGCATGTGTCAATTCAAAAACGTCTTTGGTCTGCTTCGGTGCTGTTCCTGCATAGATCGTAAATAATCCACTATCTGCATGAGCTGTATAATAAGAATAGACCGAATACGCCAATCCTCTTTTTTCACGAATCTCTTGAAAAAGACGTGAACTCATGCCTCCGCCCAGTGTATTGTTCAGAAGCACCATAGCGTAATACCGTGGATCATCTATTTTACCACCCGGGAAGTTCATACAGATATGATTTTGTTCTGTTTTTTTCTTATGAAAAATCTGTCCGCCTGCAAAAGCAGGTATGGTTAAGTCTTGCTTGGTTCCATGATTATCAAAAGCACCGAAATGTTTCTCCAGCAAAGGAATCACACTGTCATCTATATTACCCGCGACACTGATCACTGTATTTTCGATTGTATAGTGTTCTTTCATATAGGCTCTAAGCTCTTCACTACCCATAGGATGAAGACGTTCTTCGGTTCCCAAAATAGGATAAGCTAATGGGTGATCCCCATACGAAGACATCGTGACTAGATCGTGTACCAGATCATCTGGATCATCTTCATACATTGAAATTTCTTCAAGAATAACATTTTTTTCTTTTTTCAATTCTTCCGGATCAAGCAATGAGTTGAAAAACATATCCGATAAAATATCGACAGCGATGGATAAATGCTCATCTAATACCTTAGCGTAAAAACATGTATATTCTTTGGCGGTAAAAGCATTCACATCGCCACCGATACCATCAAATACTTCAGCAATTTTTTGCGCATCAAAGCGCTCTGTTCCTTTAAATAACATATGCTCGATAAAATGTGAAATTCCATTGGTCACTAAATTTTCATAACGTGAACCTGTTTTGATCCAGATTCCAATCGTGACAGAACGGAAGGTCGGCATTTTTTCCATAACTATTCGTAGACCATTGTGTAGTTGAACTCGTTCCATGCGAGGGCCTCCCATTCGATAAATGCATACCTATCCTACCAGACTTTTAAAAACCGCTCAAGACTCCGCTATATGTGCAGAGCTTGTAGATCTATCTTTAACGTACTCATTTTAGTATTTAAAATAAAATGCTACAAAAAAAGAGTCAGAATAAAATCTTCTGGCTCTTTGAATTGTTTACTTTATCTCAGTATTACTAAATAAATAGCAAAACATGAACTTAAGATTGTGTTTTAGCTGTTCCTTCAGCAACAAGTACTGCTTTGCGAGAAAGATTTACACGACCTTGATTATCAATTTCTGTTACTTTAACTGTAATCGAATCACCGATAGCAATAACATCTTCTACGTTAGCTACACGCTCTGTAGAGAGTTGAGAAATGTGTACCAGTCCATCTTTACCTGGGATAATTTCTACAAATGCACCGAATTTCTCAATACGTTTTACTTTACCTAAATACGTTTCGCCAACTTTCACTTCACGCACTAAGTTTTCGATCATCGTTTGAGCTTGTTTGATCATCGCTTCATCCGAAGAACCGATAAATACGCGACCATCTTGCTCGATATCAATTTTTACGCCAGTCTCATCAATAATTTTGTTGATGATTTTACCACCCGGTCCGATTACATCGCGGATTTTGTCTGGATTGATATTGATAATCATAATTTTCGGAGCATATGCAGAAAGGCTTGTTCTTGGCGTTTGAATGATTTCCATCATTTTGCTAAGAATAAACAAACGTCCTTCACGTGCTTGTGACAATGCATCCGATAAAATTTGACGGCTGATTCCATCAATTTTGATATCCATTTGAATAGCTGTTACACCTTCAGCCGTACCTGCTACTTTAAAATCCATATCTCCTAAATGATCTTCCATACCTTGGATATCACTTAGAATCGATACATGCTCTTGATCTTTAATAAGACCCATTGCAATACCGGCTACAGGAGCTTTAATTGGTACACCCGCATCCATCATCGCAAGCGTACTTGCACAGATACTTGCTTGTGAAGTTGAACCATTAGATTCCAATACTTCAGATACTAGACGAATCGTATATGGGAATTCTTTTTCAGAAGGAATAACTTTCATCAATGCACGTTCGCCTAGAGCACCGTGACCGATTTCACGACGACCTGGTGGACGAAGTGGACGAGCTTCACCTACGCTAAATGGAGGGAAGTTGTAATGATGCATAAAGCGTTTAGAAGATTCTGGTGCGATACCATCCAAGATTTGTCCGTCTCCAAGTGCACCCAATGTACAAATGCTCAATGCTTGAGTTTGTCCACGAGTAAACAATCCAGATCCGTGAGTTCTTGGTAGTAAGTTCACATCACATTCAATCGCACGAATTTCAGCTAAACCACGACCATCTGGACGTACTTTTTCATGAGTAATCAGACGACGTACTTCTTCTTTTACGATATCATGCAATATTTCTTTAACATCCTTCATGAGGTCAGGAGTCTCTATGTACTTCTCCTCAAAAAAGGCTACAGCTTCATCATTAACTACATCAATAGCATCTTGACGAGCTTGTTTCTCAGCCACACGTACAGCGTCAACCAAACGAGCTTGAGCATATTCACGTACTGCTGCATTCACATCACTGTCCACCGTATGAAGTTTAACTTCCATTTTAGGTTTACCAGCTTTGCTTACAAGTTCTTCAATCGCTGCTACGATATGTTGAATTTCGTCATGACCAAACATGATCGCTTCTAACATAACGTCTTCAGGCATTTCGTTCGCTTCTGCTTCAACCATCATGATCGCTTCTCTTGTTCCTGCAACCACAAGATAAAGATCACTTACTTCTTGTTGAGCTACTGTTGGGTTCACAATAAACTGACCGTCGATACGTCCAACTGCTACGCTACCTACAGGACCGTTAAAAGGAACATCAGAAATGCTCAATGCTGCTGAAGTACCGATCATTGCTGCAATTTGAGGCTCACAATCTTGCTCAACGCTCATAACAAGGTTCGCAATCTGAATATCATTACGGAAACCTTCAGGGAATAACGGACGAATAGGACGGTCTGTCAAACGGCTTGCCAAGATCGCTTTCTCGCTTGGACGACCTTCACGTTTGATAAATCCGCCTGGAATTTTACCTACTGCATATAATTTTTCTTCGTAGTTTACGGTAAGTGGGAAAAAGTCTAAGTCTTTAGGACCTGATGATGCCGTTACTGTACATAGAACTGCTGTATCACCGTAACGTACCATAACTGCTGCATTTGCTTGTTTAGCTAAACGACCTGTTTCAAATGTCAGCGTTCTTCCTCCGAGCTGCATTTCAACTCGCTGTTCCATGAAATTCCTCCTTTTTTAAGTCCATTATTTGTATTCTATAAAAAGGTGATGATTCCCTGCTTCAAGGAAATCTCACCGCTAGACTCTATGCTTATATGATCACTAATAAGTATAAAAATTGCAAAAATACCTCTACTTACAAAAAGCAACCCGGCCGTCACCGTCGGCTCCGAAAAGACCATACGGCTGAACAACCAGGCTGCTTTGGACATACTTTTTAATTTTAGCGACGAAGACCTAATTTTTCGATCAATGCGCTATAACGTTTAACGTCAGTCTTTTTGATGTAAGCCAAAAGCTTACGACGTTGACCAACCATTTTCAACAATCCACGACGGGAATGATGATCCTTCTTGTGAGCACGAAAATGCGTTTGCAGATTCAAAATGTTCTCAGTAAGGATAGCGACTTGCACCTCAACAGATCCTGTATCGGATTCGTGAGTTCTGTGCTCTTCGATCAATTGGTGCTTGCGTTCTTGTGTTAATGCCATCCTATTCACCTCCTAATAGTGTAATTCATAATAACCGTTAGCCTCGTTATCGACGGTGAGATCGTATAACCAAGCCAAGGTTTTGAAGACTGTCATTTATTAGAATGACAACGTTGATTAGTATAGCATAAGTCGATATTAAATATCAACGGTATTCTTATGATTCATGATCAAGATTCGATAATAATAAACGTGCACCGTCTGCATCTTTACGAATTTGAGTAACTAACTCTTCAATTCCGCTGAACTTCTGCTCGGGACGAATATAATCTATTAATTCCACAGCTAGATGCTGTCCGTAGAGATCGCCTTGAAAATCAAGAATGTGAGCTTCGAAACTAGGTCGTGTCTCTCCTGTTTGGAACGTAGGCTTGTATCCGATATTCATAACACCAGCACGCCAAGCTCCTTCAGCAAGTACACGAACTGCATATACTCCAGAAGACGGCACTACATAATTTCCATCCAGTTCTAGATTAGCGGTCGGGAATCCAATCGTACGTCCACGCTTATCACCATCGACCACTTTACCACGAATCTGGTAAGGACGACCTAATAGCTTATACGCATGAGCGACATTGCCTTCTCGCAAAGCACCACGAATAGCCGAACTGCTTACTTTGTTTCCTTCTAATAAAAAAGCAGGAACTGTTTCTACAGACAATACATTTTCACCCAATGTACGTAGTAGATCTGGATTCCCTTCGCCTTTGTATCCAAAATGGAAATCAAAGCCGACCACTACCGTATGGACTTGTAATGGGCATAACATTTGTTCATAAAATTGCTGTGGTGTGACCTGTGAAAAAGCATGATTGAATTCAGCGATATATAATGTATCTACACCCATCGCACGCAACAATTCTTCCTTCATTGCAAGCGGTGTAAGATAACCTTCATAATCGCCTTTTCCCATCACTTCTTTGGGATGAGGATTGAAAGTCATCACAGAAGCAGGAACACCCAGTCGTCTAGCTAGACGAATACCGTGATCAATCACACTTGCATGTCCAAGATGAAGCCCATCAAACTGTCCAATCACAAGTACTTGTGGTTTGGAAGCATGTTTCACTACATCTTCAGGCCATGGATAAGATAAATGTACTGTATTCATTACGATATCACCTGCAATTCCACAATGGATTCGTTACGGTAAAAATACTTTAACAGGTACAATTTCTTGTGCGGGTTGTTCCAAACGGAAAATACCGATAAAAATCCCATCTGGTGCATACAATTTAAATACAGATGACTCTGTTGTCATATCAGCTAGAAGTTGTGATTCATCGTGTGGCTGAATCGCATCGATGCTGATACGTTTACCCTGTAGTGTATGCTTATATACCGAAGCATCTACTGTATAAGAAGGTAGATTAGACATAGCTTGATCTGGCTTGATCAAATGTTGTTCTAATACGCCTTGCTCTACAGCTTCTGCAATTTGTTCAAATGTTACACATTGATCGAGTGAAATACCCGCTGATTGTGTGCGAACCAATTCAACCATCACCGAAGGTACATGCAGAGCACGTCCAATGTCTACACAAAGCGTACGAATATAAGTTCCTTTTGAACATAATGCTCGGAAAGAAACTTCAGGATGATCCCCTGCTTTGAAATCAATAATTTCCAATTCATAGATCGTTACTTCTCGCGCTTTGCGTTCAATCGTTTTGCCTTCTCGTGCTAATTCATACAGACGTTTACCATCTACTTTAATCGCAGAGTACATCGGGGGTACTTGAGAGATCGTTCCAATCATTTGCCCCAGTACATGACGCACTTGTTCTTCCGATACATCTACTGTATCGATCTGCTCTGTAATCGTACCGGTCATATCTTCGGTATCTGTAGCTAATCCTAATCGAAGTGTAGCTACGTATTCTTTGGGCATTTCTTGCAAATATTCAACAATTCGTGTTGAACGTCCCAGACATAATGGTAATACACCTGTTACGGCTGGATCAAGTGTACCGGTATGTCCTATTCTTTTCATGCTTACAAGACGCCGAACTTTGGCAACCACATCGTGAGAAGTGAAGCCCGCCGGTTTATGTACCGCAAGCACTCCATCAAATTCATTCATAATGACTCCTTCACCTGCTGGATCACCTGTGCTGTAACTTCTTCCAGAGTCCCTTCCAAACGGCAACCTGCAGCTTTAATATGACCTCCACCGCCAAAATGCTGAGCAACGGCTGCCACATTGACTTTACCTGCAGAACGGAGACTTGCTTTAACAGCAGTATCATTAATTACCTTAAAAAAGATGCCCACTTCGACGCCTTGAATATTACGAGGATAGTTAACAATACCTTCTAAGTCTTCATTATCGGCTCCAGCTATAATCATATGTTCAGGTGTAACATGGACATGAGCAATTTTGCCATCTTCACACATTTGTAATGTCGATAATGCCATCCCTAATACTTTCACTTGTGGTAAAGTCACTTCTTCTAGCAATGTTTCTGCTAAATCCGGTCCATTTACACCAAGATCCAATAATCGTGAAGCAATCTCCATTACTTTAGGAGAAGTACTGGAGTAACGGAATCCGCCTGTGTCTGTTAACAGACCCGTATAGATAGCTTCAGCCGCTTCTTTGGTCCATTTCACATCAAAACATTCAATCCAGTCATATAAAATTTCAGCAGTTGCAGCTGCATCTGCTTTGATCAGATTAACTTCGCCATAATTATCATTGGTCGGGTGATGATCAATATTCAAAATAGAAGCTGTATCACTCATCCAATTACTAACTAAACCTACGCGTTTGAAATCTGCACAATCTACACAAATAATATGTTGATATTGACGTTCACTACCATCCTCTTGTTGATCAATAATCTGATCAGATAAGGTTAGATAGTGCATTCTTTTGGGAATCGGTCCTTCATTCACCAGTGTGAATTTTTTGCCTAGACAAGACAGAAGCCAGCCCACTACTACAGTGGAACTGACTGCGTCTCCGTCCGGCTGAACATGCGAAACCACTAGAAAATCATCGTGCTCCTCAATAAATGCTTTCGCATTCAGAAGCCCTTGTTCATAGGTCTGCATCGCCGTCTCCTTTAAAGATCAAGCTATATGGCTTGATCCTTGTAAAAGTGATTAAATTACTCGTTCGTTTCGTCTTTTTTGATCTCACCCAAAAGCTCTTCGATGCGACTACCATAAGCAATCGATTCGTCGATTTTGAAAATCAACTCTGGAGTGTGACGCAAACGGATACGTTTGCCCAATTCAGAACGAAGGAACCCTGTTGCTTTTTCGATACCTTTTACAGAATTCGCTTTTTGCTCTTCATCACCCATCACACTAAGGTATACCTCAGCTTGTGATAGGTCATTAGTGACATCTACACCTGTTACCGTTACAAAACCTATACGTGGGTCTTTCATTTCACTTTGAATAAGCAAGCTTAATTCTTTTTTGATTTGTTCTCCGACTCTACCTGTTCGGATTTTAGCCATGTTTTTTCACCTCGCACTTAGCGCTCTACGGTTTCCATTATGAATGCTTCTATAATGTCGCCTTCTTTGAGGTCATTGTAGCCATCTAATGTAATACCACATTCATACCCTTGAGCCACTTCTTTAGCATCGTCTTTGAAACGTTTAAGTGAATCTAATTTACCTTCAAAGATAACAATACCATCGCGGATCAGACGGCTTTCAGCAGCGCGGACCATTTTACCGGAAGTAACCATACATCCTGCAATAGCTCCAACTTTACTGATTTTGAATACGCTACGTACTTCAGCGTGACCAACAACAACTTCTTTATATTCTGGATCCAGCATGCCTTTCATAGCTTGCTCGATTTCTTCAATAGCATTATAGATAACACGATGTAGACGGATATCTACTTTTTCTTGCTCAGCGGTTTGCGTTGCTTGACTATCTGGACGAACGTTAAAACCAATAACGATCGCATTAGAAGCAGCAGCAAGGATAATATCAGAATCGTTAATCGCACCTACACCACGGTGGATAATTTTGACGCGAACGCCTTCGACTTCGATTTTTTCCAATGAACCTTTAAGAGCTTCAACCGAACCTTGAACGTCACCTTTGATAATTACGTTAAGGTCTTTGATTTCACCATCTTTGATATGTTGGAAAAGATCATCCAATGTTACACGAGTGTTAGCACCCAATTCAGACTGACGGTGTGTAATCGCACGTTTGTCAGCGATTGAACGAGCTTTACGCTCATCTTCAAACACCATGAACGGATCTCCCGCTAAAGGAACTTCAGTCAGACCTGTAATTTCTACTGGTGTAGAAGGGCCTGCTTCTTTAAGACGGCGACCTTTATCATTTACCATGGCACGGATACGTCCGAAGCAGTTACCTGCAACAAATGCGTCTCCGATTTTGAGTGTACCGTTTTGTACAAGAATACGTACAACCGGACCGCGACCTTTATCTAGCTCTGCCTCGATAACCGCACCACGAGCACGTTTGTCAGGGTTTGCTTTATAGTCGTTCACTTCAGCAACCAACAAGATCATTTCAAGCAAGTCTTCAATACCTTCGCGTTGTTTTGCAGATACATTAACAAAGATTGTATCTCCGCCCCACTCTTCCGGCACCAATTCATACTCTGTTAACTCTTGTTTTACTTTATCAGGGTTCGCACCTGGTTTATCAATTTTGTTTACAGCAACAATAATAGGAAGACCCGCTGCTTTCGCATGGTTAATCGCTTCTACTGTCTGTGGCATAACGCCATCATCTGCTGCAACTACGATAATTGTAATATCTGTAACTTGTGCACCACGAGCACGCATAGCTGTAAACGCTTCGTGACCCGGTGTATCCAAGAAAGTAATTTTCTTTTTGTTAATTTCAACTTGATATGCACCGATATGCTGAGTGATACCACCAGCTTCGCCACCAGTTACGTTCGTAGAACGGATAGCATCAAGCAATGTTGTTTTACCATGATCGACGTGACCCATGATCGTTACAACTGGAGGACGTGTGCTCAAATCAGCTTCATCATCGACTTCTTCAACGGTTTCAAAACGATCATCTTCAACTGCGATTTTGATTTCAACTTCTACGCCATAGTCGCTAGCAAGCAACTGAATCGTATCCAAATCAAGCTCTTGGTTAATCGTAGCCATTACGCCACTTGTGATCAACTTTTTGATAACTTCTGAAGCATCTTTATGAAGCAATTTAGCTGTTTCACCAACAGTCATTTCACCGCGAACGATGATTTTCTTAGGTGTATTATCAATTTTCTCACGAGGAGGTTGGTTGCTATATTGATTTTTACCGCGACCTTTACCACCACGTCCACTGTTACGGTTACTATTGTTGTTGCTACCATAACGGTTACCACCGCCGCCACCGGAGCGATTGCCTCCGCCTTGACCGCCACCAGTACTGTTATTGCGTTTAGGACCAGCATTACTACTTCCAGTACCGCCACTAGCATTGCGGTTACCATTGCTACTTGTACTGCTGTTACCTGTAGGACCAGCGCTTCTTACTTGACCTGAAGGCTGACGGTTCTGAGAACTGGATTGAGATGGCGGACGAGAAGCACTGCTTGGTTGGCGACTGCTTTGTCCTGATGTTGAAGATGTTCTAGAACTGCTGTTGTTACTTCCCGTACTTGGACGGTTACTTGATTGACTAGACGACGAGTTACTACGGTTACTGCTAGAGGAACCGTTTTGGGGTTTGTTATTCCCACTATTTGAGTTGTTCTGCGTTTTCGTATCCATACCTACCTGCTTTTCCTGTTGAATTTTTTCACGAGTACGATCCGCACTCGCGTTTTGGGTTGTTGAATTGACATGCTTATCCGCAGCATTTGATTTGATATCTTTGAAAAACTTTTCCACTTTGGATACAGCATCATTTTCCATAACACTCATATGATTATTGACCGGTACATCCAGTCTTTTCAAGATCGTAATGATTTCCTTACTACTCATATTGAGAGATTTCGCATATTCATAAACTCTCAGTTTATCCTTCTGCTCCTGTGTGCTCAATATATTCCACCTCCGAGGAATTCCCCATTCGTTTGCGGAATAACTCTGCGAAACCCTTGTCTGTCAGAGCCAACACGACTCGTCCATCTCTACCAATACTTGAGCCGAGCTGATCACGGTCATACCCGATAAGAAGCGGAATACTGTAACTTCCGCATTTATCACGGAATTTTTTCTGTGTATTATCTGAAGCATCTCCAGCTAATACGACAAGGGTGGCTTCTTGAGAACGAATCGCTTTGAGAACCAATTCGTCTCCAGATAACACTTTGCCGGCTCGCATCGCAAGCCCGAGTAGGGATAGTTCGTTATTCATTAGCGCCTCTTTCCTGTACTGTACAAAAATCGTTCTCTACACTGCTAAATTCATGGGCAAGCTGCTCATATATTTCCGCACTAACAGGCGCTTTGAGTGCACGATCAAACGCACGACTCTTTTGTGCCAAACGAAAACAGGCCATGTTGCCACAAATATACGCACCACGTCCCGATTTTTTACCGGTCAAATCCATTTCTACCTGATCGTCTGGCGTACGTACAATACGCACTAGACTTTTCTTAGGCATCATTTGCTGGCAAGCTACACATTTGCGCAGCGGTACTTTCTTGGTTTTTATCATCATCTCATGTCCCCCTTCGAACTCCCCATATTGTTATCATAACATCAACATCCAAAGCGGCACCTGTCCCCTGCCATTTTGAGGGAAAGTCCTATCAGGCATACAAATGAAAATGTTTAGTCAACCGATATCGAATCTTGGTGCATTTCTTCGCTAGCTTCTTTTGGACGACCATATTCTTCTTCTGCTTGTGTCTCGCTCTTAATATCAATTTTCCATCCTGTTAATTTGGCAGCAAGACGAGCATTTTGCCCTTTGATACCAATCGCCAGAGATAGTTGATAATCAGGAACGATTACGCGTGCCATTTTCTCATCTTCAAATACTTGAACTTCCAGTACTTTGGATGGGCTAAGAGCATTAGCAACATACTCTTCAACACTATCAGAATAACGAACGATGTCGATTTTTTCACCGCGAAGTTCACCAACGATCATCTGTACACGTATACCACGAGGACCTACACATGAACCAACTGGATCTACTTCTTCGTTGCGTGAGAAGACAGCAATTTTAGAACGGAAGCCTGCTTCACGTGCTACAGAACGAATCTCAACCACACCATCGAAAATCTCAGGTACTTCAAGTTCGAACAAACGTTTAAGCAATCCTGGATGTGTGCGTGACAAAATGATCTGAGGACCTTTAGTTGTATTTTCCACTTTAGTGATATAAGCCTTGATACGTTCATTCATTGTGAATTTCTCGTTAGGCATTAATTCAGTTAGAGGAAGTACAGCTTCGATCTTACCAAGATCCACATAAATATTACGTGCATCTTGACGTTGAACGATACCTGTTACGATATCTTCTTCTTTGTCGATAAAAGCATTGTAAATCAAACCACGTTCTGCTTCACGAATACGTTGAGTTACGACTTGCTTCGCTGTTTGTGCAGCAATACGTCCAAAGTCACGCGGAGTCACTTCGATCTCAGCAACATCTTCCAACTGAAAGTTCGGGTTGATGTCGTGCGCAGATACTATAGAAATCTCTGTACGTGCATCCAAGACTTCTTCCACTACATTTTTACGTGCAAATACTTTGATAACTCCTGTATTGCGGTTCATATCAACACGTACATTTTGTGCTGCATTAAAATTACGCTTGTAACTGGAAATTAGGGCAGCCTCGATCGCTTCGAACACGATGTCTTTGCTGATTCCTCGTTCTCTTTCCAATTCGTTCATTGCTTCAATAAACTCCATACTCATGTGCTTCAAGTTCCCCCTTTCAAAAAACTACCGTTTAAAAAATGATTGCCAGTCTTGCGCTGGCTACTTTTTCATATGGAATAGTGTGAGTTTTTTTGCCCGCTTCGATCAGTAATTCTTCATTATCAAATGAAAGCAATCGTCCCTCAAATTCCTTCTGTCCATCCAAAGCTGCATACGTTGTTACAAAAACATCTTTGCCAACTGCTTTTGCAACATCTTCACTTTTCTTAAGTGGACGTTCTGCACCTGGAGAAGATACTTCTAGAAAATAAGCTCCCGTAATCGGATCATTGCCATCCAATTGTTCACTCATATATTCGCTGATCCGACTGCAATCTTCGATATCAATACCGCCGTCCTTATCCACGAACACTCGCAAAAACCAGTTACTGCCTTCTTTTACATATTCCACATCGACCAACTCGAAGCCATGCTCACTCAAAAATGGCTGTACCATTTCTTCTACGGTCGTTTTAATCTTCGGTGTGCTCAAACAATTCAACCCTCCATCACCTTAAAATCCTATATACAAAACATGTTGTTGAACCAATTCATTATTGCCGCTTTTTGTAGAAAATCGAACCAATTTACTTCTCTCGGTTCGATCTTCTGCGTCATTATTTCCTGTAAATGTATTCAACAACCGTATACCAAAGAGTAAAGAGTGGGTTTCCCCACTCTTCACAAAACGGTTTTATCTTCCTTATCACCTTAAAATTATATCATAATTCCAAAGGAGTGACAAGTAAATAACCTTGACTACAAGGTGTTAATGCTTGGTACATGACGCATCGTCTTGATTTAAAATAGAGACAGCTGATTGCTTTCTGGCAAGCCACGGAAACAACCCATTTGCGTCATCAATTCCACGATCGTTTTAGTCGCTTTGGATTTCTGTTGGAAATCTTCAATCGACAGATATTCTCCGTGTTGACGAGAAGCCGCAATATTACGTGCTGCATTATCACCAATCCCCGGTACAGCTGAAAATGGAGGAATCAAGCTATCTCCATCCACTGTAAATGTAGTCGCTTCAGAGCGATACAGATCCACCGGTTGGAATTTGAATCCACGTGCTGTCATTTCAAGTGCCATTTCTAACATAGGAATCATATTTTTTTCTTTGGTTGGAGCTTGGAATCCCATTTGTTCAATCTCGACAATTTTACGATAGATCGCTTCATATCCCTGACAACATAGATCAGGATCAAAGTCTTCGATCCGTACTGTAAAATAAGTCGCATAGTATTGAATTGGATAATACAGTTTGAAGTAAGCCGTCCGCACTGCTGAAATAACATAAGCAGCAGCATGGGCTTTCGGAAACATGTACTGGATTTTGAGGCAGGAATCAATATACCACTGCGGTACTTTGCATTTCTTCATCTCATCAATCCACTCTTGGGACAACCCTTTCCCTTTACGTACACTTTCAGTAATTTTAAAAGCAAGACTGGCATCCATACCTGCTTTGTAAATTAAGAACAACATAATATCATCACGACAACCGATTACTGTTTTGATATTACAGGTATTATTTTTGATCAAATCTTGTGCATTTCCTAACCATACCCCTGTTCCATGAGACAGACCTGATATCTGCAACAAATCGGCAAAGGAAGAAGGTAGCGATTCAATTAACATCTGGCGTACAAATTTAGTACCCATCTCAGGTACACCATAAGTAGCAACAGGGCTGCGTAATTGCTCTGCTGTAATCCCTAATGCTTCTGTCGAGTTAAACATACTCATGACTTTGGGATCATTCATCGGAATCTTCGTCGGATCTACACCTGTCAAATCTTGCAACATCCGCATCATGGTCGGATCATCATGTCCTAGTATATCTAGTTTGAGCAAGTTGGCTTCAAAAGCATGATAATCAAAGTGTGTCGTTTTCCACTCTGCATTCACATCATCTGCCGGGAACTGAACAGGTGTAATATCTTCTACATCCATATAATCCGGTACAACAACGATACCACCGGGATGCTGTCCTGTACTCCGTTTGACGCCTGTACATCCTGAAGCTAGACGGCTAAGTTCAGCATTACGCCATTTCTTCTGATGCAATTCTTCATATTTCTTAGCAAAACCAAATGCTGTTTTTTCCGCTACTGTACCAATGGTACCCGCACGGAATACATTTTTTTCGCCAAACAATTCTTTGGTGTAATTATGAGCTTTCGGTTGATAATCCCCTGAGAAGTTCAAATCGATATCGGGAACTTTATCCCCTTTAAATCCTAAAAACGTTTCAAACGGAATATCTTGACCTTCCCCTTTAAGCTTACCATTACAATCAGGACAGTCTTTGTCGGGTAAATCAAATCCACTCGGAATACTACCATCTAAAAACCATTCACTATGTCTACATTCTGGATTGGTACAGATATAGTGAGCAGGCAATGGGTTTACTTCAGAGATACCTAGAAACGTAGCTACAACAGAAGAACCTACAGAACCCCGTGAACCTACCAAATAACCATCTTGGTTAGATTTTTTAACTAATTTCTCAGAAATCAAATAGTTGGCAGAAAATCCGAACTTGATAATCGGTTCTAATTCTTTTTCAAGACGTTTTACAACAACATCTGGTAACTCTTCGCCATAGATCGACTTCGCTGTATCATAACAAGTATTTCGAATTTCTTCGTCTGCACCTTCTAAAATAGGTGTAAACAATTTTTCAGGGAACAGTTCAAACGATTCAAAACGTTCTGCTAATGCTTGCGTATTGGTGACAACGACTTCTTTGGCTTTGCTTTCACCCATAAAGCTGAATTCTTCGATCATTTCGTTCGTTGTGCGTAAATGAGCATCCGGTTTACGCTGATCTTTAAGCGGACTAAAACCGGTAATACCGTTAATCGTAATATCACGGAACAATTTCTGTCTCGGTTCCAAATAATGAACATTTCCTGTTGCGACTACCGGCTTGTCTAATTTAGCTCCGATATCATAAATTTTGTTCACAGCGATCTCTAACTCACGTGGACTGGCTACTAATCCTTTGTCTACGAGATGCATGTACATCGTTAGCGGCTGAATTTCTAATACATCATAGAATTGAGCAATTTCCTCGGCTTCTTCTACTGATTTATTAAGAACGGCTTCGAAGAACTCCCCTTTTTCACAACCAGAAAGAACTAACAATCCTTCTCTATATTCAGTCAATACCGATTTAGGTATACGAGCTACCCGTTTGAAGTATTGAGTATGTGATAAAGTGATTAATTTAAATAGATTCTTTTTGCCAATCTCATTCAATGCATAAATACCACAATGGAAAGGACGTACATTGGATAAATCTTGCCCTACAAATTCATTCAAACGATCCAAACGAGTTAAGCGACGTTCTTTATCCGCATCACTCAACAGTCCAAACAAAATGCCTCCAAGTGCTAGTGTATCGTCAATCGCACGGTGATGGCTTTCCAAAGAGACTTTATATTTCGAAGCTAATGTATTTAGACGGTGATTTTTCAATGTTGGATACAGTAAACGTGCTAATTCAAGAGTATCTAACACCGGATTTTCCATTTCTGGTAAATCGTGATTTTTCAGTGTGGCTTGAATAAAGCCAATATCAAAACGTGCGTTATGCGCGACTAGAATACCATCACCCGCAAATTCTACAAATTCACGAATCACTTGATCAATTTCTGGTGCTCCACGAACCATTTCATCCGTAATATTAGTCAACTGCTGAATGTTGTAAGGAATACGTTCATGCGGATCGACAAAAGTCGCATAGCGATCTAACTCTTTGCCATCTACCATTTTGATCGCTGCAATTTCAATAATTTTGTTCTGTGTAACCGATAGACCGGTTGTTTCTATATCAAAAACGATATACGTAGCTGTTTTCAAATCAATCGGTTGAGGATTGAGTACAATCGCTACGGCATCATTCACTACATTCGCTTCAAGTCCGTACATCATTTTGATACCATGCTTTTTAGCAGCTTTGTAGGCTTCAGGATAACATTGAACTCCACCATGATCGGTAACTGCAATGGCAGAATGTCCCCATGCCGCGGCTGTTTTGACATATTGATCAATCGGTGTAATCCCATCCATTGAACTCATTGTTGTATGCAAATGAAATTCAACCCGTTTTTCGTCAGCATCATCTTTGCGTCCAGCAGGAGCTTTAACTTCGCTTAGATCCGATGGAATCATGACAAGTTCTGGAATAGTCATAAAGCGATCGTATTCTACTCTACCACGAGCTTTTACCCATTTTCCATTGGCTAGTAAATTCATGATTTTGAGATCTTCTTTATTTTTAGCAAACATTTTCATTTGCAAGGAATCACTAAAGTCTGTTAAGAAATACGTAAATAATGTACTACCATTACGAAGCTCTTTGCTTTCTAAGCCAAAAATAGTTCCCTGAATCGTAATTTTCTTTTCTTCATCTTGAATATCTTGAAGTGGTGTAGGTTGTTCTTTGATCTCATAGCCGACTTGTAAGCGTACAGGCTCTCCATCTGCATCGGTATCTTCTTCGAACTCGGATTCCATACTGGTCATCAATTTCTCGATTTCTTCCAGTTCTTCTTTACGACGCTGTACATGGAATTCTTCTACAGCTTCAGTCGTATTTTCACCCACTTGAAGCTTGATCCGTAACGTAAGATTAAAATAATCTTGATAAAAGCGTACGATAGCTTGATCAATTTGCTTCTTTTTGGCAAGTTCTAGTGACATGTTATCACTCATCGTCACCGTAACTGTATGATCGTCTACCATATATTTAGCACGTGTCATCCATCCATTAACAGAAGGGATTTCACGTTGTACCCATTCCAAAAACATATTCCAGTATTCTTCTACAATCTGTACCACATCGACAGCTTCATCGTATTGAAACAGAAAGCGAATTTTGGCGATATGCCCCATCTTCTCTTGAATATGCAAGCAAAACGCACGATAGGTTGGTGCTGCTACTAATGTTTCTTTCGCAATCACGATTTTCCATTCTTTATTGCTACGACTAATCTCTACTCGATCGATCATACCATCTGCAAAATGAGGCTCCATTAATCCAGCAGGTACTTGTGCCTGGTTCATTAACAGTTCGAACCGTGTTCTTTTCTCTCCACTAACGCTCATAAGATCCCCCTTTCCAAAAAGCAACAAGCCTCCACTAAAGTTGGTATCAGACTGCCGTCTACTCCACTCTGTTGGAAGCTTGCCTGCTTCAATAGCTTTACATCGTTAGCTATATGTTCATTTCAGCCCTATACCAACAGCAGCTAGAAATTGAATTATACATTTATCCGATCTAGATAGATGACAGTCTAGATCTATAAGATATCTTAATAAGCACGAGCGAATACAACAGTATGTTTCGCAGGTTCACCTGTAACAAGACATCTTTCTTTTTGTACATCTAATTGGAAAGGAATATTACGGATCGTTGCTCCTGTTTCCTCTTTTACTTTCGCTTCGGATTCGATCGTACCATCCCAGCCTGCGATAAAGAAGCCACGTTTTTCTTCCATAATAGCTTTCATTTCATCCAATGTATCGACTTGGTGCATGTTTTCTTCACGGAAAGCAAGCGCACGATCGTACATTTCTTGTTGTACTTGATCTAACATATTTTGAACTTCAGTTACGATATTTTCAAGAGCCACTTGTTTTTTCTCGCCTGTGATACGAGAAACCAATACACATACTCCATTTTCCATATCACGAGGTCCAATTTCCAAACGAACTGGAATACCACGCATTTCATATTCATTGAATTTCCAACCTGGACGTACATCGGCACGATCATCAATACCTACACGTACTCCGGCTTTTTTCAATTCAGCAAATAATTCATCTGCACGTCCTACAACCATATCACGTGTTTTAGGAGGTCCAATTGGAATAATCATGACTTGTTTTGGAGCCACTTTAGGAGGTAAAGCCAATCCACGATCATCACCATGCACCATGATAAGCGCACCGATTAGACGTGTACTTACACCCCAAGAAGTGGTATGTGCATACTCTTGTGTATTGTCACGACTTAAGTATTGAATTTCAAAAGCTTCTGCAAAGTTAGTACCCATAAAGTGAGAAGTACCTGCTTGTACAGCACGTCCGTCTTTCATCATCGCTTCGATAGAATACGTGTCACGTGCGCCTGCAAATTTCTCAGAAGGACTCTTCTGCCCTGTAATTACAGGAATCGCTAAGAAACTTTCTACAAAATCACGATACACTTCAAGCATACGCATTGTTTCTTCGCGTGCTTCTGTTTCTGTTTCGTGAGCAGTATGACCTTCTTGCCACAAGAATTCACTTGTACGTAAGAAAGGCAATGTACGTTTTTCCCAACGAACAACATTAGCCCACTGGTTAATCAATACTGGAAGATCACGATAAGATTGAATCCATTTAGAATACATATGTCCGAACATGGTTTCTGATGTAGGACGAATAGCCAAACGTTCTTCTAGCTTATCTCCGCCTGCTTCAGTTACCCAAGGTAATTCAGGATTAAATCCTTCGATATGTTCTTTTTCTTTTTCAAAAAAGCTTTCTGGAATAAATAATGGGAAATACGCATTACGATGACCGGTTTCTTTAAAACGACGGTCTAAATCGTGCTGAATATGCTCCCAAATTTCATATCCATCCGGGCGGAAAACGATACAACCGCGTACAGGTGAATAGTCCATTAATTCAGCTTTTTTGATCACGTCGATATACCAACGTGAGAAGTCTTCGCTTTGTGGTGTAATTTCAGTTACGAATTGTTTGTCCTGCTTATCATTCGACATAAAAATGGATATCCTCCTGTAAGTAACCAAATATTTAGCGAGCAGATCTGAATAATATCAGAATCGATATCTGTTATTATTAGTCGCTCATTTTACCTTATTGTATCATGATTGTGAGTGCTTGTTGAATGATTTCAGACAAAGAAGCAAAAGAGTGATGATCTGCAACATCCTTCAACTTTACGCTGAGGCGTACATGTTGCATTTCCACCCTTCTGCTTCCGTGGTCTTTCTTTGAGTATATCATGTCTGTCTATACGCTACAGCACAGATATTAACCTTTAATTAAACGTACAATATCATTATAGGTTACAGCGATCATCAGCAAGAATAACATACCGAATCCGATTAAATGAACCAAACCTTCTTTGCTTGGTTCAAGTGGCTTACGACGTATCCATTCCACCAACAAGAAAATCAAACGACTTCCATCTAATGCTGGAATAGGCAATAGATTGAATATTCCCAAGTTGGTACTAATTAGTGCTGTCCAAAGAATCATACTATCAAGTCCCTGTCTTGCCACTTCAGTCGTAACTTGAATCGTACCTACAGGTCCTGCTAGATCATCTAAATGGAACTGTCCAAAAATTAACATTTTTAAACTTGTTAAAATCGTTGTACTCATATCGATAAAGCGTTCGCCTGCATAGCTAAATGTTTCACCAAAAGAAGCTGAACGAGTTTGAGGTTCTACAGCGACTCCTACTTTACCTACATTTTTTTCGTTTGCTTTAGGAGTAATAGTAACCGTCTGTTC
This sequence comes from Paenibacillus sp. CFBP13512, assembly GCF_005233705.1. Taxonomy (NCBI): domain Bacteria; kingdom Bacillati; phylum Bacillota; class Bacilli; order Caryophanales; family Paenibacillaceae; genus Paenibacillus; species Paenibacillus sp. CFBP13512. The sequence goes on along the minus strand of NZ_QGAD01000005.1, from coordinate 181,743 downwards.
TTGACCACCACGTTCAATCGTCCATTCCATAGGTTTACCTGCCGAAGATTCAATCAAACTAATCATTTTGACAGAATCTCCTGCAATTTCGGTTCCGTTAACTTTCTCCACTAGATCGCCTTTTAGCAACCCACTAGATTGAGCTGGAGAATCCGAAGTGACCTGACCCAAAATAACCCCTGTTGGATTTTCAACAGGTACACCTGTCATACGTACCAAGATCAGACAAAGAATAAAAGCAAGAATAAAGTTCATTGCAGGTCCTGCAAAAATAGACAATGCCCGTTGACCTACAGTTGCACTATTAAACTGACGATTGCGCGGTGCAATCTGAATATCTTGCCCTTTGATCGACATCATTGCTTTGGGATCTACATTAAATGTTTGAATATCACCATCAACATCCAATACAATTTTGAGATCATCAATAATATCAATTGATTGTACTTCGCCACGAATAACATTTTTACGATTATCTAATTGATCTACAAAAATCGTTTTAACGACTTCATTGGCTGTACGAATAGCGATCGTCTGTCCGGGCTGAATCTCAACCAGTTCAGGATCTTCACCAGCCATGCGGGCATAACCACCAAACGGCAGTAAACGCAATGTAAATACAGTCTCATCTTTTTTATATGAAAACAGTTTTGGGCCGAAGCCAATAGCAAATTCGCGTACTAATACTCCTGCACGCTTGGCAAAATAATAATGCCCCCACTCATGCACTGTAACAATAATAAAAAACATGAGTACCGTCATAACTACTACTTGAAGTGTCTCCAAATCGCCAAATCCTCCTTTTTCGCTTGCGACCGAAGGTCTGCACTTTTAGATTATCACTTTTGTACGGTCTGATACAAGCAGAGCATGGCGAACATCAAGAAATAAATTCCATTTCTGTTGATAATCCCGGTTATAGGCATAATCGTCATGATACAAAACCACTATCACATTATCTATACAACATACCATTCCTTTTACAATACTGAAAATGCACTGGCTCTTGCTCTAGTCTGTGCGTCGGTAGCATAAATGACTTCTAGCTCTGGATTGGCAATCACTTCATGCTGTTGTAGAGCATCCGCAATAATATCTTCGATCAATAAGAATGGAATTTCTCCATTTAAAAATCGAGCTACTGCAATTTCATTCGCTGCATTAAATACTGTCGGTGCTGTTCCGCCCAAACGTCCTGCTTCAAAAGCCATGCTTAGACAAGGAAAACGATTGTAATCCATTTCACGGAAATTAAGCTGCCCGATCTGAGCTAACGACAGACGCGAAGAAGGAGCTTGCTGACGATCAGGATACGTTAATGCATATTGAATCGGTACACGCATATCTGGATTACCTAATTGTGCAATAATACTGGTATCTACAAATTCTACAAATGAATGAATAATACTTTCAGGATGCAACAGTACTGAAATCTGATCATAAGGCATATCAAATAGCCAGTGTGCTTCAATCACTTCAAGTCCTTTATTCGCCATCGTTGCAGAATCAATCGTAATTTTGGAACCCATAGACCAGTTAGGATGCTTCAGTGCATCAGCCACAGTCACATGCTTCAATTGCTCTCGTGTAAGATCACGAAATGAACCTCCCGAAGCAGTCAACGTTAATTGATGTACACGTTCACGGGGTTCTCCATTTAGACATTGAAATAATGCTGAATGTTCGCTATCAATCGGCAACAATTGAACGCCTTTTTGTCTAGCACGAGCTGTAACTAGATGACCTGCTGTTACCAATGTTTCTTTATTCGCTAATCCTATCGTTTTGCCTGCATCAATCGCTGCAAGTGTAGATGGAAGCCCCATACTACCCATAACTGCTGTAACAACGGTATCTGCATCTGTTCCTGCTGCAATTTCAATCAATCCTTGCTCCCCATAGAATACTTCGATATGAGAAGGTAGTTGTTGCTTGATCTGCTCTGCTGATTGTTTAGAACCTACAGAAACTTTAGATGGCTTAAACTCCAATACTTGCTGAATCAACAATTCTATATTATTACCTGCTGCTAGTCCTTCAACTTCAAAAGCTTCAGGATGCGCACGAACAACATCTAATGTTTGAGTACCGATTGAACCTGTAGAGCCAAGAATCGCTAATTTTTTCATTGTGCACCCCGTTAGATTACAATAGGTTATCATTTAAATCCGTATCATTTAGAAAGGTAAAAGCAACGCAATATGAACAAGTGGAAATACCATTAACCAGCTATCACAGCGATCTAAAATACCACCATGACCTGGTAACAATTTTCCAGAATCTTTGATTCCATAGATGCGCTTGTATGCCGATTGAATCAAATCACCCATTTGTCCTACGACTGCCGCTGCTATACCTATTAATATCGCATTCGTCATTGGAAGAAGTTCTGGTGATATCAGTGAAAAGATAACAGCTACAATAATAGCAAATACGACTCCACCAATCGCACCTTCAACTGTTTTATTGGGACTGATCGAAGGCCATAGCTTATTTTTGCCTAGCATTTTGCCTGTAAAATAAGCTCCAATATCACTAGCCCAAATCGAAGCTAGCAACATAAACGTCCAAAATAATCCATGTCCGTCTGGTGTCTGACGTGTATCTGCAATATATGCAAACCCTGTACCTATATAAACGGCTCCGATGAACAATAATGCCATTTGTTTAATATCCACTTTATTTTTGGAAATAACAGTAATGGACAATAATAACAGCATCACAATCCACATACTGTGATCAACAGACAACGGCGGTTCAAGATTCATTAATGTCCATGGTAAAAGCATATATAGCACACTAATATAACCAATCACTGCCGGTGCTCCGAACGGAGCCGACTTTGTCATGATTACAAATTCATAATATCCAATAAGAGCCATCACCACGAGCAGCCCATGATAAGCATAGCCACCGAGCAGGCAAAGCCCTAAGTAGAGTATTCCGGCTACAATGCCAGTGATTATCCGCTCTTTCACAATCCATCCTCCATCCGAACAAATGGATATTCCCTGCCTATGCAGAGATCACCATTCATTTCAAACCACCATATCTGCGAGTTCTACGCTGGTATTCTAATACCGCTTCGATCATATGCTGCTTGCCAAACTCTGGCCAAAAAATAGGAGTGAACCATAATTCTGTATAGGCAAGTTGCCACAACATAAAATTACTCAGGCGAAGTTCTCCGCTTGTTCGTATAAGTAAATCAGGATCAGGCATCCCTGAAGATTGTAAAACGCGTTCAAAACTTTCAGAAGTGATATCTTCGATACGCATTGTACCTTTTTGTACAGCTTGAGCGACTTCTTTCACACCTTCAGTAATTTCATCACGACTTCCATAATTCAGAGCAAAAGTAAGAACCAGTCCTGTATTATTAGCAGTATCACGAATCGCTTTTTCTAAAGGCTCAATCGTATGAGGGGGTAATACATCTTTGTGTCCCATCAAACGAATCTGTACATTTTTTGCAATCAACTCATCCAATTCAGATGCTATAAATTCACCAGGAAGTTTCATCAAAAAATCGACTTCCTCTTTGGGTCTTTTCCAATTTTCAGTAGAGAAGGCATACATGGTTAAATATTGAACTCCCAAGTCATCCGCAGCAATTGTGGCACGCTTTACAGCCTTCATACCATTCTGATGACCCATTACACGCGGTAATCCCAAACTTTTCGCCCATCGTCCATTGCCATCCATAATGATAGCGATATGCTTTGGAATATTATCTTGCGAAAGCTCGGAGGAAACCTGTATCTCTTCCTTTTTCCACCACGAGCGAACACGCTTGAGCATCACTTTTCCTCCATGCGAGTAGTGAAAAGAGACAAACCCCACCTATTCGGAGGGGTCGTAAGTCTCTTACACTTCCATAATCTCTTTTTCTTTTGAAGCTAGTACATTATCAACTTCTGCAATGAATTTGTCTGTAAGTTTCTGCACATCTTCTTGATGACGACGTGATTCATCCTCAGAAATGTCTGTTTTTTCAAGCTTTTTAATATCTTCATTAGCATCGCGACGAATATTACGAATCGCTACTTTGGATTCTTCGCCAAACTTTTTAGTTAATTTAACCAATTCAGAACGACGCTCTTCTGTTAGAGCTGGAATACTTAGACGAACAATGTTACCATCGTTAGCCGGTGTAAGACCCAAGTCTGATTTCATAATTGCGCGTTCAATCTCAGCTAAAGAAGATTTATCCCAAGGCTGAATAATCAATGTACGTGAATCCGGTGTACTGATATTTGCCAACTGATTAAGAGGTGTCAAAGCACCGTAATATTCAACTTGTACACGATCTAAAATAGAAGATGAAGCACGTCCAGCACGAAGCGTGGACAGATCGCGGCTTAAAGCTTGAATAGCTTTCTCCATGCGCTCTTCTGCACTTGTTTTGATTGATTGTGGCATTAATCTACACTCCCTTTAACGATCGTCCCGATCTTCTCGCCGAGCACGACCCGTTTGATGTTTCCTTCTTCGGTAATCGCAAACACGATGAGTGGAATATTGTTATCCATACACAACGATGAAGCTGTAGAATCCATTACACCTAGATTTTGATTCAAGATATCCAGGTATGTAAGTTGTTCGAATTTTTGAGCATTTTCGTCTTTGAATGGATCTGCTGAGTATACGCCATCCACTTTATTTTTAGCCATCAAAATAACTTCTGCTTCGATTTCAGCAGCACGTAAAGCAGCTGTTGTATCTGTAGAGAAGAAAGGGTTACCCGTACCTGCTGCGAAAATAACAACTCGACCTTTTTCTAAATGACGAATAGCTCTTCTGCGGATATAAGGTTCTGCGATTTGTTGCATTGCAATAGAAGTCTGCACACGAGTAGGCACTTCAATCTGCTCTAATGCATCTTGCAAAGCTAAAGAATTCATTACAGTGGCAAGCATACCCATATAATCGGCTGTTGCGCGGTCAATACCGTTTGCGCTGCCCGCGATTCCACGCCAGATGTTGCCTCCTCCACATACAATCGCAACTTCTACACCCAATGCGACAACTTCTTTGATCTGATTGGCAATTGAGACGATTGTATCGGCATCAATACCGTATCCGTTTTGACCCGATAATGATTCACCGCTGACTTTCAAGACAACTCTTTTAAATACAGGTTTATTCAATTGTATACCCTCCACTTTGTGAAAATTAGTCCTGATGGTGATAAAGCCGGATAGGGCGCTGATACTGCCTGTTCCGGCTCTGCCATGAGGTTCTCGGAATGATAAGATTTTACAAAAGAAGGAACACAGTCTGTGTCCCTTCCTTCTGTTCTATTCTTAAATCGTGTTCCGGTTATTGTAAATCTTTAGTTCGCTAGTAGCGATTATTGATTTACTTGTGCCATAACTTCTTCAACAAAGTTGTCTTGTTTTTTCTCAAGACCTTCACCTAGTTCATAACGAACAAAGCGACGGATAGAAATATTTTCACCAATTGTGCTGATTTTTTCGTTCAACAATTGATCGATTGTTTTATCAGGGTTTTTAACGAAAGTTTGCTCCATCAAGCAATACTCTTCATAGTATTTACCGATGCGGCCTTCAACCATTTTTTCAACGATTTTTTCTGGTTTGCCTTCGTTCAACGCTTGAGCTTTCAAAATTTCTTTTTCTTTCTCAAGTGCTTCTGTTGGAACTTCTTCACGACGAACATACAATGGGCTAGCTGCTGCGATTTGCATAGCGATATCGCGTGCAAACTCTTTAAATTGGTCTGTTTTACCAACAAAGTCAGTTTCACAGTTGATTTCTACCAATACGCCGATACGACCGCCAGCGTGGATGTAAGATTCAACTACGCCTTCTGTTGCAGCGCGTCCAGCTTTACCAGCTGCTGCAGAAAGACCTTTTTCACGAAGTACGTCTACTGCTTTAGAGATATCACCGTTTGTTTCTTCAAGCGCTTTTTTACAATCTAACATTCCTGCGCCTGTTTTTTCACGAAGCTCTTTTACTGCGCTAGCATTAACTGCCATTGTTGTAACCTCCATATAATTAGAAATTTAGTTTTTTATACATCATCTTAAAAAAAGGGCAGTGAGAGGTTATCCACCTGCCAACCACCCTTTTTATTTTGTCATTCATTTAAAGACATATGAATAGAAACAATTATGCAGTTTGCTCGCCTTGGTTAGCTTCAACCACAGCATCAGCCATTTTTCCAGTCAACAATTTAACAGCGCGAATCGCGTCATCATTACCAGGAATAACATAATCGATCTCGTCTGGATCACAGTTAGTATCAACGATACCTACGATTGGAATACCCAATTTGCGTGCTTCTGCAACAGCGATACGCTCTTTACGAGGATCGATGATGAACAATGCGCTAGGTAAACCTTTCATGTTTTTGATACCGCCCAAGAATTTCTCAAGACGATCTTTTTCTTTGCGAAGCAAGATTACTTCTTTTTTAGGAAGAACTTCAAAAGTACCGTCTTCTTCCCATTTTTCCAACTCTTTCAAACGATTGATACGTTTTTTGATCGTTTCAAAGTTAGTTAGAGTTCCACCCAACCAACGTTGGTTGATGTAGAATTGACCAGAACGCTCAGCTTCTTCTTTAACAGAATCTTGAGCTTGTTTTTTCGTACCAACGAACAATACTGTACCGCCGTCAGCAGCGATGGATTTTACAAAGTTGTAAGCTTCATCAACTTTTTTCACTGTTTTTTGCAAATCAATGATGTAAATTCCGTTTCTTTCTGTAAAAATGTAACGATCCATTTTCGGGTTCCAACGACGTGTTTGGTGACCGAAATGTACGCCAGCTTCTAAAAGCTGTTTCATGGAAATAACTGCCATATCCATGTACCTCCTATTATTTTGGTTTTTTGTGTGCCTCCGCAAACGTCAACTTTCGGTAAAACTTTTCGTCTGAAAAGCACCTTTACCTGAAATCAGAATGCGTGTGTTTTAACACCATTAGTTAATATATCATATCAAATACATATTGTGCAACACCCAAATTGATTGATATGTAGTAGTCATCATATTCAGACGTGAAGCCGCCTTATAATGCAGCAATCACATTATTGAGACGGCTCATGCGTGATCTTATCAATAATTGAATCCAAATCTTCACCTGCACTCAAATTGAATGTGCCGATTTGTAATTTCGTATTGGCTTTAAGTTCAGAGACCCGATTCACAAATTCTTTTTGGCTATCAATAACACCTTTTGTTTTTAAATTATAAGCGATATCATTTAGCATTTCTCCACTTGTAATTTTAAACGTAGTCGGTGTATTCGGTTGCGTTGGAGAACTTGGAGTGCTTGTTTTTGGCGTTGTAGACTGTGTTGTACTTTTGGTTTCTGTCGACTCTGGTGTGGCTGGATTATCTGGAGTTGTTGGTTGCTCGCTAGTCGGCTCTTTGGTTGTTGTCTTGCTCGCTTCTGCCTTTTGAGCTTTAGCGGCTTCTTCTTTTTGCTTCTCTTCTTGCTGCAACTGTTTCCATTCATCACTGCTATACACTTTTTCTGTCGAATCATACACCTGCATATTTTGAGTCTGTGCTGCTTCTCTGATCTGTTCAGCGGTTAACTGAGTACCATCTAACATGGTCTGACCATTACCAATATTAAAAAGCTGAAGCAAAACAGCACCGATAATAATTCCTACACCTATACCCATTATTAAAGAACGATTTTTAATCACTTATGATCCTCCTGTTTAGCCAACTGCAAAATCAATTGTACTTCGCCTCGCTGTAAACCTACAGTTTTGGCAATAGTATCAATAGATTTCCCATTTTCATAAAGGGCAAACAGTTCTTGATAACGATCTTGAATACGTTCTGTCGTGTCTGGTTGCTCTTCTACAACCGGTTCACTGTACTGTTGCGCCATTCGTGCAGCTGATTCCCGCAACGCGTCTCCTTGTGTTCCTGTACCCTGTGTTTGCGTATATGCAGGATTCTGCATGGTAGCTACAGGTGGAACAGCAGATGGCATGATAACAGGATCAGGCTTTTGCTCCAGCTGGATCAAGCGTTGTCTCATCTCTGTTAATTGTTCTTGAAGAGCTAACTGCTTGGCAGTAGACTCTTGCTTGATTTTAGAGACTAGATCAATAATTTCTTCATTTTCCTTCTCGATCTCAGCCATGTAATGTTCTAATGTATCCTCGACTTTATCTACTGTAGCCATAGACTGAGCGGTTGCTGCTACATTACGAGCTTTGGGTAACAAAAATCCATATACAATCGCGACTGCTCCGATCAAAACAATATATATCCATCCTGGCAAATTCATTCAACTCACCTTTTGTGTGGTTTAAATTTTAGAAAGACAAATCGATATTTTTACCTTTGTAAGGATGTTCCGCTGGCTTCACTTCTGGATGAGGGTGTTCGTCAGAATGATGCTCACTAGCCGTATGGTGATGTTCTCCGGGTTCTCCATCATGGATAAAGTTAGAGGACGACTCGTTCACTTCTCCGCTACGGTTACGCATACGTTCTGTATGCTCATTGATTTGCTCAGCCAGTAAAGTCTGATCAATCGCCGGACGTAACAAGTGTGCTTGTTGAATTTTACCCACTTCACTGGTTCTAGGAATAGCAATTTGCAATTCAATATTTCGTAAGCTCATCTCAAACACCCCACCTTATGGTTAATTAATGGTTAGAAACCATCACAATATCACCATCATCATATGTGAAGCTAACTCGTTCTGAAGTATCCTTAATATATTTGGTATATCTACCGATAACCACTTTAGAACCACCGAAGATAGTATGAATGACTTCAACTTTAGCTTTCGCCGATTCTTCCAGTGTTCTTTCGATTTCCCAAATACTTTCTTTGATTTCATCATGTTCACGCAGTTGGCTTTTTTTAGTCGCTGATAATTTAATACGCAAAGCCAATTTATCTGAACCAAGTTGTCCAGCAGAAGCAAGTTGATCTAATAAATGAAGTGCTTTTTCTGTTTTTTCCAAATTCTCTACATGGGTTTTTAATTCTTTACGTAGTACACCCAGTTGATTGCGTAATTCAGGAAGAACACCCACTTCAATATCAGTCACCGTAAAGCTGCTATTTCCGATTGTTCGCGCAACAACTGTTTCACCTGCTTGTAATTGTCCACCTACTATTAATCCTTTAGGTCCATTACATACAATCGTTTTACCTGCACGTACATTGGAATGCATAATACTTTGAGATACGATAACCGCTTCGCCCGCTTCTACATTTCCATCTTGAATAAATGAGCTTTTCACATTTACCGCAGCTTTGACTAACCCTTTATGATAACCGATAACTCCGCCTGTGATTTCGATTGAACCCCCTGCTTCGAGTTCTGCACCTTCTACACCACCAACGATACGAATATCACCCGATGCTTTGACACGAAAATTAGATAGCACATTACCACGTATAACGACCGTACCTACAAAGTCGATATTACCTGTATGATAATCAATATCTCCGTTAACTTCATAGACAGGAAATACATTAATCTTACTTTTTTCGGTCAATGATATCATACCATCTAAAGCAGCATAAATAACGGTATGTTCTGGATTTAACACAATATTTTTACCAACTTTAAATCGAGCTTCTTTGCCCGGTTTGTAAGGAATAGGTTCACCTGTAACCGATATTCCATCTTCTCCAGGTAATGGATCGATTTTCTTACCGATCATTTGCCCTTTACGAACATTGTTAAGTTGGACTAATTCTTTGTAATCTACTTTACCATCTTGAGTTTCAAGTGGTCTTCTACCTACATCATCAAATGATACGGTATATTCAATTCTTCCATCTATTCCATTCACCGGCTTTTGCCCTTGAGCAACGATTGCTTTGTCCAAAGTATAAGCTTCAGGCTGACTAGAAATTTGTTGTAAAATCATTGAATCGATCCCATGACTCAAACCTTGCGTACGCAAAAATCCCTCCAGTTGTTCGGCTGTGCATTCAAATTCTTCATCAAACTTTGTAAATTCAAGATAAGCGATAGATTTGTCTTCAGAAAAGATAACTTTTAAATATGGGTCTATTGCTAATTGAGAGGTCACGCCTAATTCACCCTTTCATACAAGTAGCGGCGTCTCACATGTCTTGCATTAATAGACCTTTTTGCTTATCCAGTGCTCCACGCAAACGTAGAATAGCTTTGGAATGAAGTTGAGAGATTCGTGATGGTGATAATGACATGACTTCAGCAATCTCACTGAGTGATAGGTCTTCATAATAGAGCAGTGATACAACCGTTCTCTCTTTCTCGGTAAGCTTTTCGATCCCTTTCATAAGCGATTCTTTAAGTACAAAATCGTTTACAGCGCGATCTGGATTTTTGGCTTTCTCATCTACGATCAAAGACATTCTTGTTTCTGATTCTTCTTCACGAATAGGATCTTCCAAAGAAGTAATCGTCATTACAGCTACATCTTGAAGCATATTTTGAAAATCTTTTTCCGTAATATCCAAATAGTTACTGATCTCTGCATCGGATACAGAACGCAGATATTTTTGTTCTAGTTGCTGATAAGCGTCTTCAATTTTGCGTGCTTTCTCACGTACCGATCTTGGAACCCAATCTCCTTGACGAAGACCATCCAATATGGCACCACGTACTCTCCAAGAAGCATACGTTTCAAATTGAAGTCCACGTTTATAATCAAACTTTTCAATAGCATCAATTAAACCCATGACCCCATTACTCATCAGATCATCTTTAGAAACATTTTTGGGTAATCCAATTGCAAGGCGGCTGGAAACATATTCAACGGTGCCATAGTAGTTTTCAATCAGCTTCTTTTTGGCTTCTACGTTTCCATACTCCTTCCATTGTACCCACAATTCTGAGTGATTTAGATGTGCTGCCTTTTGCTCGCTCAATTGCTTTCACCCTCCTTACTTTTGTGTCAGGTGACGAACAGCCTTCGCCATTTCCTCCGGATCTTGTTGCTTATTTGAAACCAGTTTTGGCGGATTAAGAGGTGCAAAGCCACCCTTGTCCACTGTGTCTGTTGGTTTCGGTGTTAGCAAATCGCTTAACTCCTGATCTTGATCAGGCGTTACTACATCAAATTGGCCCCCTCTGCTTGGATCATCTACGGAAGAATCAGGTTGTCCATTTTCCGAAGAAGTTGGAGTAGAAGGCTTATTCGTGGCTGCACCTGCAGGATTGGCTAGAATCCCAAGAACAAAGCGCAGCACGAATGCCAGGAAAAACCATAATGCAAATCCTAAAACGCCTCTAAATAAGCTAGTGGTCCATAAATTGTTTTCGATAGAAGCAAAAAAGGTAATCAAAAAACCGATTAAGCCTAACCAGAGATTAATTTTAATATTCCCTACCATAGGCTATAATTCCTTCTTACCCATTTGTACGCTTCTTATGAACAAAATCCCAGAAATACAATCCATTTCTATCGTTCGTCCGTAATTAGCGCCAGTATCCTCAGCTAACAATGGAATTTTGTATTCTTCTAAAAACAATTTACACGCTTCCACATTGCGAGGACCAATTCGCATGTGATCACCACCACTAGAAAAGTTAAACATTTGAGCACCGCCAGCCATTTTAGCAACGATTCGTGAGCGCGAAGCACCCAACGCTGTCATTTTGCGAACAAGTTCTGGAAGTGCTGTATCTGCATATTTGGCTATATTCAATTGTCCGTCTCTAGCAATATCCGATGAAGGAAGCATCACATGAGCCATCCCTGCAAGTTGAATGTTTTTGTCATATAGCGTTAGGCCCACACAAGAACCAAGTCCCGTCGTTCGAATAATTCCGGATGTTTTCACGACGTTTAAATCCGCCATACCCACTTTAACAATGTTTTGCTCTTCAATCATCAGTCAATGGAACTCCTAATGATTTAAAAATTTTATCAAAAGATTCAGGGTCCGGAATCAAGAAAAACTGCCCTTCCACTTCTTCTTTTCCTTCTAAGAAAGTCGTATCGATCAACAGTGCATCGTCGCCCATTTCACCGAATTGGATCAGACCATAATTTAAAATAGCACCCGCCATATCCATTGCTAAGCCAGGAACAGTCGGTGTCATTGAAAGTTGTGTGAAATCAGCTAATGAAGATAGATACGAGCCTGCCAAAATATTTCCAATCTCAGATAATGCAGATTGTTCCATTTCGTTGAAAAACTCTTCTTCACTTGCTTCAATTCCTGCTAAACGATGAAGTAATCCTTTACCCGCTTCAGGAGTTAGAATAAAGAACAAATTCCCTGGTGCTTCACCTTCTACACGAAAGAAAACAGCAAGTACGATTTGTTCAGGTCCTCCAACTTTATCCGCAATCTTTTCAAAAGGTAAAATCTGCACTTTAGGCACTGCCATATCAATCGGTTTATCTAAAAGTTGGGAAAGGGCAGTGGCTGCATTGCCTGCCCCTATGTTTCCCACTTCTTTTAGAACATCCATTTTGAACCCTTCAAGATCATCAAAAAGGTTCATAAGTTTAGTCCTCGATATTTTCTAGTTGACTGACTTCGCTTCGGTTCAAGACTTCAGCAAGGTTAAGCATAATCAGCAGCCGTTCTTCGTCCAGCTTAGCAACTCCATCAAGATATCTAGCTTTCACTCCACCTACAACTTCAGGCGGTTTCTCAATACGACCACGATCTAGATCCACTACATCATTAGCAGAATCAACGATAAATCCAACTTGAGTGGTATCTACGTCTACAATGATAATACGTGTTTGATCGTTATATTCATTTTCCGGAAGGTTAAAACGTCCACGAAGGTCAATAACCGGAATAACAACACCACGTAAATTGATAACACCTTTTACAAAATCAAATGTTTTCGGTACACGTGTAATTGGTAACATACGTTCAATCGTTTGTACTTTATCTACTTCAATACCGTATTCTTCTTTTGCAAGCTTAAAAACGATAACTTTTATATCTTCTGCCATGGGTAAATCCTCCTTGTTATAAACTACATCACTTGATAAATGCGTTCGGATCAATAATCAAAGCCACTTGGCCATCCCCAAGAATCGTTGCTCCTGAAACCCCTTGAATATCTGGAAGATATTTGCCCAAGCTTTTCAGTACGATTTCGTTTTGACCAATAAAGTTCTCAACAGCTAGTGCTGCTAGTTTGTCACCTTTACGGATTACGACAATTTCTGTTTCTTCTTCTTCACGCTCATCAAAGTCTGGAACTTCGAATACACGGCTCAATGAAAGTAACGGAATATGCGTTTCACGATAAGGAATTAATTGACTACCATGCAAATCACGTACCTGTTTGGATTTGATAATACCTGTTTCCACAATTGAAGTTAATGGAATCGCATATTTCTCTGAACCTACACGAATCAACATCGCTGAAATAATAGACAATGTCAATGGAAGTTGTACAGAGAACTTGGTTCCTTTACCTGGTGTGGAGTACACAGTTACATGTCCGCCAAGTGATGAAATTTTGGATTTAACCACGTCTAGACCAACACCACGTCCAGAAATATCAGAGATCACTTCAGCTGTACTGAATCCTGGTGCGAAAAGAAGTTGATATACTTCTTCATCTTTCATCGTAACAGATTGCTCTTGAGTTACGACGCCTTTTTTGATTGCACTTTGAAGAATTTTGTCGCGGTAGATTCCACGTCCATCATCCTCAATCTCAATAAATACATGATTACCACTATGAAATGCGCTTAGTTTGACAACGCCTGTCTCATCTTTACCTGCTGCAATACGATCTGCAATAGGCTCAACACCGTGGTCAACTGAGTTACGCAGTAAATGAACCAGTGGATCACCGATTTCATCAATAACTGTGCGGTCTAGCTCTGTTTCAGCACCTGTGATAATTAAGTCTAATTTTTTGTCTAATGATTTAGCCAAATCACGTACCATACGAGGGAAACGGTTAAATACAGTATCTACCGGAACCATTCTCAATTTGAGTACGATATTTTGCAAATCACTACTTACACGACCCATATGCTCTACAGCATCTGTTAGTGCAGGTACTTTCACTTCACTTGCAAGCTGTTCTAGACGTACACGGTCAATAAGCAATTCGCTGAACAAGTTCATAAGAACATCCAAGCGATCGATATCTACACGGATTGTACGAGATGGAGCAGCAACCGCTACTTTGGCAGCCGCTTTCGGTGCAGCTGGTGGCGCTGCTGCGACTTTAGCTTCTTCAACGACTGGAGCTGAAGCAACAGATGCCGTTTCTACAGGCAAGATTTCAGAAGAAATTGGAGATGATTTAGCTGCTGTAGCAGACATTTCTCTCAACGATTCTGCATCCAAGCGTGTCATCGTTACATTTTCAATCTCAGATACGCCGAGGATCATCGTTTTGAGTTCAGCTTCATCTTTTTGCGTGATGTAATACAGAGAGAAGCTACGATCAAATTTATCCTGTTCGATATCTTGTGTAGAAGGTTCAGATTTGATAACTTCACCGAAACGCTCTAACATATCAAACACCATATAGGCACGAACCGCTTTTAGTTGACAATCTTCACGAATAAAGACTTCAAGGTAAAGCGCTTGATGACCTTCAGACATCGATTGTTCAATAACAGATTGTTGGAACTCATCCAATTGGATTCCTTTGCTCTCTTGAACAATTTCAGCTGGTGTTGATGATGTTGGTGTAGCAGATACTGCTTTAGATGCAGCTGGTGCCATGTCTCCACGTACAATCGCTTGTAATGATTCTACGATTGCGGTTACATCTGCTTTACCTTCTCCGCCTTGTGTAATATCTTGAACCATTGATTCCAAAGCATCCAAACTTTTAAACAATGTATCAAAAATAAATTCTTGCATTGCTAATTTTTCATTACGTACCAAATCAAGTACATTTTCCATTTGGTGCGTTAGTGCTGCTAAATCTTCAAAACCCATTGTTGCTGCCATACCTTTAAGTGTATGTGCTGAGCGGAAAATAACTTGGACGATCCCAAGGTCAGCCGGGCTGCTTTCCAATTCCAGCATTTTTTCGTTCAACGATTGTAGATGATCGTTCGACTCATCAATAAACATGTTTAGATATTGATTCATGTCCACCGTGAGACACCTCCTCCATAAGATAGCATATAGCTTGTTGTAAACTATTTAACGATTTGTATAAGTTTAGGCGCAATTTCCGGCAATGGCAGGAGGTGATTGACACATCCAAGCTCTACGGCCGACCGCGGCATTCCGTACACTACACAGGTATCTTCGTTTTCTGCGATTGTAGAGTTTATACCGCTATCATATAAATTTTTCATTTCTCTTGCGCCATCGCTTCCCATACCTGTCATTAATACAGCATGACGCTGTAGCTCGGTAAAAGGTTGGATAGAGGCAAAAAGCGTATCCACTGAAGGGCGATGTCCATTACGTGGTGGTTCTTGTGTAAGCTGTATCCGGTAACTTCCTTGATTGCGAGCGACAGTCATATGATAACCGCCAGGAGCAATATAAGCTGTACCTGCTTGAAGAACCATTCCCTGTTCTGCTTCAACGACAGTAATACGACTTAAACTGTTCAAACGCTGTGCCAGAGATCGTGTAAAATTCGGCGGCATATGCTGAACAATCACAATCGGAGCAGGAAAGTTAGCCGGGATATTTTCTAATAAGCTTTTAAGCGCTCTAGGACCGCCGGTAGAGCATCCAACTGCTACCAACTGACGCCAAGGAGCTGTATTGCGTTCAACGCCTGCTGGGCGATTTACAGCCGGAGTAGACATTGATGGTGAAACAGGTGCTACTGGTTTTTCGATTTCTTTTTTGAAAGAAGAAGCCGCCGGTGGAGTAACCACTGGTTTGGTGCGTTTCGGTTCTTCTTCACGAACAGGCTTAGTCGGTATCTCCGGTTGCTTTTTAACCGGTGTTCCAGTAACAAAGGAAGGCTTAGACACATGACGCGGGTCCGCAGGCTTAGGTGCTACAGGACGTTTGTCTTGTGCTTGCTTGTCTGTTGTTACTTCTGGACGTGAAGGACGTGCAGTTGTATTCGGTGTTGGCGATGCTGGTTTGACCTGAAACCGTTCTGGACGACCTTGTTCCAGACGTTTATCAATGTCACGTTTAGATGTTTTTTTCTCAGAAGGTGCTGCCTGAGGTTCTGTTGAAGGTTGTTTGCCTTCTTCTTGCAGCTCTTGACTGTCTTGCAGATATGGCGACGGAGCAACGTCAGCCGCCATGTTTTTTTGTTCAGCTCTTTTGCGGTTTCTTTCCAGTGCATGAACAGCGGTATGAAGTTGTCTTCGTAGCTGTTGCCCAACCTCTTCAATATCCTGCGAATTACTGACCGAAGGCTTACGAATAAAGTCAAAAGCACCATTTTCCAAAGCCATAATTGTTTCACGCATACCCTGCTCATTAATGCCTGATAACATAATTATCGGCAGAGGACGCTGAGACATTATAATTTTTAGTGCTTCTAGCCCATTCATTTCTGGCATTTCTACATCCATTGTAACAACATCGGGTTTAAGTTCGACTACTTTTTTAGCAGCTTCACGCCCGTTATTTGCAGTATCTATCACGTGAAACAGAGGATCTGTCTCAATTAAATCCGAAATGATTTTTCTCATAAAAGGAGAATCGTCAACAACTAATATTTTATAAGTTGTCATATCAGCACCTCTGTTCCCTACAGAATCATTTAGTACGTTTAAGCCATTTTTGCATAAATCCTTTGATTCCTGTTAAGGTTCCTTCTGGACTTGCGTTTGGTGCAACCATATAACGTTGAGCCAAATTTTGAATGTCTTTGGATGCAATACATCCAGGAGAGTAGATTGAAAAAGGAACTTGTTTTTTTACGGATTGACTCACATGAGAATCATCGCTTACAAATCCCAAGAGAGGAATTTCTAAGTTCAGAAAGCGACTGGTAACCAATCTAATTTTATCTGAAGTCTGTACTGCTTCTTTTTCACTTTCAGCTCGATTCACGACTAATTTGAAAGAAACATCTTCTTCCATTCCGTGAACCACTTTGATCAATGCATACGCATCTGTAATCGAAGTTGGTTCTGGTGTCGTTACTACAATACATTCGTCAGCTGACATGATAAATTGTAGTGTTTCTTTCGACAAACCTGCTCCAGTGTCAAACAGAATATAATCCATATCTGTTGCTACTTTTTGAATCTGGTCTGTAAAGTAGATTAAATCTTTATCGGATAAAGAGAACAATGAGGTTAGCCCGGATCCACCAGCGATATAAGGTAATGATCCTGCTCCCTTTTCAATAATCTCATTGATCTGTTTCTCTCCACTAAGTAGATGAGACAAGTTAAACTTAGATCGTACACCCATCAGTACATCGATATTCGCCATTCCAATATCTGCATCAAATACCAACACTTTTCGCCCGAGCCGTTGAAGAGCAAGTGCAAAATTAAGCGTGAAATTGGATTTGCCTACTCCACCTTTACCGCTAGTGATCGTGATAAACTTCGCACTACGTGGTTCTGATTTAGGAGCCTGCACCGTTTTGGACGACATCAAATTTCTTAGTGATTGGGCTTGGTCCATCATGGCAATATATCTCCAAGCAATAGATTGGCAAGAAAGTCTGGACTTGGCATCAATAGATCGTCAGGTACATTCTGTCCATTGGTCATATAAGAGAGTCGCAATGGATATTCCTGAAGAAGATTGAACAAAGCACCATAACTTCCTGTCTCGTCTGCTTTGGTAAAGATCACTTTGTCCAATGGATACTTACTAAAATGTTCTGTGATCGTTCTCATATCTTCTGTTTTGGAAGTAAAAGATAAAACCAGATACGTTTCACTATTTTCCAATGGAGCTAATAAGCTTTGTAATTCAGATACCAGTAATTCATTACGGTAATTACGACCCGCTGTATCCATCAAAATCAGATCACATTCAGCTAAACGTTGTAGTGAGCGCTGCAAATCTCCAGGAGATTGAACCACTTCTAAAGGTACTCCTAAAATAGAGGCATACGTTCTAAGCTGCTCTACCGCCGATATACGGTACGTATCCGAAGTAATAAGACCTACTTTACGTTTATACTTAAATAACTGTTCAGCAGCCAGCTTAGCGATTGTAGTAGTCTTTCCTACACCTGTAGGACCTGCGACATATACAATTTTGGTAGCCGGATCAATCCCACCACCGATGCGTGATTGCGTAAACTGTTCGATCTGAAACTTCATAGCTGCTTTGGCATCGACATTGGTAATTAATTCTGGAGCTGGAAATTGTCCCATAGCTTCACTTAACCATGAATCAAGCAATTCTTGATCTAATCCTTGCTTTTTAAGACGGTCTGCGATTTCAATCAATGATGTTGGTAACGTCGCCATTTCTTTTTCACGACTTAAGTCAGCCATCATTTTTTTCATTTCACGTAATTCTTCAAACAATTTGTCTTGTTGATCCGATTGACTTGCACCATTAGATTCTGGAGCCTTATACACTGGCTGTTCAGCAACGAATGGAACATGACGTAAAGAAGATTGGGCTTGGTCTGAAATGCTTGGTTCCAGTGGAGCCGAGAATGGTGTTGAAGCTACCGAGTTACCTTCAGCTGAATCGGTTGGTTCTCCTGCTAATGCTTGTCGCATCGATTCAGCAAAAGCTTCACTTGATTTACGATAGGCGTCTGGTACTACACGTTTAGGCACCGCAGCCGGAATATTAATCTCCGGCTGTGCTTTTACTGGTTCAACAGCTTGTTCTTTCTCTACGGCTGCAATCACTTCAATCTTCTTTTTCTGAAACATCCCTAGAAAGCCGCCTGTTTTAAGTTCTTTGGTACTTAAAATAACTGCATCGCTACCAAGATCAGTTCGAATTTTTAACATCGCATCGGGCATTGTATCAACGATATATCGTTTTACCCTCATAAGTTCACCACCCCGACACTTTGAATTTCAACGTTAGGTTCAAGTTCACTGTAAGAAAGAACTGGAATATCCTGCATCGTGCGTTCAATCACTTGACGCAGATACATGCGTATAGCTGGCGAAGTCAACACGATCGGTTGTTGTCCCATTTGCAAAAGACGATTCACTTGCTCATTCATCTTCTGATACATCGACTGGGTCGATACCGGATCAAGTGCCAGATAACTTCCTTGTTCAGATTGCTGTACACTTTCGGCAATCTTTTTCTCCAGATTAGGTCCTACTGTAATCACACGTAGTGTTTCACCCTGGCTTGTAAATTGCTGCGTAATTTGTCGGGATAGAGCTTGACGTACATATTCAGTTAATACATCTGGATCTTTGGTATATGTTCCATAATCGGCAAGTGTCTCGAATATTGTAACCATATCCCGTATAGAAATTTTTTCTCTTAGTAATTTCACGAATACTTTTTGGATATCTCCTACTGCTAACACCGAAGGAATCAAGTCATCTACAAGCACAGGATAATTCTCGCGCAAGTTGTCAATCAATGCTCTTGTTTCTTGACGACCTAGTAGTTCATGACAATGTTTTTTGATCAGTTCAGTTAAATGTGTAGCAACAACTGAAGGTGGATCAACCACAGTGTATCCAGATAATTCAGCACGTTCTTTGGTTAATTCATCAATCCACAAAGCTGGCAGACCAAAGGCTGGTTCTAAAGTCTCTATTCCTGTAATTGAATCATCATCAAACCCAGGACTCATAGCGAGATAGTGATTTAGTAGTAATTCACCACCACCTACCACATTTCCTTTAATTTTGATGACATATTCATTTGGTTTTAATTGAATATTATCCCGAATACGGATAACAGGTACCACAAGACCTAGTTCAAGTGCGCATTGACGACGAATCATAATAATACGATCTAGTAAATCGCCACCTTGCTGTGTATCAGCCAGAGGAATCAGACCATATCCAAATTCGAACTCAATCGGATCGATCTGCAATAAGTTGATAACACTTTCAGGACTACGTACTTCTTCGATCTGTTGTTCTTCTTGTTGCTGTTCGGCTTCGACTACTTTTAAGTCAAGATTAGACTGCATCTTCCGAGCAGCGAATACTAACAGAATCGCTAGAGGGAATGTAGTTAAA
The DNA here is from genome assembly GCF_005233705.1 of Paenibacillus sp. CFBP13512. NCBI lineage: Bacteria > Bacillati > Bacillota > Bacilli > Caryophanales > Paenibacillaceae > Paenibacillus > Paenibacillus sp. CFBP13512. Next base: position 161,713 of record NZ_QGAD01000005.1, on the reverse strand, counting down.
AAGTGAATCGGTGTAAAAATACCTAACAGTGTAATTACGCCTGCTACGATATATAACAATTTTGGATAGGAGAATAGTTGTGCTGTAATATCGTCTGCCAAGTTACCTTCAGAAGAAGCTCTTGTAACAATTAGACCCGCAGCTGTTGAAATCAGTAATGCTGGAATCTGACTGACTAGACCATCACCAATAGTTAAAACAGAATACGTTGAAAGTGCTTCAGCGAATGGCATTCCGTGAACAGTCATCCCAATAATAAATCCACCAATTAGATTAATTAAGAGGATGATAATACTCGCAATAGCATCCCCTTTTACAAATTTACTTGCACCATCCATCGCTCCGTAGAAATCGGCTTCACGTTCGATTTTGCTACGACGTTCTCTAGCTTGATGTTCATTGATTAGACCTGCATTTAGATCCGCATCAATACTCATTTGCTTACCAGGCATAGCATCGAGCGTAAAACGTGCTCCAACCTCTGCTACCCGTTCAGAACCTTTAGTGATAACGATAAATTGTACAACGACGAGAATAAGGAAAACAACAAATCCAATAGCGATTTGTCCACCTGCAATCCAGCTACCAAATGTAGCAACAACTGAACCTGCATCCCCTTGTCCCAAAATCAATTTTGTTGTAGATATATTCAAAGCTAGCCGGAATAATGTGGTTATGAGCAACATAGCCGGGAAGATAGAAAATTCCAGTGCTTCTTTTGTATTCATTGCAATCAAAAGAATAATCATTGCCAGGGAAATATTTACAATCAGCAATACATCGAGTAGCCATGTCGGGATCGGAAGAATCATCATCATAATAATTCCTATGACACCCGCAAGCACAACCAAATCTTTAGTTTTCAATGCTATCCAGCCCTCCGATCCCCTGGTTTACTTGTTTTTACCTTTCATCTTGTACACATAAGCAAGAACTTCTGCTACCGCTTGAAAAAGATCACCAGGAATAGAATCTCCTATTTCTGATCTAGCAAACAATGCTCTTGCGAGCGGTTTGTTTTCCATCACGACAACACCATGTTGCTTGGCAAGTTCTCTTATTCGCAGGGCGACGTAATCTTGACCTTTCGCCACCACTTGTGGAGCAGCCATCTGACCATTGTCATATTTCAAAGCTACTGCAAAGTGAGTCGGGTTGGTAATAATAACGTCAGCATTGGGAACGTCCTGCATCATTCGCTGCATCGCCATACGGCGCTGTCTTTCGCGAATTTTCCCTTTTATCAACGGATCCCCTTCCACCTTTTTATATTCATCTTTAATATCTTGTTTGGACATCCGTATTCCTTTATTATGCTCATATCGCTGATACATATAATCAAAGATAGCAAGTACAAGTAAAGCAACACCTACTTTTATGCCCAAGCTCATTGTTAATCCAGCCGTATAGTGAAGAATGGCTTCAACAGACATATAAGCTGTTTTGGATAATTCATGAGAAGCACCAGACAATGTCTGATAAACCAGATACCCGATGACCGAGAGTTTGAGTATTGATTTCAAAAATTCTACGACTGAACGCATAGAAGCAATATTTTTAAATCCTTTAATCGGATCAAGTTTACTAAACTTAGGCTGTATAGGCTCTCCGACTAGCAAAAAGCCAACCTGTGCATAATTAGCGACTAATCCAAGTACAACAACAACTCCGAATACAGGTGAAACCAACATCATAATCTGTATCGCATATTGACCAAGCATCTGCATAATATTAGAAACCGTAACATCCATTGTTAAACGATGTAGAAAAGAATCTGTGAACAGCCATTCGATTCGTTTCATAAAAAAACTGCTAAACATCATCAAAGAAAATAATCCACCTAGCAATACCGCAGAACCGGGTATATCCATACTTTTAGCAACTTGACCTTTTTTACGCGTTTCTTGCTTTTTCTGAGATGTGGCTTCTTCTGTTTTTTCTCCAGAAAATAATTGCAGATTGATCCGTAATCTGAATGCCAATTCACAACCTCCTTCTACACGAAGTTTATTGTGGTCTGTTACCTACTACTTTTAATAACGATTGCATCGCTTGAAATAGTTGAGCAAAAACATGTTCGAACAGATAGCCAAAGCTTGGAGTTAACAGCATTAACATGAAGAGTCCAAGAATAATCTTCACCGGTACACCGATAACAAAAATATTGAACTGAGGTGCACTACGTGCTAAGAATCCGAGTCCTACATCTGTTAAGAACATAGCTACTACAATAGGTGCAGCCATTTGAAAAGCTATTAAAAATGAATTACTGAATGTTCGAATAAGAAATTCACTAATCGAACCATCCATCATTTTACTCATGATCTCGGAATCAATCGGAATCCAGTCATAACTGTAAAGGACGGACTGGATCAAGTAATGATGACCATTCATACTTAAGAACAATAAAATCGCAATCATATACTTCAAATTACCTAACAAAGGTGCAGATGCGCCTGTTAACGGATCTAGTACACTAGCGATACCAAAACCTGTTTGAATATCAATAAACGCACCAGCCATTTGTATAACAGTAAACATCAAATAAGCAACATAACCAAGCATTAATCCAATCATGACTTCTCTTATAACAAGTAGGATATAAATTTCTGGACTTTCTGATACAGTTACTGTGGTATTTTTGATCAAAAAAATTAAAAGGGATATAAAAAAGGCGATGCCTACTTTAAATGTATTTGGCACTCCTCTTGATGAAAAGATGGGTGAAACTACAAAAAAAGCAATCATTCGACAAAAAACAAGCAAAAAAACAGGAAAACTTTGCTGTAACATCTCCATAAGCAATCAGCCTAACCGACATATTTGTATAAATTGTCGAGAATATTATACGTGTAATCTACTAGAACACTCAGTATCCATGGACCGAATAGCAGAAGTGCAAGCATAACAGCCACAATCTTAGGTACAAAGGCAAGCGTTTGCTCCTGAATTTGCGTAGTAGCCTGAAAAATACTCACTAACAGACCTACTACAAGTCCAAGTACAAGCATCGGTGCGCTGACTTTGAGTACTGTATACACTGCCTGTCCCGCCATCCCGATGATAAACTCCGAACTCATGATTAACCTCCTTTAATAAGGAACATCTCTGACTACGCTAATTGAAGCTGAGTAAGAGGGACTTAACGACCAAATACCATCCGTCTACAAGAACGAACAGTAAAATTTTAAACGGTAATGAAATCATTACTGGCGGCAGCATCATCATACCCATGGCCATAAGTACACTGGCGACCACAATATCAATAACTAGAAAAGGTATGAAAATCATAAAGCCCATTTGAAAAGCTGTTTTCAATTCACTGATCGCGTAAGAAGGCACCATAACCGTAAGCGGAATATCTTGGATATTGCTAGGTTTTTCTGCACCAGTGTAATTGAGGAAAAGAATTAAATCTTTTTCACGTGTATGTTTAAACATAAATTCTTTAATCGGTATTTCAGCAGCTTTCAACGCCTCAGTCTGTGTAATACTACCTTTTAAATAAGGTTGAAGAGCTGTTTGGTTCATTGTCGATAATACCGGCGACATTATAAAAATAGTTAAAAATAAAGCCAGCCCCACCAATACCTGGTTAGGAGGCATCTGGTTAGTCCCGAGCGCAGTCCGGACAAAGCTGAGCACAATAACAATACGGGTAAAGCTAGTCATTAAGACTAAGAATGCTGGCGCAACACTTATAACGGTAAGCAGCAACAGGATAGATAACGAGCTAGTTGCTGGTGCTGCATCTCCTGAGCCACTATCATTGCCGATCTGAATATCAATATTAGGTATCGGATCGGCAGTGGCAAATGCTGAACTTACAGATGTCAGACTAACGATAAAAAGCAGTACGAGCGTTATAATCAGCTTTTTTTTCATGAATCCCTCGACCGATCTGTAGAGTTTTCCTCCTTCATCAGCTCTTCCATCTTCTGTTTACGATTAGGAATTTGGCGAAGCTTGCTTTCAAATACTTCTTGAAAAGCTTCAGTTTCTCCCAGTTCCTCTTCTTGCACATCCGATTTTGGACGAAATCTTGCACTGATTTTGGAGATTAGTGGAGAAAGAATATTTTTCTGCTCCACTGCTTCTGTTTGAAATGAACGGATAATCAGCATAGCTTCTTCAGGATCAGAAATTTTATCCACTAATGTGATATCATCTCCAACACCTACCAAATATATACTGCTACCAATTTCTATAACTTGTAATGATTTATTTGGCCCCATCGCTACCCCGCCGATCGTGCGTATCGCACGACGTGATAACCAGGTTTGACTTTTACGACCAAGAAATTTAAGTAGTAAAATGATAAGGGCTATAATTACAGCCAAGACGATTATAACCCAGACTATGCTTAGGAAATAATCGCCTGTTCCTCCCATTGTGGCTGTTTCACCTGACATGGGAATAATCTCCTACACGCCAAGCGTTTTGCTAATTGCTTCGATAACACGGTCAGCTTGGAAGGGTTTAACGATAAAATCTTTAGCTCCCGCTTGAATTGCATCAATAACCATTGCTTGTTGACCCATCGCAGAGCACATAATTACTTTTGCAGCTGCATCCAGCTTTTTGATTTCTTTAAGAGCAGCGATACCGTCCATTTCAGGCATTGTGATATCCATAGTAATTAAATCAGGACGCAATTCTTTAAATTTCTCGATAGCTTGTGAGCCATCTTGTGCTTCCCCCACTACTTCATATCCGTTTTTACTCAAAATGTCGCGAATCATCATTCTCATAAAAGCTGCATCGTCCACGATAAGAATTCGGTTTGCCATTGATTTAAAATCCTCCCTAAATGATCATTATTGTATTTTTTGAATGCGGTCCCATTGGCTGATGATATCCGTAACACGAACACCAAAGTTTTCATCAATAACAACAACTTCGCCTTTAGCAATCAGTTTGTTATTTACAAGGATGTCTACCGGTTCACCTGCCAATTTGTCTAGTTCAATGATTGCGCCCTGAGACAATTCGAGGATATCTTTAATTTGCTTTTGGGTCCTACCTAATTCTACGGTTACTTTGAGCGGTATGTCCATCAATAAGTTCAAATTATTTTCATCCATGTTCGTCACAGACGGTGATTGGAAGTTTGCAAATTGAACAGGTTGAACATTAACCTCTCTTCCAGCCATACCACCATAATGCTGTGGAGCCTGTGGTGGATAAGCCTGAGGCGGGTAAGCCTGTGGTGGCATCCCATACCCTGGTGGATATTGCGGATACGGTGGGTAAGGCGGATATGGCTGTTCTGGCGCTCCGTATGGAGGCTGTTGGCTATAATCCGGTTGCATACCCGGCATACCTGGTTGTGGCATATTAGGCGGTGCCATAGGTTGCTGTGGAGCCTGTTGAGGTGGTACGGCAGCCGTAGGTGCTGGTGCGACTGGAACTTCTGGTTCGGCTACTGTTTCTTCAGCACCTCCATTAATTAATATATCTACCATATATTTAGCAAATTCGACTGTTAACAATTGCATAATTGTAGAATCAATCAAATCACCAATCAAAAGTCGGAATGAAATTTTGATTAAGGTCTCATCATTAGGCAACATCGTTACCCCTTGATCATTACTTACATCAAGGATATCAATTCCTGGTGGTGAAATATTAACAAAACGGTTAAAAATAGTCGACATCGATGTTGCTGAGGAACCCATCATTTGATTCATTGCTTCTTGAACCGCACTGATATGAATCTCATTCAACTCTTCGTCTTTTGGTTCTCCTTCGCCACCTAACATCAGATCGGCGATTACTTGTGCATCTCTTTTTTGAATCACTAATGAATTTATCCCTTGAAATCCATCTACATATTCAACATGAACAGCAACATGAGGTTTAGGGAACTCATTTTCAAACTCAGGACGTGTAATAATTCCTACTTGAGGAGTTGTAATATCTACCTTTTGTCCAAGTAGTGTAGATAATGCTGTTGCTGCACTACCGAAAGTAATATTACCAATCTCACCAAGAGCATCCTGCTCCATAGGAGTCAAAAAGTCGTCCACCGTTTTGACAGACGATGACGAAGAAGTATCTTCATCGCTTGCAGACTGCTTAAGCAAAGCGTCGATTTCTTCTTGTGACAAATAATCCTTACTCGTCAAATTCTTCCACTCCTTCACTCACAATTTCATCAATCTGAATAGCTACCCGGTCTTTTACTGTTCCCGGACTGCCAATAAATTTAACTTTATTTCCTATTTTGATCGATAGTGCATCATGTACAGGCTTGTTCAGTGAAATCACATCACCTATAGATAAGCCGATAAACTCCTGAATCGATAAATTAGATTCTCCTAACTCAGCAATAACAGGTAATGTAGCACGATTCACACGATGTTGTAGAGCTTCTACTTCTTCTGGAGCAGGCTCTTTCTTCTGAGAAACGAACCAGTGATGCGCAGATAACTTCGTCATAATCGGCTCAATAACCACGTGAGGAATACATAAGTTGATCATCCCTGTCGTGTCACCGATTTTGGTACTTAGTGAGATCAAGGCTATCGTTTCATTGGGTGAGACAATCTGCATAAATTGTGGATTCGTCTCTAATGCTTCCATTCGCGGTGTAAGATCGATCACCGTTTTCCAAGCTTCTTGCAAACTATCGAATGTACGGCTAAATACTCGCTCAATAATTGTCGTCTCGATCTCTGTCAACGCGTTTATTTTAGAAGGAGCATTCCCTACACCACCAAGCAAACGATCTAGCATTGCATAAGCAATATTAGGATGAACTTCCATGACCATTCGACCTTCAAGCGGTTCAGCTTCAAATATATTAAGTATCGTCATTTTAGGAATAGAACGAATAAACTCATCATACGGAAGTTGTTCTACCTGTACCACACTAATTTGAACAAAAGTACGAAGTTGAGCAGAAAAATAGGTTGTCAGATATCTGGCAAAGTTCTCGTGAATCCTTGTCAAACTTCGAATATGATCTTTAGAAAAACGGACAGCCCGTTTAAAATCATATGCTCTAACCTTTTTCTGTGTATCCTCTTTTTTCAGTTCTTCTGCATCCATCTCACCAGAAGAAAGTGCTGCTAAAAGAGCATCTATCTCATTTTGGGATAATACATCTACCATAATCTCACCCCCCTTGCTAGTTTATTTGTAATGAGGATCATCTTATTCCAAAATTAAATCGCACTTACAATAAAATTAGTGATCTCAATATCTACGACTTTACCTCCATCTTCTGGAAGAGAACTGTTAATCAATTTGAGTAACTTGTCATTTAGAGCATCTTTTCCTTTTGCTCCATTTAATGCATCAGGGTTCGTATCAGCAAGTGTTTTGATGATCAATGGTTTTACTTTCAAATCTTTGATCAATTCAAAAGCCTCTTTTGTTTTACCATCTTGAAGTTGGAAGGAGAAACTCATATTAACTACGTATGAAGGATCACCCAAGTTTGTTTTGATATCGTCTATTGTTGAAGAGACCTCGGCTATTTCAGAAGCTGTCATTTTAGACAAGGCTTCTTTTTCAGCAGCAGCTGCGGCGGCAGCACTTACGGGTTCTTTCTCTCCGAACATATTTCCCATTAAGAAATAGGCTACTACACCGATTAATCCTACTGCCAATACCCCGCTAACGAGCCAAGGTAGTAACTTTTTCATGATAATTCCTCCATATGCTGCACTTTAATAGTTCCTGTTAATGTGCCTATACTTTTGTTGTATTCGTGGATGAGTTTGTTTAATTGGTCTGCTTTTTCTAAAACGATAATTCGTTTGCCTGTAGTTAATGTGACATACGTATCAGGTGTTTCTTCGATCATCTCGATTAAGAGTGAATTAAGCCACATTGGCGAACCATTTAATCTTGTTACAGGGATCATTTTGCCCCTCCTCAAAAAATGTCCTTATACAGCAAAAGGATGAGAAGGATAATATCATCCTTCTCGAACCTTTCATTAATTATCGTTTCAAGTTAACAATTTCTTCAAGAATAGAATCAGAAGTCGTAATAATACGAGAGTTCGCTTGGAAACCACGTTGAGCGACGATCATTTCTGTAAATTCACTTGTTAAATCAACGTTAGACATTTCAAGCTGACCTGCTACGATTGCACCAGTACCCGTTTCAGCATTATTTGCTGTAGTTAGAGTAATTTCTCCATCTAAAATCGCATTTGGTGTTACACGATACAAGCTACCTCCGATTTTTTCCAAACCTTCAGGGTTAGTTACTTTAGCAACTGCTAAAGTCTGACCTGTAGCTGTTGTGCCATCTGCCAATGTGTATAATAATTGACCATTTTGCTGAATCGTAAATGAAGTTGCTTCTTCTCCAACAACTACAGGAGCGCCGTCACTATCGACTACAAAAGCTCCATCTGAAGTGACAAGGTTACGGTTAGCATCTACATGGAAGTCACCAGCACGTGTTAGATAAGGTACTTCTTGCTCTTCAGTCAATTTAACAGCGAAGAATCCATCACCATCTAGACGTAAGTCTGTAGGGTTATTTGTTGTTTGTGCACTACCTGCTAAGTGAAGAGTATCGATAGAAGATACTGATGAACCTAAACCGATCTGTTGAGCATTTACACCACCAGCTGTATCTGTAGGCGCTGAAGTTCCTTTAACCGTTTGACTCAAAATATCTTGGAACATTACGCGAGATTGTTTAAAACCTACTGTATTTACATTGGCAATATTATTACCAATAACATCTAATTTAGTTTGAAAGCCTTTCATACCTGAAATTCCTGAATATAAAGATCTTAACATTGTGTTTCCTCCTATGGATGTTCAATTAGTGGGATGAGACTGCTTCAGTCGGTCGGCTAGTCTCCTGACTTTCCAATAATGGTCCAAGTCAGCAATCAAATAATTACAGCACTGTCGATTTGAGTAAAAACGTTATCTTTCATTGATTTGCCATCCATGGCGGTAACAACGGTCCGATTGGGTACATTCACTATTAAAGCGACATTGTTTTGCATCAGAATCAGCGATTCTTTGGACCCTTTTGCAGCGGCTTTATCTATAGCCTGATTAACACTTTTCAACTGATCTGCACTAAGTTCGATTCCTCGTTGCTCTAATCGTTTAGAAGCATGATTGCTGAACTTTAGTAATTTGTTATCTAAAATATTTTGAAAGTCAGATGTTGACGTTTCATTGTTTACATTTTTGGTACGTCCCAGTAGACCGGAATTGAGATTAGTCGGATATAACTGACCTACTTGGATAGGACCACTCATGATGAACCTTCTTCACTGGCCGGTGTTGGTGTATCCGTTACAGGCTCTGGTGTTGTCTGTGTTGCTCCTGTAGGTGTACCTGCTTGTTCTCCTGAAGATTCAGTAGACGTTTCTTCAGTGGTAGGCGTAGGCACTGTTGCAGCTGGTTCAGTCGTTGTTGCCGGTGTTGTTGTTTCTACTGGTGCTGTTGGTGTCTCTGTTACGCCTGATGGTGTTGTTGGCGCCGGTGTCGTTGTAGCCGTATCAGGTTTGGCTGGTGTTGTCGTTGCATTAGCTGCTTCTACCATAGCAATAATACTAAGCGGAACAGCATTTTCTCCTACCTGCGCATATTGCACGCCAGCTTTCATAACAATCGATCCTACAACTCCGGATTGATATGTTGTTGTTTTCTCACCTGTTGCACTATCTGTTTTTTCTTCAGGCCAAGTGATTTTTTTACCGATCAATTGGGAAGAAGCTCCTAGTGAACTATCTACAGATGAACCTACAGAATCAATTTTTTTACCGATGTTGATCAACTGTTCTAATGAGGAGAACTGAGCCATCTGTCCGATAAATTCAGTGTTTTCCATTGGAGACATTGGATCCTGGTTTTTTAATTGAGCGACTAGAATCGTTAGAAACTGATCTTTACCTAACTCGCTTTTGTTTGTTTCGGCTGCTTTCTTTACATTACTTGCAGAGTAATTAGGCCACATATTGGATGTTGAAATTGCATCTGCCAATTAAATTCACCTCCGTTCGTTTATGCCTTAGCTACATAAGTGCTACCATAGTTGACTGTGCTCGATGCTGTAGCGGCTTTTGTTTCTTCACGCCATTCTTTCAACTCACCATTCAATTCAGCTGCAAGGATTGCATCATCATTCTGTTCTTCTCGTCCATTAGAACGTCGTCCAGACTGCTGTTGACCTGCACTCGAACCAAATCCCTGTCCGCCATTATACATTTGAGATTGCAATGAAGAACTTTGTGTTACCTCTAGCTTTTCAACTTGAAGTCCTTGAGATTGAAGCGCTGAGCGTAATTGAGACATTTGTTGATCCAACATATCTTTTGCCATATGCTTTTCAGTAATAAATTGAGCTAAGACTTGACCGTTTTGTATTGTAATTTTGACATCCACTTTACCCAAGTTTTCAGGATTCAATGAAATGGTTGCTTCAGAGATATCTTTGAATTGTTGGACATCTAATTTATTAACGATAAATTTACTCATTTCATCTGGAAAGTTCTGAATATTCACAGTTGTTGTTGGTACTACAACTTTTGCATTAGGTACGGCTTCCGCACGCATTGCAAATTGTCCTACTGTCATTACAACTGGTTCAGGTTGCTCATCCGCTTGATCAGACGCAGCTCCTTGCTCACCACTAGCATCTTTTGCAGCATTTTGAATAATGCTTTGTACTGCACCTTGTTCAGCAGCTTTCTTCGTTTCATCTACTACTGTGATCTGTGCCGCTGTATTTGCTTTCGCTTCATCTTTAGGGGCTGTAATGATAGCTCCTTGATTATTTACAGAAGTTGTCACTGCATCAGGTGTTTGAGTACTCGCTTTTTGCAACATCGTTTGTAGTCCTGTAAGCAATTGTTCTAGTTCAGGATTAGCTGCTTGTGTACCATTTTTGACAGCTTGTAAAGTATCTACAATTTGTGTCACAGCATCTGCTACTGCAAATCGAAGTGTTTCTGGGTTTTTAGCCAGATTGTTCATAGCGGATTGTGCTGTATCCAAAACGTTAGAAGCTGTTACGTCTTGTGCATCTGTTCCTTCTGTTGGAGATGTTGATTCTGAAGAACCTGATAAAACTTGTTGAACTTGTGTCAACCAACCTTGTAAAGATTGAACAAGAGCAGGATCTGTTGTAATGGCTTGATCCATATCTTGCAGTTTGTCTAGTAGATCGTCTAGAAGCTTACCTACTTTCTCCACTTGTTCCCCATTTGTTCCATCACCTGTGACATCAGTAGATTGTTGTCCACCAGAAATCATCGCCTGTAGTGTTTCTAATAAAGAAGCAGCAGTACCCATAATTCCAGAAGCCGTTTCTACTAATGGATTAGTTGGTGTACCATTTACTCCCATTACCTGTACAAGAGCTTGATTAAAGCCTGGAGCCGAAGTAACATTCGTACCTGATGCTTTGGTTGCCGTCATTGCGCCCGCATTACCTAATAAGTTTTGAAGTATCATACTCATTTATTATCACCTCCTTTAAGGAAAAGGTTAATAAGACAGACTTCCCAACTGTGACCTATATCGACACAATAGGAAATGCTTCCGACTCTATTCATCATTAGTTACCTAACAATTTATTGACGATCTGTGCAGTGCCTGTAGGATCTGTTGTAGACATTGCAGCCAAAATACTAGAACGTGTAGAATCATCCATTGTATTCAAAATTTGAAGCACTTTAGTCTGACTCACTTTAGCTGTTTGTAATAACAATGTTGCTGCACTGCTTGCTGGCATACTTGTAAATGTCTGAGCCATCGCTTCTGCATCTAATTTTGTACTAGAAGTAGACGCTGGTGTCGTCGCTACAGTAGGCGCATTCGCAGGTGTTGGTTTGGCATTTCTCAAAGCCAAAGATGTTTCTGCTGCTATTTTAGGATCCATTTTTTGCAAGATACCTGCTTGATCCGTAGCATTCATTTCATTTAAAATCAAAACCTGTTCATCTGTAGTCATGACTTGCATAATCGCTGCTGCTTTAGAAGAGCTCATCTCAGCATAGACTTTAGAAAGATTTTTGATCTGTTTTTGATATCCAGTAGGTGGAGCTGTACCCGCGGCTGCCGCAGTAGCATCCGCCAATTCTTTAGTTTTTTTCTCTTCTTCTAGTGTGTTGATAGTTGTTTGTTGTTTTGTATTTACCACATTTGCTGCATCCAATTTTTCTTTTAATGCTTTGACGGTTGCATCGTTGCTTTCAGTTTGAGTCGCACTTGCTGTTGTACTACTTTCTTTATCGGCAGAAGGCACCCAATTTTTCACTATAGGAATTTGGTCTAGTGTATTAAACATACTTTTACGTAAATCTACGTTGAATAACATAACGATTACGCCTACTAATACAAGGGTAAACAGAATTGGAGTTGCAATAAAAAGGAATCTTCCCATTCCACCTGATTCCTTTTCCACTTCCATTTCTGGACTTTTCTTCGCCACGGTAAACCTCCTTGAGCCAAACATACTTAATTCTAATTAGCGTCATACTGGTATCAATTGGTGTATATATTACTTGGAGTTCATTACATAACGCACTGTAGCCATTTCGTCGAGATCATTTTGCTCACGAACCATATGTTCATGAGTAAATTTAGTCTTTGCTTTATCTTTGGCTTGTAACCACACTTTTTCATCAACCATTTTTTCAGTTAAATGAAGTTTTTTGTGCTCCACTTCTACCTGAGCTTCACGAATATCGATAATTTTGCGTGAGATACATTGATCGAGATAAACGACATAACGTTGTAAATCTTGCAATTCAGAAATAGGCGCTCTATTTTCAATCGCTTGATTAATCATTTCCAACGTGCGGCCTTGATCTTCCAGCAGTTGATCTAATGTTTGTTCCTGTGCTTGTAGTTCTCCCAGTGCTGAAGATAATAGCCATTCTGCCTGGTTCTTTGCACTCGATTTGATATCAACAACTTTTTGAAAAGTATACTGGAATTTCATAAATTATCAGCTCCTCGCAAATTCGGCAATCATCTGTTCTTGTGCTCCAGAAAGTGTCGTTTTTTCATGTACTTTTTGTTTGGTGAATCTCCAGATATCTTGTATACGCTCAATCGCTTCATCAATATCAGGACTGGATCCTTTTTGATAAGCACCGATATTAATTAAATCTTCTGATTCTTTAAATACAGACATCAGTCGCTTGATATTATCTGCTGCATCTGTCTGCTCTTCTTCTACAATGTCTTTCATTACCCGGCTGATACTGGCTAATACATCAATCGCTGGAAACTGTCCTTTGTTAGCAATAGAGCGATTCAGCACGATATGACCATCCAAGATCCCTCTGACAGCATCGGCAATCGGTTCATTCATATCATCACCATCTACCAGTACGGTATAGAAGGCAGTGATAGAGCCTGTAGGTCCTGTACCTGCTCTTTCTAACAACTTAGGTAAGCCAGCAAATACAGATGGTGTATATCCTCTCATTGCAGGTGGTTCGCCGACAGCCAATCCTACCTCACGTTGAGCCATAGCATAACGAGTGACTGAATCCATCATAAACATCACGTTCATTCCGCGATCTCTGAAATATTCAGCTATCGTTGTAGCAATCAAAGCACCTTTGATACGAATGAGTGCAGGTTGATCAGATGTAGCCACGATAACGACAGAACGTTGTAACCCTTCTGGACCTAGATCGCGTTCGATAAAATCGCGTACTTCACGTCCACGTTCTCCAATAAGTGCAATTACATTCACATCTGCTTCTGTATTACGAGCAATCATTCCCATTAACGTACTTTTACCAACACCAGAACCAGCGAAGATACCTACACGCTGACCTTTACCTATGGTTAGCAGTCCGTCAATCGCTCTTACTCCTATACTGATAGGATCTTGAACTCTGGGTCTTGAAAGTGGATTAGGTGGTGTGTTAAAAGTAGAATAATGGGTCATTCTTGCTGGAATCAATGAACCATCTAAAGGTTGTCCTAATCCATCTAGCACTTTACCTAGTAATTCTGAACCTACTTGAACAGTAAGCGGCTTCCCTGTACCGACAACATCGCATCCTGGACCAATCGATTGTAATTCACCGAGTGGCATTAACAGAACTTTGTTATCCCGGAAACCAACTACTTCAGCTCGTAATGGAGCAATACCTTTTGTTGGATAGATATAACATACATCTCCAATGCTTGCGTCCGGCCCTTCAGACTCAACCATTAATCCTATCACCTGAGTCACTTTACCGTTGATACGAACCGGATCAAGTTGCTTTAAATATTCTAAATATCGTGAAGAATTAAGATCCTGCATTTCCATTCCCCCGCTCTTCATCATGAAGCGCTAAGCGAACCAATTCTTTTTTAATTTCGCTTAGTTGAGTATCAATACGAGCATCCACACTACCAAATGCTGATCGAATGACACAGCCGCGATCGGTTACCGTCGAATCCGGTAAGATTTGAAGTTCTGCTTGAGAGTCGATTGACAGTGTTAACTCTTCTCTAGCAGCATGTACAAAATCGAATTGACTTGGACTAATACACAATGTAATGACACCTTGCTCTCGCTTGCGAGCGAGTGTTCTTTTAATCAAATCAATCACATAATCTTCTTGTTCTTCAAGCTTTTTATTAATCACTTTTTCAGCTATACCACAACTCAAGTTTACTAAGAAAGGTTCTGCTTCTTGAATGATTTGCTCTTTGGCTTCATAAGCTTGACCAAGAACTGTCTGTGCTTCTTGCATCACTTCAGTCATATGAATTTGCATTTCAGCTTCGACACGTTCTCTTCCTTCTTCAAAACCTTCTTGAAAAGCTTGTACTTTAATCGCTTCAATCAAGTGCTCATCTTGCTGACGACGCTCTTCCCACCAAGCTGCAATCATTTCTTGTGCATTTTGGAGAATACGTTCTGCTTCTTCAGCCGCTTCGCGTACTTGACGTTCTGCAAATTCTTTGGCATCTGTTAACATTTCTTCTTTCAAGCGAACCGTATGCTCATCCACATGCGGTTGATCATAAGCATGTGAATGAGGAACAATATAGGATTCTTGATGATTTAGATCTGATTGTTTGTAATAATCACGGCTAAAGTCGAGCTTTTTAAGCACTTCCACCGGAGTGTACTGGGATGATTTAATCAAATTAGACAATGATATCATCTCCTCCACCGCGCGCTATGATAATTTCACCAGACTCTTCAAGTCTTCTGATAATACCTACAATACGAGTCTGAGCTTCTTCTACATCTTTCAAACGTACAGGACCCATGAATTCCATTTCTTCTTTGAATGTCTCCGCCATACGTTTGGACATATTTTTGAATACGGATTCGCGTACATCTTCGCTTGCCACTTTGAGCGCCAATTGAAGATCGGCGTTTTCCACATCCCGTACAATCCGCTGAATCGAACGATCGTCGATATTGACAATATCTTCGAAAACAAACATCCGTTTTTTGATTTCTTCAGCAAGTTCAGGATCTTGAATTTCTAGTGAATCCAGGATCGTTCTTTCTGTTCCTCGGTCAACACCATTCAAGATTTGAACAATCGATTCGATACCACCAGCATTTGTATAATCTTGTGTAACTGTTGCTGATAGTTTCTGTTCTAGTACACGTTCAATTTGTGAAATAACTTCTGGTGATGTACTGTCCATCATCGCAACTCTTCTTGCAACTTCAGCTTGCTTTTCTTGAGGTAACGAAGAAAGAATAGCTGCTGCTTGTTCGAATTGCAGATAAGACAATACTAGAGCAATCGTTTGTGGATTTTCATTTTGGATAAAGTTCAAAATCTGACTAGGATCTGCTTTACGAGCAAAATCAAATGGTCTTACTTGTAAAGTAGCTGTTAGTCTGTTAATCACTTCAAGCGCTTTATTTTCACCTAACGCTTTTTCAAGAATTTCTTTGGCGTAATTGATACCGCCTTGAGAAATATATTCTTGTGCTAAGCAAATTTGGTGAAATTCGGAAACTACCGAGTCTTTTTCACTACTTTCTACTTTGCGTACGTTAGCAATTTCGAGTGTTAATTGTTCTATTTCTTCATCACGTAGATGTTTAAATATTTGAGCCGATACTTCCGGTCCGAGTGAGATTAATAATATGGCTGCTTTCTGTCTTCCGTTAAGCGCCTGAGTACTTCCCTTTGCCATCGATTCACCTCTTATTCATCAGCAAGCCATGTACGTAATAAGTTAACAAATTCATCTGGTTTCTTTTTGGCAAGTGATTCAAGTTGTTTACGTACTTGACTATCATTCGTCAAGTTATCCAAACTAATCGAAGGAAGCTCAGTTACTACCGGTAACAGCATATCTTCTTCATAGTTTCCTGTTTGTTGTTGCTTACGACGACGGTAGATTACGAACACTACTGCTGCGATTACAAGTGCCGCAAGTGCTGCAATAATCCAAGTCATATTGTTAGCGAAAAATCCTTCATCTGTTGTATCTGTAACGAATGCTTGTGAGAACACATTTACTTTAGATGTTAAAGCAGCATCATTTGCTGCATAGGTCACTCCGTTTTCTGACAACGAAGTTCTAACGATACTTTCCAGCATACCTTTGACATTATCCAAAGTTGCTTGGTCTGCTGGTTGTCCAGGTAAAGGATCAATAGCAACGTTGATTGTTAGATCTTTTACAAAATAAGGACTGGATACAATTTCATTATGAATTTTGTTGACATCATAATTGATTGTACTTTGAGATTTTTCTGATTCATTACTACCTGATGATGAGCCACCTGGATAAGTTGGAGTATCTGTACCTCCTGTGCCAGCAACACCGCTATCAGGAGTCGAAGAACCGGTACTGCTTTCTTGGATCTGTTGAGCACTGATCTCGATGCCTTTCATATTTTCAACATCGACAGGCTCTACACGATCTTCTTTTGAATTTTTTTGATCAAAATTCAAGTTCGAAGCAACCAGTACATTTACCCGTTCAGGTCCTAGCAATCTTCCCAAAAACTGTCTTACATTATTTTCAATATCAGCTTCATACTTTTTCTGTAAAGCCATGTTTTCTTGCACTGCACCTGCAAGTCCAGAAGGACCGCCACCTTTAACAGTGGATACTAATTCGCTACCGTCTGTACCATTTGTGATAGTAATATTCACAATCGGTAAGTGAGGAACAGCTGTACTTACTAAGTTATAGTACCCGTCGATAGCTTCTTGCGTCACACGAAAACCTGGCTTGAACTGCATCACTACGGAAGCTGTCCCTGTGTCTTCATCTTCTGTGCTAGCAAAAAGGCTCTCTTGTGGCAAATTCACTAATACTTTTGCATTGCTTACTCCGTTCATTTGTTTAAGCAATTGTGATACTTCACCATTCAAAGCGTTATTATATTTTACGTTAAACTCATTATCTGTCATACCAATAGCAGAAGAACTAGCGTTAAATTCGCTAAATCCGATCGTTCCGTTCTGCATCAACCCTTGCGATCCTACAGCTACTTTTGCTTTAGCAGCACTTTCACTCGCTACGGAAATACTCGTACCATCTTGATTTAACTGGTAAGGAATACCTTGTCCTTCCAAGTATTCCATAATCGCAGCCGAGTCTGTAGAATCTAAATTCTGAAATGCTACTTCATATTGCACTTTAGAAAACTGAATTGTTAGTACAACAATAGCTAGAATAATAAACGCCAGCGTTGAGATTAGTAATATTTTTTGGTTTTTATTAAAATTCTTCCAGTATTGGACAAGTTTATCTCTATACTGGGCAACTCTCTCATTCACACTGTCACCCCACTCGAAACTATGCTATGAAACATATAATTGATTACAATTGCGTACGCATGATTTCTTGATACGCTTCAAGCGCTTTGTTACGAACTTGAGAAACCATTTGTAGACTCAGTAGCGATTTCTCGGCAGCGACCATGACTTGATCAACATCCACTTGTCCTAAAATGAATTTGTCGTTCATCTGGTGAACTGTTTTCTCCTGTTGTCCAACTTGATTCATAGCATCTTCTAAGTAAGAACCAAATTGTTCCATCGCTTCACCAGGTGTTGCTTTGGCTTGCGTTGTCATTCCCGTCGTCATCTTTAAAGGGGATGCAGCATTGAACATTGTGTTCTCTATCATTATTTACCCCGCCTTTCTATCTTTGATCGTTTATTTACCAATTTGTAGTGCTTTGGTAATCATTGCTTTAGAAGCATTGAGTGCAGTTACGTTAGCTTCATATGAACGCGAAGCTGATATCATGTCCACCATTTCTTTTAAATTATCGACGTTTGGCATTTTCACATAGCCGTCTTTGTCTGCGTCTGGATGAGTCGGATTATATACAAGTTTGAAAGGTTCTGGATCTTCTTGAATCGCTGAAGCTTTAACACCGTTAATTCCGTTGCGGCTTCCATTCATTGCGGAATCAAGTGTATCTGAGAAAGAAGGTTTGTTTGTTGACAACACAACTTCTTTACGACGGTAAGGAACAGCTTCACCATTGACGACTTGAGCTCTTGTTGTCTCTGCATTCGCAATATTAGAGGAGACGACATCCATCCGAAGTCGTTGTGCGGTTAAAGCAGAAGCGCTAATATCAAAACTGCTACTAATTCTCATGGATTAGCTTCCTCCCTGAATAGCGGTTCGCATCATTTTAATCTGATGATTAATTTGTTCAATATAAGCATTGTAACGAAGTTGGTTTTCAGCAAGATTGCTCATTTCTACATCCATGTCCACATTGTTTAAGTTGTTATTCATGACTGTGCTTTCGTTGCTAGTGACCATTGCTTGAGGAATAGAATTTGTATTACCTAATTGAAAATGTCTTTTATCTTCAACTTTACCACTAAATGGCATCTGAGAATCATCCATTTGGCTTTTAAGCATATTTTCAAAAGATACATCTGATCTTTTAAAATAAGGAGTATCTGCATTGGCAATGTTATTTGAAATAACTTGCTGTCTGAGTGTAGCTGCTCCCATTGCTCCTTCTAATCTTTTAAATCCAACATCATTTAAAAGGTTCATTGACATCACTCCTTTCAATATCCATGCTGATCTGGAAAGTAAATTCCATATTTTTATCATAATTCCTTTTTTTTCGACAAAATCATTGCAAATCATGTTCGTAGTTAAAGTTGTTTTGTGCGTCATTCTTCCTAAAATCTTATACCATAAGTTTCCTAGAGAATTGGACATAACACAATGAGAATAAAGCCCTATCTTTTGACAAAAACTGAGTCTTTTTGTCTTGTTTTAAAAAAATTCTTCCAAATTACATGAAGAAAATACCATTTAAGATGAATTAAACCATGTAATTTTTGTCGATTATGCACGAAATTAACTAACTTAACTTTTAAAGGTTTTATTTAATTTTAAATATTTTAGGTCTTTTATCATCTATAGCGTCCTGATAAAAATTAAGAAGATTAGTTAATTGAACAACTTTTAGCACGATTTAGCGACATATAGCCTAGTGCATATTACTTACTGAAAAATAATTTTTTAAGGTTTTGTGAATTTTATTTCATTTATCCATTTTATTTTTGACTAAATGTGCTTTTTAGAGAATAGTGCATGCTGGGGAAAAAGAATTTGCATGTTTGCGAAAATGAATCAATCATAACGTATTCATTGTAAATTGGCTAGTATAATATATACGTGTTCTTTACTATATCGGATCATCTCAACTGTTCTTGTACTGTGTTTTTCTTTCTGTACTCATCATACAACTTTCGCGAGTATGAAAATATAGGAAAAAGGCGGGGAACTTTGAGAAACAGTACCCCACCTTTTTCCTAAAAAGATGATTTCCTATTCAATTTTAGTCTTTAGCGACTAGTACAAGTACTATAGCCATAGAAATTTACAGAATATACTGACTCAAATCTCTGTTTTGAGCAATTTCTCTTAATTTCTCTTGAACATATTGAGGGGTAATAATCATTTTTTCTAACGTCAATTCAGGTGCTTCAAAAGATAAATCTTCAAGCAGTTTTTCCAAAATCGTATGCAATCGACGTGCACCAATATTTTCAGTATTCTGATTAACAGCTGCGGCGATCGAAGCAATCTCACGGATCGCTTCAGCAGAAAATTCTAATTCTATATTTTCTGAACGTAAAAGATAAATGTATTGTTTTGTTAACGCATTTTCAGGCTCTGTTAAAATATTTACAAAGTCTTCTAAAGTTAAACTATCCAATTCTACCCGAATCGGGAAGCGTCCTTGTAATTCAGGAATCAAATCTGAAGGCTTGGACGTATGGAAAGCTCCAGCTGCGATAAATAAAATATAATCGGTTTTGACCGGACCATATTTGGTCATAATGGTAGAACCTTCAACGATTGGAAGGATATCGCGTTGTACCCCTTCTCTCGAAACGTCAGGTCCTGTACCACGTCCAGAACTGGTTACTTTATCAATCTCATCGATAAAAATAATACCAGTCTGTTCTGCACGACGTAGCGACTCTTGATTCACATCGTCCATGTCCATCAATTTATTCGCTTCTTGTTGCGTTAATATTTTACGAGCATCTTTAATCGGGAGTTTACGTTTTTTTGTTTTTTTAGGTAAAAAGCTACCTAACATTTCTTGCATATTCATGCCCATTTGATCATTGCCTTGACCTGCAAACATATCCATTAAAGAAGGCATAGAATCTTCAACTTCAACTTCAATCACATCGTTTTCTAACTTGCCTGCCAACAGATCAAAACGCACTCTACGTCTTTTATCTTGAATCGAACCCTCTTGTTCAAAATTCGTCTGAGGTTCTTCAGGCTGACTTTGATTACCAAATAGCATTTCAAGCGGATTACGTTGTGATTTATTTTTAAAACCAGAAGGTACTAGGATTTCGACGATACGTTCATTCGCCATTTCTTCTGCTTGATCTTTTACTTTTTCAGTACGTTCTAATTTCACCATACGAATAGCTGTTTCTACTAGGTCGCGTACCATAGATTCAACATCTCTTCCTACATAACCTACTTCAGTAAACTTGGTTGCTTCTACTTTAATAAACGGAGCATGAACCAACTTCGCTAAGCGACGAGCAATTTCTGTTTTACCTACACCTGTTGGACCGATCATTAAAATATTTTTAGGTACGATCTCATCCTGCATATTTTCCGGTAATAGGCTACGACGATAACGATTACGAAGTGCGACCGCAACTGATTTTTTAGCGTTTTTTTGTCCAACAATATACTTATCCAATTCGGTAACTATTTCTCTAGGGGTCAAAGCAGTGGTTGTCATGATCTTACCTCCATATCGATAAAAGTAGTGAACTGATATTAATGATCATTATTAAACAAAGATACGATTATATAAAAACCGGTGCTTCGTCGCACCTGTTACTAAAGTACGCAGTAGCACCGGTCCCTCTTACAATTCTTCTACAATAATATTATCATTCGTATATACACAAATCTCCGCAGCGATATGCAAAGAGGCTTCTACGATATCTTTAGCTTCCATATCTTTACTATGACGTTTAAGTGCACGAGCCGCAGACAATGCAAAATTGCCTCCAGAACCGATAGCAATCACATCATCGTCAGGTTCAATGATTTCTCCGCCACCTGAAATCAATAAAATTCCACTTTGATCCATAACGATCAATAAAGCTTCTAGTTTGCGAAGTACACGATCAGAACGCCATTCTTTCGCTAGCTCTACAGCAGCACGTTGCAAATTACCATGATGTTCTTCAAGCTTTTCTTCAAACTTTTCAAACAACGTAATCGCATCAGCTACAGAACCTGCAAATCCAGCGAGTACTTGTCCGCGATAGAGGCGACGTATTTTTTTGGCATGTTGCTTCATAATAACATTTTGTCCGAATGTAACTTGACCGTCACCCGCGATAGCTGCTTTACCATTGTGACGAACAGCACATATCGTTGTAGCGTGAAATGAGAGATCCATTTATACTTCCCCTCCTTTACATAGTCAAACGTTAATTATTGTGTAACTTCTGATGGCTCTAGCTCAAAAAATGTTTTAATACTTTCTAAAGCTTGATGCGCCAGCATTTCGTTTTTCTCTTTTTTATTACGAATACGTTTTTCTGGTTTAGGTAGCAGACCAAAGTTCGCATTCATCGGTTGGAAATGATCTGGATCAGCATGTGTAATATAGTGAGCCATACTTCCTAGTGTACTCTCCAAAGGTAAATGAAGCAATTCTTGCCCTTTAGCTAGACGTGCTGCGTTCATACCTGCTATCAATCCAGATGCCGCAGATTCTACATATCCTTCTACACCTGTCATTTGTCCAGCAAAGAAAATACGATGATCATTTTTAAGCTGATACGTATCTTCTAACAGTCTAGGCGAATTGATAAATGTATTACGGTGCATTACTCCAAAACGAACGTATTCCGCATTTTCAAGACCAGGAATCATTGAAAATACACGACGCTGCTCGCCCCATTTCAAATGCGTCTGGAATCCAACTAGATTATATAACGTACCTGCTGCATTATCTTGACGCAATTGAACAACTGCATAAGGTAATTCACCTGTATGAGGATTAATTAAACCTACAGGTTTCATCGGTCCAAATAAAGCGGTTTGTCTACCACGTTTCATCATCACTTCAATAGGCATACAACCTTCAAAATAGATTTCTTTTTCAAAATCTTTTAATTGAGCAGTTTCTGCTTCGATCAGTGCTTCATAAAACGCATTAAACTCTTCTTCATTCATCGGACAGTTCAGGTAAGCGGCTTCACCTTTATCATAACGTGAAGCTAAGTAGACTTTATTCATATCAATAGAATCTTTTTCAACGATAGGTGCCGCAGCATCATAGAAATAGAAATATTCTTCACCTAATAAAGCTTGAATTTGCTGTGACAATGCAGGTGAAGTTAGAGGACCTGTAGCAATAACTACAATACCGTCTGTAGGAATTTGTTGTAATTCTTCATTGACTACAGTCACCAACGGATGGTTATGCAGAGTAGATGTAATTTCGCCGGAGAACCCATCACGGTCTACAGCAAGAGCTCCTCCTGCTGGAACAGCATGACGATCCGCTGCTCCAAGTACCAAAGAGTTCAGCATACGCATTTCTTCTTTCATTACCCCTACTGCATTTGCTAATGTATTCGAACGTAATGAATTACTACATACCAATTCTGCAAATTGATTTGTATGATGCGCTGGTGTTTTTACAACAGGACGCATTTCATATAAAGTGACAGGCACACCTTGACTTGCGATTTGCCAAGCCGCTTCACTACCTGCAAGTCCTGCCCCAATAACCGTTACTTTTTGAATATCTGACACAATAAAAAACCTCCTGCATAATGCACTTAATCTAAATAGTTATAACTTGTACCCTATTTAAATGAATAAATAAGATACAAGTTATAGGTAAAGTGGATACAGTGATCCACACTTTATTTAATGATACGTATTATACGTGAAAAAGTCTCAAAATCCTACTTCTTAGCAACTAAACGTCAATCCACCTCTAATGCCTCATCTTCTTGTTCTTCAACCATCTCCGTATGATCACAATGAGTACATTGCAACTTCACACCTTGTTTGTTGCGTTTTTCGACCATCATCGATTCGCAGACTGGACAAGGTTTAGGCGATGGACGATCCCATGATACAAAATCACAATCAGGGTAACGATCGCAACCATAAAAGACTCTGCCTTTTTTACTGCGACGTTCAACGACATGTCCTTCTTTACACGTTGGACAGGTTACGCCGATGTCTTTGATAATAGGCTTCGTGTTACGACAATCTGGGAAGCCTGAGCAAGCTAAGAATTTACCGAAACGTCCTAATTTATATACAAGTGGCAATCCACATTTATCACAAATTTCATCAGACACTTCGTCTTCAATTTCGATTTCTTTCATTTCTTCTTCTGCAAATTCTAAGCGCTTTTCAAAAGACTCGTAAAACTCGCTCAAAACATGAACCCAGTTCTCTTCACCTTCTTCAACATGGTCCAAATTCTGTTCCATATTCGCAGTAAACTCAGCATTCAATATTTCAGGGAAAAATTCTTCCATCAACTGAATAACCAATTCACCCAGTTCTGTAGGCATAAATTTCTTTTCTTCAATCGCTACATAACCACGCTTTTGAATCGTTTCAAGTGTTGGTGCATACGTACTTGGTCGCCCTATACCTAACTCTTCCAACGTTTTAACTAAACGTGCTTCTGTATAACGCGGAGGCGGTTGAGTGAAATGCTGTTTGGGTTCGATCTCTTCTTTTTGAAGTTGATCGCCTTGAGCAAGTGGTGGTAAGAATTTGTCGCCTTCTTCTTTACCATCATCATTACCTTCCACATACAATTTCATAAACCCTTGAAAACGCACTTTGGAACCTACTGCACGGAAGGTTGTAGGACCTGCTGTGATATCAACAGATAATGTATCCAAAACAGCTGAAGACATTTGACTGGCTGCAAAACGTTCC
The DNA here is from genome assembly GCF_005233705.1 of Paenibacillus sp. CFBP13512. Classification (NCBI taxonomy): domain Bacteria; kingdom Bacillati; phylum Bacillota; class Bacilli; order Caryophanales; family Paenibacillaceae; genus Paenibacillus; species Paenibacillus sp. CFBP13512. The sequence goes on along the minus strand of NZ_QGAD01000005.1, from coordinate 137,315 downwards.
CAGATCAATTTGTATAAGCGGAATTGATCACGACTCATTAATGGCTTCAATGTATCCGGTTCACGGATTGCAGAAGTTGGACGAATCGCTTCATGCGCATCTTGTGAATTTGCTGCTTTTTTAGAATACTGGCGTGGTTCATCAGGAACGAACTCTTTACCGTATTTTTCTAAAATAAATTCTTTCACTTCTTCTTGTGCTGATGCAGCTACACGGGTTGAATCGGTACGCATATAGGTAATCAAACCAACGGTTCCTTCTTTACCTAGATCGATACCTTCGTATAATTGTTGAGCTACTGACATCGTTTTGGCTGCACGGAAGTTTAATTTACGAGCAGCTTCCTGCTGTAAAGAAGATGTTGTAAATGGTGCAGATGGATGACGCAAACGTTCACGTTCTTTGACATTGGATACTTCAAAAGAAGAATCTCCAATCGCCGCTAGAATTTCTTTCACTTCTGCTTCATTATGAAGTTCCTTTTTCTCGCCATTTAAGCGGTTGAACTTCGCTTCAAACGTTGTATCATTAATCGTTAATTTCGCTGTAATACTCCAGTACTCTTCAGCTACGAAATCAGAGATTTCATTTTCACGATCAATAATAATTTTAACAGCTACAGATTGAACACGACCTGCGGACAAACCTTTTTTTACTTTTTTCCATAATAATGGACTGATTTTGTACCCTACTAATCGATCCAGTATACGACGTGCTTGTTGAGCGTTTACAAGATCCATATTAATTTGACGCGGTGTTTTGAAAGCGTCTTTTACTGCTTGTTTGGTGATTTCATTAAATACAACACGACACATTTCGGTTTCGCCAACGTCAAGCGCATGAGCCAAATGCCATGCTATTGCTTCACCTTCGCGATCCGGATCGGCTGCGAGATAGACTTTTTTCACTTTTTTACGGGCATCTTTTAATTCTTTGAGGATAGAACCTTTGCCTCGAATCGTAATATATCTAGGATCAAAATTATGTTCTACATCAACACCTATTTGGCTTTTAGGCAAATCGCGAACATGACCCATAGATGCTTTAACAATATATTTACTACCCAGGTACTTACCGATTGTTTTTGCTTTTGCCGGTGATTCTACAATAACCAGTGTATCTGCTGCCATTAGGTTCGTCCCCCTTTCATCATTTCTATCTTTTATATTATTTATATTAAGGTATATAGCGCACCAGAGCGTTGACTGATCTGTTTTTTTATGATTAAAGATAACAGAACGGTATGCAAAAGTCCAAAATCAAACTTCGATTGAATATGTAATTCATCAATCGTTGCATCACCCTGCTCCAATATAAGGTATATCGTTTTTTCGTCTGTTGTCAAATCGAATTTTGCAGAAAAGTCTGAAATTGGAGGTTTTGAAGCACTGATTTGACTGGATTTTTCTTTCATTTCGTACGGATTATCACACCGTTTGATTAAACTTGAATCATATTCCTTCATTATATCTTCTGTAGAGGTAACCAGAATGGCTCCTTGCTTCAGTAGAGAAAGCGTCCCCTGACTTTTGGGAGAAGTGATTGGCCCCGGTACAGCAAAAACATCACGATTCTGTTCCATGGCAAAATCAGCGGTAATCAAAGAACCACTTCTAGCATCAGCTTCAACAACCACAGACCCGTAAGAGAGCCCTGATATAATACGATTACGTTGTGGAAATAGCCCGGGTGAGGATTTGGTACCTATCGGATACTCAGATAATACAAGTCCTTGATCAGCAATTCGATGATACAATGAGCGATTTTCCGCAGGATAAATAGTATCAATCGCTGTGCCTAGAACAGCAATAGTCTGTCCATTCGCTCGAAGCGCTGCTTCGTGACATACACTATCAATACCTCTCGCCATTCCACTGACTATCGTAACACCACGCTCTGCCATTTCACCAGCAAGTAACTCACCAACTTTGCGTCCATAAGCGGTCGGAACCCTTGTCCCTACCATACCGATACAGAAGCTAGATAGCAGTTCTACCCGTCCTTTAGCATATAAGATCCATGGCGGTTGAAAAGTTTCCTTCATTAAAGTAGGATACTCCTCATCAAGCATCGTGATAATATGAATTCCTTGCTCCTCATACTTCTTTATTTTGGTTTGGAGATACTCTGGTTGTAGCTGTTCAGGTAAAGATTGAGCTACTTTCTCAGGCATGCCTAATCCACGCCAGCTTCCGGCATCCCATTCCGGCAGTTCGCGCAGATCTACATGATTCTGCAATATATCCTTCATTCTTTTCCAACCTATACCAGAAGCTTCACATAGTCCAAGCCATATCAATTTATCATCCATTGTAATGATCTCCTTTTCAGGAGCAGGAACAAATCTTCCTTCTCCATTTAATCGTAAACCTAACTATTTTGCAAGCGTTTACTTCATTTTTAGGTATTTTCTTCCATTATTCTAAGTCATTTTGAGGTAAAAAATCTAAATGAACGCAAAAAAAGCAACCTTTGTCTCCTCAAGAGAATACAAAGGTTGCTTACCTTATACGTCCGTTACTATCTAATTACATTCATTATAAAGAACAGACTGTAAAAAGTCTATATGTGAGTATTAAAGTCCCTTTTTAGTGCGTAGTACACTCACTTAAAAGACCTTTTTCTTCTAAAACTTCAACTAATGTTGAACCCATTTCAGAAGGAGTAGGTGCTACTTTAATACCGCAAGATTCTAGCTTAGCAATTTTTTCAGCAGCAGTACCTTTACCACCGGAAATGATTGCGCCTGCATGTCCCATACGTTTGCCCGGAGGAGCTGTAGCGCCGCCGATAAAGCCTACTACAGGCTTCGTCATATTCGCTTCAATCCACTCTGCCGCTTCTTCTTCTGCTGTACCACCGATCTCACCAATCATAATGACTGCGCGAGTATTCGGATCTTCGTTAAACATTTTCAGAATATCAATAAATTCTGAACCTTTAACTGGATCTCCACCGATACCTACAGCAGATGATTGACCGATTCCACGAGTAGACAATTGATGAACAGCTTCATACGTTAATGTACCACTACGTGATACAACACCTACATAACCTGGCTTGTGAATATAACCTGGCATAATACCAATTTTACATTCGCCTGGTGTAATAACACCCGGGCAGTTAGGTCCGATTAAGACTGTTTTTTTGCCTTCTAGATAACGGGATACTTTAACCATATCCAACACTGGAATACCTTCTGTAATACAGATAACCAGATCTAGTTCAGCATCGATTGCTTCAAGAATAGAATCAGCTGCAAATGCAGGAGGTACATAGATAACACTTGCTGTAGCGCCTGTTTTTTCCTTAGCTTCTACAACCGTATTAAAGACTGGCAATTTAACTGTTTTGCCATCTTCCAGTGTAATCTCAACATCAGTTCCACCTTTACCAGGTGTTACGCCGCCAACCATTTGAGTACCGTAATCTAGCGCACCCTTAGTATGAAAGAGTCCTGTTGCCCCGGTAATACCCTGAGTGATGACTTTTGTATGCTTATCTACCAAAATACTCATTGTTTAGACACAGCTCCTATCACTTAATTTAGGTCCTGGATTTTATACGAGAGCTACGATCTTCTGTGCTCCGTCCGCCATAGAATCCGCGGCAACGATGTTTAGCCCTGATTCGGCGAGAATTTGTTTACCTAAATCTACGTTCGTACCTTCAAGTCTTACAACTAAAGGACGATCCAGACCGATTTGTTTGGCAGCTTCAACTACGCCGTTAGCGATAACATCACAACGCATAATACCACCAAATATATTAATGAAAATACCTTTTACACTACTATCGGACAAAATAATTTTGAATGCTTCTGTTACTTTCTCCGTTGTTGCACCGCCCCCTACGTCAAGGAAGTTAGCCGGTTCGCCGCCATAATATTTGATAATATCCATCGTAGCCATAGCCAGACCTGCACCATTAACCATACAACCGATATTACCATCAAGAGCGATATAACTTAGATCGTATTTGGAAGCTTCAATTTCTTTTGCATCTTCTTCATCCAGATCACGAAGTTCAAGAATATCAGGATGTCTAAAGATCGCATTCGAATCAAAATTCAATTTTGCATCCAAAGCAATAACTTCACCGTCACCAGTAACAACTAGCGGGTTGATTTCTGCGATAGAGCAATCTTTTTCGATAAAAGCAGTATACAATGCAGTCATAAATTTAGCTGCTTTGTTCACTTGTTTTGTCGGAATATTGATTGCGTATGCTAGTTTACGAGCTTGGAACATTTGTAGACCAATAGCCGGGTCTACGGTTTCACGGAAAATCTTTTCAGGTGTTTTCTCAGCGACTTCTTCAATTTCAGTGCCGCCTTCTTCAGATGCCATGATCACGACTCTACCTGTAGCACGGTCGATAACAACACCTATGTAATATTCTTTTTGAATATCACAGCCTTCTTCGATTAGAAGTCGTTTAACTTCTTTTCCTTCAGGACCTGTCTGATGTGTTACAAGCACTTTACCCAAAATCTCTTGAGCATAAGTACGTACTTCGTCCAGACTTTTAGCTACTTTAACTCCGCCAGCTTTACCACGACCACCAGCATGAATTTGAGCTTTGACCACACACACTGGGCTGCCCAGTGATTGAGCTGCTTCTACAGCTTCTTCTACCGTGAAAGCAACTTTACCTTCCGGTACAACTACTCCGTACTGTTTAAGTACTTGTTTTCCCTGATATTCATGGATATTCATTCAATAAATCCTCCTATCAACATGAATGCATTCCGGCAAGAGCCCCCGGCAAATCAATAACCTTCAATATTGTAACATGTTTTTAAAACGCTTTCCTTAAAAATTTCGCCAATTTACTCCATTTACTGGAAGTTATCTTGAGTAAGCTAGCTCTTACTTAATATATCATGTATACGCTATCAAAGTAAAAAAACAAAAGCCCTTTTACCAAAATTCGATAAAAGGGCTTTATTTCAACCGATATGCTGTTACACAAGATACCTGTATTTTGTATAGATTAAGACTTGTTATTCGCCATTTCGATATTCGTTTGGTGTACATTATGAAGCAACTGTTTAAATTCGCCTAGCAATTCTTCGAGTTTCTTCGTATTCATACATGTTCCATCCATAACATCTTGTGGAATATTAACTGCTTGTTCCTGCAACTGCTGGCCTGCTTCAGTCAATGTAATATGCACTTTACGCTCGTCTTCTGTAGAACGTTTACGAATAATCAAGCCAGCGGCTTCTAAACGTTTAAGCAAAGGAGTCAATGTACCTGAATCCAAATACAAAGCATTTCCTAATTCTTTAACTGTACACTCTTGTTGCTCCCATAACACGATCATTACGAGATATTGAGAATAAGTCACTCCCAAGCGATCCAATAGCGGTTGATACATTTTAGTCATTTCACGAGAAGAAGCATAAATAGCAAAACAAAGTTGATTTTCAAGCTTTAACTGCGGATGTGGATACTCATTAGAATCTGTAGTCATGCTATATCACCTACCTATAATTATTATAAAATATATTTTTCTTTAACTAATATTTTACCCAAATACAAAAAAATGAACGACTAACAAGAGTGTGCGAAATCTACTTTATAGATATGATTATATCATAAAATCTACTGATTTACATAAAGATAGCGAAAAATATTTTACTTTTCATATTAATTGTGTTAAATTTAATTTTGTAAAATAAATTATATAAAAAGGTGGAGTTATTCATGTTAACTATCCAACAAAAAATGTATGAAACTACAGTAAAAGCAGTTGGAGGTCGTGCAGGTTATGTTGAATCTTCTAGCCCTGAACTTCGTTTAGATATTGCAACACCAAAAGAAATGGGCGGCGCTGGCGGTGCTGGTACTAACCCTGAACAATTATTTGCAGCAGGATATTCTGCTTGTTTTGATAGTGCTCTAAATATGGTTGCTCGTATGCAAAAAATCAAACACGAAGGTACAGAAGTAAATGCTACTGTAAGCTTCGGTAAAGCTGAAGATGGCGGATTTGCGCTTGCTGTTAAAATGGATGTTTTGGTTAAAGGTGTAGATCGTGATGTAGCTATGAAATTAGTAGAAGAAGCTCATAACGTATGTCCTTACTCTCGCGCAACACGTGGTAATATCGCTGTAGAATTAAACGTTATCTAATATTAGATTGTCCAACTTGTACTTTATCCCTATAAACCCTTTCTAACTCTACCCCCTTAATATAGAGTTTAGAATATCGATTTTGAGAATATTACAAAAGAAGCAGTCCCCTAACTGCTTCTTTTTTCTATGCAAATAAAACATTTTTGTTCTATTTTGATTTATTTTCAGAAAATATGATATTATTACAAACGTCCCAAAACGTTGCTATGACTGATATTTTCTAATTATGATTATGGATTCACGGTTCTTACAAAATGTAAGATTCGTGTCAAAATCGACTGTTGTGTGTATGTATGTTATAGTGAAAAACGTTATTTATTTTTCATATTCAAAAGATTCATCGCCTTACAGATGAACTTAACACACAGGAGGTCCAATTTATGAAACTCAAAATCAGTACTTTTCTACTTGCACTCACCGTCGTAGCTGCGACCGCCGGCTGTTCTAATGGCAACACAGAAACACCAGCTAGCACGACAACCCCAACAACAACTAATGAATCTACAGCCACTGATTCTACAGCAACAACAGATGAAGGTGCCGCTGTAACTGACAATGAAATGGCTACAACTGAAGACGCAACTACGACAGACCCTGCTATAGAAAGCACAGACAAAACAACTACAGATGCTACTACTGATAGCACTGCAACAGATGTTTCTGCTGAGAAAGTAGCAAGTGCCATCAAAGCGCAAAAGATCGATTTGATCTCTGCTCCAGATGAGCAAAACAGCTGGGTATTGAATGATGTAAAAGCTACTCGTTATGTAACAGATAAAGACTTGAATAAACAGGAAACTGTTTCTATTTATAGCTTCAAATCAGCTGACGATGCTAAAAAAGGGTTGGAAGATTTGAAAACTCAAACAAGCAAAACCCCTTACGATTTGCTTAACAAATCCACTTACACTAAAGGTAACGCTGTAGTGGTATATTGGTTTGAGCCTTCTTTAAACAAAGGTAGCAAAGAAAAAGGAATGTTAGACGCTAAACTTCAAAAAGCTGTAGATAGCTTGTAAGTTAGATTCAGCTTCTTGAACCTAGTTCCTTTTGAGTATTTGATCCAAAATCTTTATTATACTGTTTAAAAACAGACTACACTATTAAATGAGCTAAATAAAAAGAACCGTTTTTATAAACGGTTCTTTTTGCTGTATTTATTATTACCAGCATTCTAAGAGTGCTCTGTTTTGCTGCTCACCCTTATCCGGATAATTACTCTCTTCCACCTGTAAAAGGATTGATCTCATACGTCAGATCTCGACCTGCTTTTTTTTCTTCATGCGCTATACGTTTACCAATCGCTATGTGATACCAAATTCCTGGGGCAGAAAGCAATACCATAAATAACAAATACCATACTATAACCATATTTATCAGCTCCTAAATATTAGTCAGCTTCACAATATTTCCATTCATCTTCTGGCATTTCATATTCGTCGGAAGAAAAACGTTGTTCTTGGAAAGGATCAGCTACATTATGAAAGCCATGATCTTCCCAGAATCCACGTCGGTCTTCTTTCATAAATTCAATACCACGCACCCATTTGGCACTTTTCCAAAAATAAAATTTCGGAACAACCATCCGTAATGGCCCACCATGCTTAGCAGTAATCGGTTGATCATCATAATTCCAAGCTAATAATACATCTTCGTCCATCAGATCTTTCAAAGCTACATTGGTTTCATAATCAGGATCTGCATGAATCATTACATATTTTGCTTCTGATTTGACTTTCAATACATTCATTAGATCAGAAAATTTGACACCTTCCCATGCTGTATCAAATTTAGACCAGCGAGTCACACAATGAATATCACTGACAGTACGAGTGACTGGTAACTTTTGCAAATCTTCAAATGTAAATAATTGCTCTTCTTCAACTTCGCCAAAAATACGCAAATTCCAAAAATTCATATCATATTCAGGTACACTACCTTCATGCAAAATCGGAAAACTTTCAGTAAGTGTCTGTCCCGGAGGTAAGCGACGTTGTAAATCTTGCTCTAATATAGGCGTTTGCGGAACTTTAGCGCCTTTTAGACGATCTGCTTTATTCTGCATCATTGCCCCTCCTGTCTTTTTGTATTCATATTCTATATTTTAACATTAATTTTTGCGTATTTATAGCAATTCATCTGAGTACTGATTCAATAAAGTCTAGTATCCATAGATCTATACTACAATCATGAACTCTTTATAAAAGACTTCAGTAACTATTCACTATCGCTTTAATCTTTGATGAAATCGGACATATATAGGGTGAATATTTGAGTTATTGTCTATCTTTTACCTATATTGAGCAAAATCAGTACATATTTTGCTTTACTATGGACAAAAATAGGGTCAATACTTGGGTTCCTATTTATTTGCCCTATTTTTGTCCATAATAAATAATATTTTTGATTAATGACCCTATTTTTGTCGCATTTCATTTCAAAATAACGCTAATAATCACTGTGATTATGGCTGATTTAGACCCTAATTTTGTCCATAGTATGCCCTACAATTGTCTATAGTTCGTCCTATTTTTGTCGCACTATACCCTAAAGTTGTCTATAGTTTGAACCTAAATCTGTCTGACTTCTGCCCTATTTCCGTCTACAAATGACCCTAAAACTGTCCATAATTCACCCTATTTTTGTCCGATATTAAGGCTGGCAAGCTAGGATTATCAACAGATATCATCGACTCTAAACAAGTAAAATATTTAAAACAATAAAAACAAGATATGTAAAATAAGATAAACAACTCAAAGTAAGATATTGTGCTGCTTAAGCTACTTTTATCATAGATTATCTATTATAATGAAGGAACGTCTTGGAGGTTATATAACATATGAAGAAAAATAATCTGGTTACAAAGTCTAATGATCTTATTGAAATGCCTTTAAAAATGAGTGTAGTTGAACTACGTATTATTTATGTACTGATCAGCATCATTTCACCGGAAGATCAAGAATTTCAACGTTACCGATTTAAGATTAGTGAATTTGCCAAATTAGCAGGTGTGAAAAATAAAAATATTTATGCACAAGTAAAAGAATACACACTAAATCTAATGTCCCATCCTTTTTACATAAATGAAAACTTACAAGTAAACTGGTTGGCATCTGCGGAATACTTTCCGAATGAGGGCATAATTGAAGTCGAATTTTCGCCCAAGTTAAAACCTTATCTTCTTCAATTGAAGGAAAAATTCACTTCATTTCGTCTAAACGATATTCTAAAGCTTAAAAGTGCTTATTCTATGCGGATCTATGAGCTTTTAAAACAATATGAGAAACTAGGTCAGCGTACTCTCAAAGTTCAACGTTTAAAAGAACTACTAGGTATCGAAGATCAATATCCCGTTTACTCCGACTTTAAAAAGCGTGTGATCACCAAAGCACAGCAAGAAATCAACAAAAGTACAGATATCGAATTCAGTTATGTGGAACGTAAAAATGGTCGTAAAGTAGATGAAATTGTATTTACGATCAAAACAAAAGCTAAGCAAAATGTCACGATTCTTCCAGCTACTGAAGCGGTATCCTCGGTACAAACCCATACAGCTCATCGTTTAAGCGATCGTTTGAAAAAAGAATTTGGATTAACGACGATAACGATCCAAACGATTTTAAAAGCGTACGAAAAAGACTATATCACTGAAATTCTAGATATCGTCAAAATCGATGTACTGAGTGGACGTGTACATGATATTCCAGCTTATACAGTCGCTGCGCTGAAAAATGATTATCGCAAAAAGAAAACGGAGCTTGATATGGAGCTAGAGCGCCAGCACACATTGAAATTAGAAAAAGAACAAAAATCGCAGTTACAACAACAATATTATGCGACTGTTGCTGAAAAGTTGAATCAGTACATTATTGCTATGAGTGAAGAACAGCTAAATATAGAAGTTCAAGCGATGTTACATAGTGTAGCTGACAAAGATATCGAAATTATTATCACAGATGTTCGTGATCCACAATTGATGTCTGGTGGTTACTTCAGACAATATCTCAATAAAAAATACTTTAGTGATTATACATTTGATGTATTTATGCTAGACATCACAACAGCTTAAAAAAAGAGAAGTAGCTATAATAGCCACTTCTCTTTTTTATGACATCATTACATCATCGGTGCATAAGCGCGAAGAAAAACGCGTACGCCTTCAGTAATGATATGCTTCACTTGCTTTTGATCCAAATCCTTAGGGTTGGGTTGATTAAATACCAGCAGAATCGTTAGCGCAGCAAAGTGCTTGGTAGCCATATGAGGATCAGGGATATTCAGTAATTTATTTTCTCCAAACGCTATAAACCTCTTGATAATGCCTTCTTCTGTTGCACGATCCATATCTTCATAAAAAGATTCTGACAAATTAGCAACCTCTACCATAGCCAGACGGATCAAAGCTTTATAATCAGACGAACCATTGGCAAAGACAACTATTTGTTCACAAAATAAAATAAGAGCTTGCTCCAAATCATCAAATTCCAAAAGATGATCTGAAATTCCTTGTTCAATCATATTTAGAACCGTTGCACTGGTTTCTTCCATAACCGTAAGTAATAAGTGTTGTTTATCCCCATAATAATCATACACTGTCCGTTTAGAAACTCCTGCTCTATGAGCAACAGCATCAACACTGGATTGGTTAAATCCCTCAGATAGAAAAAGTTCTCGTGCTGCTGCAATAATTTTAGTTCGTTTATCTAAAGAACCTTTACGTACTTTTTTATTTTCTATCGTATTCATTCTCAAATTCCCCCTTATAAGTATATTATCAAAAATTGATTAAAGTTCCACTTTACTTATTACACTGTACGGTGTAGTATAATTTATTATCTGCTATATCCCAAGGAGGATTCTATACATGGAAACGATCTTTTCTTCTGTTGATGTTCTTATTGTTGGAGCTGGACCTACAGGACTTACACTTGCTTGCGATCTTGCCCGTCGAAATATTAGCCATCGCATTATTGATAAAAACACTGTATATAACGTAGCATCTCGATCCAAAGCTATTCAACCTCGTTCCCTTGAGGTCGTTGATGATTTGGAAGCTATTGACTACATTTTAGATACAGGTGTTGTCGATTTGCCTGTTCGTTATTATACTGCTGATGGTAAAAGTATAGATAAGCCATCTATTACTGTTGCCGCTAGCAGCAAGTTTGAGACACCCTATCGTCATCCAGTCTGGATTGCTCAATTTGATGTAGAAAAAGCATTACGTGATTGCTATGCTATTCTTGGAGGTCAAGTCGAGTTAGGGATAGAAGCTGTAAAGCTTGTTCAAGATTTGGATGGAGTAACAGTAACTGTCAAGACATCGCAAGGCGAAGAGCAAATTCATGCTCGTTATGTAGTCGGTGCAGATGGAGGTAAAAGTAATATTCGCAAGTTTATTCAATTGCCATTAGTTGGCGAGACATACGATGATGAGCGGTGGTATCTGGGAGATATACAATTAGAAGGTCTGGATCGTGATCGTATTCATATTTGGACATCTTCAGAAGGAATGTTAGGGATAACTCCGCTACCCAAATCGAATATTTGGCAACTGCAAGCCACTATTTCAGCAGAAATTCAAAACCCAGCAGAACCATCTTTAGAATTGTATCAGACTATGTTGGATCAACGAGCTGGTACTGGGCGTGTTAAGCTCACTCATGCATCCTGGCTTTCTATTTACCGAATCAATGTGCGGATGGTTGAATGTTATCATAGCCATAGAGTTTTCCTTGCTGGTGATGCGGCACATGTTCATTCTCCAGCAGGAGGTCAGGGTATGAACACAGGGATGCAAGATGCGTATAATCTTGGATGGAAACTAGCCGCCGTACTTCAAGGAGCTGATACTCATTTACTCCATACGTATGATGAGGAGCGCCGTCCAATTGCTCAAGCTGTTCTTCAAGATAGTTCTAAGAAAATAAAAGCAGTTACTGCAACAGTAACTGAAAGTGGGTCATTATCTCAATCTCTAAGTACAATATCCGATGATCTAACAAGCGGGCTTTCTATTTCCTATCGCTCCAGTTCTCTTACTCGTTCATTTACTGGAAAAAACATTCCTCTTTTACTACCTGGAGATCGTGCTCCTAATGCTGATATTCTGCAAAGTGAAAAATTTTCCGGAACTATTTTTGATCTGCTACGTGGTACACACTGGACAGTTTTAGCTTTTGTAAATCATACCGATTCTTCTATATTGGAAAACCTTACTCATGACCAGCTTCGCTTATATTCTATACTTCCATCACACACAGAGAGAACAGATCATATCATTGATAAAGCAGGAAATGCTTATCGAATTTACAATATATCAAATGAAGAACTACTATTGATTCGTCCAGATGGCTATATTGCACTACGTACTTCTATAGAAGAGTCACGATCTATTTTACAATATTTAAATGCTATCTATTACTTAAGTTAAATAGACTGTCTTATCCCAATTAGCAAGAAAGTGAACAGAAGGAATGAGATAAGTCATTCCTCCTGTTCACTTTTTTTATCTATTTTACATTAATATATGTTACTACTTATCCATGCATCGGATTACTCAGGTCTAATTGACGATATTGAATCGCTTCTGCAATATGAACCGCTTCAATCTGCTCCATATTTTCCAGATCAGCAATCGTTCGAGCTAATTTCAAAATTCGATCTCTAGCTCGCATACTCATTCCTAATTGTTCAAAAGCCGTTTCTAACAGTTGGTTAGCAGAATCAGATAAAAAGGTATATTCACGTAACCATTTACCTGATAATTCACTATTCCAATGAATATCCAAATGCTGATAGCGATTCAATTGAATCTGGTGTGCTTGCTCTACGACAGCACGCATACTTGCCGAATCATAGCCTGTATCTTCTGTTCCTTCTTTGGCTCGTTGCCAATCTTGCTCGGTAGGACGAGGCACTTCTATTTGCAGATCTATTCGATCCAATAATGGACCTGAGATTTTGGAACGATAGCGAGCAATCTGACTATGACTACATGTGCAAGGATGAGCAGCATGTGTACTCCCTAGATATCCACAAGGACAAGGATTCATCGAACCTGCTAATAAGAAATTAGCGGGGAATGAAAATACAGCTCGTGCTCTACTGATCGTCACTTGATGATCTTCGAGCGGCTGTCGCAATACTTCTAATACCGATCTTGGAAACTCTAGCAATTCATCTAAAAATAATATCCCTTGATGCGCCAGGCTGACTTCTCCCGGCTTAGGTATACTTCCCCCTCCAATCAATCCTGTAACTGTTGTACTGTGATGAGGGGCGCGAAAAGGACGCACAGAGATTAAGCCAGCATTAGAGTCTTTGAATCGTCCTGATACACTAAAAATTTTAGTCACTTCCAGTGCTTCAGCATCAGTTAAGACAGGCAAAATAGTAGGTAGACGTTTAATCAACATCGTTTTTCCTGTACCGGGAGGACCTAATAATAAGATATTATGCATTCCTGCGGCAGCAATCATTAATGCTCGCTTCACATGTTGCTGTCCGAATACATCTCCATAATCTTCTTGCATCGATGACGTGGGATGCTGGATATGTTCTTTTTTGACCTTTTGTACACGTAATGGGGACAGAATGACCATTTTGCGTGGATCTGATTTCTTTTTCGATTTATTCATCGAATCATCTATCGCTGTAGCGAGTTTCTGTTCATTGGGAGAAGAATGAGCATGAATCTGTTTTACTTTAATCTCAGGCTGACCGGGTAAAGACATGTGGAAAGATTCAATATGATCTTGCGATACAGGCTGATTTGCTTTCCTATCGGAATCATGTTGTGAACCAGCAAACAAATCATTTAGATGATGAATAGCATATACCTCTATACCTTCTACTAACGCAGCTTCTGTTGCATTTTCTTGAGGAACCAATACTGCTTTTAACCCATGCTGACGAGCGGTATCGACCATAGACAACACCCCCGGAACAGGTCGCAAAGTCCCATCTAATGCTAATTCTCCAATTAACAAGATTTGATCTTGATCCGGCAAAAAAATCTGATCACTTGTTGTCAAAATACCCATCGCAATCGCGAGATCAAAGGCTGAACCTTCTTTACGTAAATCTGCGGGTGCCAGATTGATCGTTACTCGTTGATTAGGAAAAGTAAATCCGCAATTTTTAATCGCAGAACGCACTCTTTCGATCGATTCTCGAATCGCTGAATCGGGTAATCCAATAATCGCAACCATGGGTAGACCGTTCGATAAGTCTGTCTCGACTTCCACCATAACTCCATTGATTCCATGCAAACAAGCGCTAAATAATTTACCATACATAATAAAAAAACACCCTTTCTCCAAAAACCTTGTTAATCTCGCAACTGATTACAGTGCGGATAGAACTACCGGTTTATTGAAAAAGGGTGCTTCCTCTATTTTCAATAGATTTTATTTACAACTCATTATACAAAAGCAGCTACGATATGCTCCAACTCTACCACTTGATAGGAATGATTCATCTGAATCGTTATCACATCATAGCGAAAAGGAAAATGTGACTGCCCTTTGTGATGCGCATAGACTTCTGCGGTTTCCCGAATTTGTTTTTGTTTGCGCCAGTCGACAGATTCAGCGGGCGTGCCATATACATCACTTGTACGACTTCGCACTTCTACAATCACAATCGTGCCTTCGTAAAAAGCAATAATATCCAACTCACCACTACGACAGCTCCAGTTGCGATAACCAATCTGATAGCCTTGTTGTTCTAAATAATAAGCAGCGGTATCTTCGGCAATACGTCCTTTGTATTTGCGATCATCTGTTTTCACCAATCATGACCGCCTCGATTCAAATTCTTATCTGCACGATAAATAAAGCTAAGCACTTCAGCAACTAGTTCAAACAATTCACCCGGAATTTGTTGATCAAGATCAAGCTTCGACAATACTTCAACTAACGCCGCATCTTGTTGCACAGCTACTCCTGCTTCTTGCGCTTTTTCTAGAATACTTTCGGCAATTCTTCCTTTACCTTTGGCTACTACTATCGGAGCTGAATTTTGATTTGGATCGTACTTAAGGGCAACGGCTCTTTTGGCTCTCATTGCCATATCGTCTTTGGGTTTATTCATATTTTCATATCCACCCCTTTGTAATCAGGCGGTGCATAACGTTGTAAAAGATCATGATCTGACATACCTGTACTGTTTTCATTAGTAGCAATGGATCGAACAGGCATGGCATCTACTTTAAGAGATAACAATTGATAACCTAATGCACTCATCGCTGTAGCCATTTCTTCACGTTTACTTTCAACAAGAGGTGCGAGTTGTTCCAGATCATTATGCACTTTAAGAGTAACGATTTTGTCTACGACATGCACATCGACAAGAGTAGGTCCTAATGAATGCATATCTAGGTCAAACCATAGTCGGCAATTAGAAGCGTCTAATTCCCCTTTAGGGCCACGGCGAGATTGAATCTGTACAGAAGCTGTTTCCTGTCCATCTGGACCTTTAAATGGAACAAACATCGTGACCTGTGCAAAAGGAGCAGTACGATCTGTATTTAGCAATAATTGCTGACCTGTTAATTGCTGAACCAGCTGTTGGGCGGCTTCTTTCAACGCTGGAGGAACATCATCTGCGGCTGTCAATTGAAGTAAGATTCCTTTTAATGTATCTTGAACTTTGCTCACAGCATCATCCGTATTCGAAGCCATTTGTTGTGCAATGTGAGCTGGATTTGTCGCATCTACACTATTACGGTTATTTAGAAGTGCAGGATTCAGTAAAGGATCTGCTTCTATTGGTGTATTCTGCGCATTAATTGCTGCTTGTGCCTGTGCATTGGCAGTCACTTGCTTCGGATTCATGGTGTTTTGCAATTCGGCATCTGGAGCTATCTGATCTGGATTTGTTGCGATTTGTTGGAGTCCATTCGGATTAGCCACACGAGCTGTAGGTGCAGGCAATAGTTCTTCTAATGTAGGATTTGGCATACCATTAACCATATTCATATTAGACTGAAGAGCTGGATTAGCATTACGAGCCGTTGTAGGGTCTGTTGATGCTTGCGCAAGTCCATTAGCTCCCAAAGATGTGGTTGTCTGCTCAGAGCGTGTAGGTACAGCTTCAGGGGCTGTATTATTTACACTTGCACGTGCTACTTGTTGTTCATGCTCTGCTCCAAGCAATTTCAACACACGACCCAACCACGGTTCTGTTGCTTGAGCTTTGGGACTACCTGTTGCTGCTGTATTTGTAGAATTAGCCAGAACTGATGGAGCATCCTCCGCAGTGTTTGACGGACTAATCGTTGTAGAAGCATTTGTCGTTGTCCCTTGTGCTTGCTGTGTTGGATTATTGGCTGTTGTGGTCACAGGTGCTGTTGGCGATTGAGGACCATTTGGATTAGGTACAGATGGTAAAGTCATTTTGCCACTATTAACATCTGTATCTGGATTGGCAGATTGTGCAACGATACTTCCCAATTGATCCAGTACCGTTTGTAATTTACCCAGTAACACAGATGTGGGATTATTATTTTGTGCTGGATTAGCATTTCCTTGAACTGCCTGATTAGGTGTCGATGGATTCGATGCTACATTCTCTGGCGCTTGATCGCTAGTTGTACCTTTACCTAGATTCGATGCATTTTCTTGTACTTCTGTCACGGTAGCACGAACCAGATTATCCAGATTGCTTAACAGATCATGAAGAGGAGGTCCAAATATCGCTTGCTGTAGACCGCTCACACTCTGTGCTGTCACAGGTAGACCCCGCTGAATCGCTACAGCCGCAGATTGTACCCATTCACCTACAGGTACACCAGCTGGCTTTTGAAACAGTGTTGATTGTATATTTTTGACGTTATCGGCATTAAGCGTTATACCCGACGCTCTCATCTGAGTAATCATTTCACGATTTTCTTTGGTATCTGGCAAGTTAAATGATTCTAATACTTCTCCCATCGACGCATTAGATAAAGGATTCGATGGATTGCCTGTTACAGGTTTTAAAACAGGTAACCCGTCTGAATCAGGAGCTTGTACTTGTAATAATGTAGTTGCTCCTTGTTGTAAAGGTGTCTCTAATTTGGCTCTGACCTTCACACCTTGAATCTGGACAACTGCTTCTTGCCCATCTTCCGATATGCTTGTCACCACTCCGCGGACGACTTGACCTTCTTTCAACTCCATTTGCCGTGCTTCACCTGGCTTGCTATCGCCTATAAGCCCACGGAATAGTGATCCAATATTCATAGTCATCCCTCCTATCATCTTTTCTAGTTCATCATGATCTCTATTTTTGTATCACTAACAAGTAGACTATAAATAACTTCAACATTATGAAGACCATTTGTAGTCGATGCTTATGTATATTTTGATTTACGATTCGTCCTTTTGGTTATCTTATTTATCGGTTAAAAAGTGTCTAATGATGAGGATATGTCTATACAAAAAAGAACCCGCTCTTTATTGTAAGATGCGGGTTCTTCCCATAGCATATCTATTGATATCTTCACATAAAGTAATATAGATGCATAATAAATCATTCTATCTTAGAATTCAATACCTTGATGTCTAAAATAAAGTGGGTTGTTCGAGTAATAAATTGCCCAAAAAGCTTTTGCGATGTAATGGTGTAATCCCCTGCGCAATAATCTGAGCACGATGAACTTTGGTCGCGTATCCTTTATGACCAGCAATACCATAGCCTGGATATTGTTCTTCCCATTCACCCACACACAGACGATCACGAGTGACTTTGGCAATAATCGACGCAGCCGCAATACTATGACTATTCGCATCACCTTTGATAATCGAGCGTTGCGGAATATCAAGATCGACCTTTTCAGCATCCACGAGAATGTAATCAGGAGATACGCTTAATTGTTGCAAAGCGATCTTCATCGCTAGCCTGGCAGCTTGCTTGATATTAATCTCATCAATCGTTGCTGCGTCTACATAACCAACACCTACAGCGAGTGCTTGCTCCATAATCTGATCATAGAGTTGCTCACGCTTTTTCTCAGACAGCTTTTTGGAGTCATTCACGCCTTCAATGATTACACCTTCAGGCATAATTACAGCTGCCGCAATCACATCTCCAAATAGACAACCTCGTCCTACTTCATCTACACCTGCAATATGGTGATATCCTTCTGTAATACATTCACGTTCATATTTTAACAATTCTGACATGATGATTCCTCCAATACTTAAGGAGTCTCCATGGAGATTCGTCCCATTTTACCTGCACGCAACTCACGCAAAATAACTTTGGACGCTTTTTCTAAATCAATGCGTCCACCACTCATTAAGCAACCACGTTTACGACCGATTTCTTCCATAATTTCTACGATTTCATTCGGGTTTTCGAAATCTTGTGGTTGTTCAGATAATTCAAAACGTTCAGCGATATTATCCCAATAGTGCTTGCAGATGTATTTCATTCCGAAATAAGCTACATCTTCTACGTTCAGAATTTCTTCACGAATAGCGCCTGTTACTGCTAGCTTATAACCGATAATTTGATCTTCAAATTTAGGCCACAAAATACCCGGTGTATCTAACAGTTCCATTTCTGTACCGACTTTGATCCACTGTTGCCCTTTGGTTACACCTGGACGGTCACCGGTCAAAGCAATACTTTTTCCTGCAAGACGGTTGATCAAAGTCGATTTACCTACGTTGGGAATCCCTACAATCAATCCACGCATAGGACGTTGATTCATGCCTTTAGCAGCACGTTTGTCACGCTTGTCTTTCAACAAGACTTTAGAACGTTCAGCGATCTCTTTGATCCCTTGTCCACTTGCAGAGTCTAAAGGAAGAACAGCATGTCCTTCTTCTTTAAAATATTCAACCCATTCTGCTGTCACTTTGGGATCAGCCAAATCGGATTTGTTCAAAATAATCATTCTCGGTTTGCCCTGCAAAATCTCATCAATCATTGGATTACGACTGGAGAGTGGCAGACGTGCATCCACGAGTTCAATAACCATATCGATTAATTTAAGCTTTGCCTCGATCTGGCGACGTGCTCTTGTCATATGTCCGGGAAACCATTGAATAGCCATCGGTTTTCCCCCTTACTTCTTTAAATTAGCTGTCCGTATATGTTAGGCAGCTTTATTGTTGAACCCACTTCGCATCACTAAACGGCCAGAAAATAACATCTGCACGTCCAATAATATCTCCAAGCGGTATATAACCGATCATACGACTGTCTTGACTGTTGGAACGATTATCTCCCATTACGAATACATGACCCGCAGGTACAGTTCCATCCGGGAAATTCTCTGTTGGGAAATTGTTAATATTATAATCGCTACCTTGTGCATGTGCATTATCCAATGCCGATTGGATATAAGGCTCACTGATTTCTTTACCATTGACAGTAACTTTATCACCTTCAACTTTAACAGTGTCTCCAGCAACAGCGATAACACGTTTGATAAAGTCACGATTTTGTGAAGGAACTTTCAGTACAACTACTTCTCCAGGTTGCGGAGTACGAATATCGTATAGAATTTTGTTCACGATCACACGTTCACCCGTATGAAAATTCGGTTGCATGGATGGACCGTCTACAATAAACGGTTCAAACAAGAACCAGCGGATAACGACAACAAGTAACAAAGCAACCACAATCGCTTTAATCCACTCTTTCGTTTCGCTTTTCTTTTTCTTCTCAGGTTGTATCGTTCCTGAATCTGGAGTACCTGTGTTGAGAGGTTCTTGTACTTCTGTCGTATTTGCTGCATGTACTTCATTGTTAGATGGTTTTGTGTCTTGCTCCATAGGCCATGCCTTCTTTCCTGGTTTAATTGGCGCTTTGTATATGTACCGACTAACATACTAGGACTAATCCTTATGCTACGTATACCAAGTACCTATACGATTTCACTCTATCTATTTTACACACAATTTTGTAAAAACCAAATTTTGAAGGATTCTATTCGTCAAGAAATACAAAAATCCCGTCTACAGCCGTGTATAAAGGCTGTCCGGCGGAATCGGATGTGAATCATTATCTTAAATAACAGCGTAAAAATAACGAAAAGGGCTTGTTTCACCAAGCCCTTCTCAATCGCGTATCCAAAAGGATTAACGACGCAATTCTTTAATTCTAGCTGCTTTACCGCGAAGCTCACGAAGATAGTACAATTTCGCACGGCGAACTTTACCACGACGAGCTACTTCTAGTTTATCGATTTTAGGTGAATTTACTGGGAAAGTTCTTTCCACACCTACACCGTAAGAAATTTTACGTACTGTAAAAGTTTCACCGATGCCGCCACCTTGGCGTTTGATTACAACTCCCTCGAACAACTGAACACGTTCGCGAGTACCCTCGATTACCTTAACATGCACTTTTAAAGTGTCGCCTGCACGGAAATTAGGGATATCTTTACGAAGTTGATCTTGAGTAATTTCTTGAATGATATTCATTAATAACTTCCTCCTTCCACACAGATGTTCATACGTCTCAGGGAATAATTCCTCATCATTGATCGTAGAGGACCATCAGATTCACACAACAGTCTAATATTATCATAGATCCTTATAGAATAACAACACTTTTTCAAAAAAAGTTAAAAGATATATCCACTTTAAATCATCTTTGATTCATTATCTATATAGTTAACTATTCAAAATCACTTTGTTCTAGTAGATGTTGTAGACTTTTCAAGCGATTGATTTCTTCTTCAAAAGTAAGATGATCTGTTAATCGACTATTTTCTAACGCTCGTATTCTTGCTGTCTTTTTGTGATCAATACTACGATCAATTAATTTCATGACTGTATTACGTCCACTATAATCAGCGATAAAATATTTTTTGTACGATTCGACTTCGATATACATAAGATAGGCAAATTCAGGTAGCAAACGATTGATCACAATCGTAGCATCCTGTTCTACAAATTCTTTATTTAAAACTGAAGCATATCCCTGACTACGCAAGTCACTACTTAATCGATCCAACCATTGCACATATTCCTGTTGCAAATCATTCATGGTGTCCAAACTCCTATTCTTTGGGCTTATCCAATTCCAATATGTACATAGAGATACAAAAAAGAATTTCCCCATAATCGACCTCTACAGATCTTCATACAGCGAAATTCTTAGATATATTTAGTTAACTACGCTGATTGTTAAGCCATTGGCGTTCTTTGGTTGTCAAATCAGCTTGTTCTAACAATTCTGGACGACGTTCTAATGTACGAAGTAAGGATTGTTCACGGCGCCACTTTTCTACATTAGCATGGTGACCGGATAATAAAATATCAGGTACTTTCATCCCTCTATATTCGACTGGACGTGTATAATGTGGATATTCTAGCAAGCCTGTGCTAAACGAATCGGTTACCGCACTGTTGGCATTCCCTAATACCCCTGGTAAAAGGCGTACAATGCTGTCTACAGCCGCCATAGCCGGTATTTCACCGCCAGTAAGCACATAATCACCTATTGATATCTCATCGGTTACCAGATGCTCACGAATACGTTCATCATATCCTTCATAATGACCGCAGATAAATATCAAATGTTCTTCCTGAGCCAATTCTTCAGCTTTGCGTTGGGTAAAAGGCTCCCCCTGTGGACACATCAAAATAATACGTGGAGATACAGATGTTGATGCAGGTGCCAAATCTTCCACAGCATCAAAAATAGGCTCAGGCTTGAGCACCATTCCCCCGCCTCCACCATAAGGTGTATCGTCTACCGTACCATGTTTGCTTTTAGAATACGTACGAAAATTAATCGCATTTAATTCTACAATACCTTTGGCTGCGGCTTTACCCAGAATGCTAGAACCAAATACACCGGTAAACATTTCCGGAAATAAGGTTAGCACATCGATCTTCATCATTCCAAAAGACCTTCCATCACATGAATCAGTACCTTTTTCTCTTTAACATTAATATCAAGCACCACATCATGAATATAAGGAATCAATACTTCTTCGCCTTTATCTGGACGAACGACCCATACATCATTAGCACCCGGTTTTAAAATATCTACAATCTTACCGATTTTGATGCCTTCTTCTGTAAAGACTTCACAATCTAGAATTTCATGAAAATAAAATTCATCTTCTTCTAACTCGATGATATCATCTTTAGAAACTTTTAATGTCCAACCTTTATATTTCTCTACTTCGTTAATATTGCTAAATCCTTTAAAACGAACTACATACATATTTTTTTGCAAACGAGAACTTACGATTTCAACTTCAAGTTTATTCCCGTTTTCTTCATTAATCATCCAGAGCTTTTTGCCTTCAGCAAAACGAATTTCAGCAAAATCGGTATTCGGATATATTTTGAGTTCTCCGCGGATACCATGTGTATTTGCTACTTTACCTACAGTTAAAAATTGTTCAGTCATGTTATTCTCCTCTAACCTGTAATCTATATTTGATCGTATTTTGATTGAAAATGTACGAAAAAGGGCTAGGACATCATCCTAACCCTCTTTCGTATATTTTTAAGACATTATATCAACGGTCACCCGTTTATTAGTCTTGACTGCTGCTGATGTAACGACCGTGCGGAGAGCCTTGGCGATACGTCCTTGCTTGCCGATCACTTTACCAGCATCGTCCGGATGGACGCTAAGTTCGTATACGATCAAGTTCTCTTTTTCCACAACGTTCACTTTTACATCATCGGGATGATCCACGAGAGCTTTAGCAATAACCATTACTAATTGTTCCATAGATACTCCTCCGAATCAGCAATTATTTTTGCTGTTTAAGCTCATGAAACTTTTTCATAACGCCCGCTTTGCTAAGCAAGTTGCGAACGGTATCAGAAGCTTGTGCTCCTTGTTGAAGCCATTGAAGAGCTTTTTCCTCATCAATCTTAGTTACAGAAGGTTCTGCAACTGGATTATAAGTACCGATTTCTTCGATGAAACGGCCATCACGAGGGGACCGAGAATCGGAAACCACGATACGATAGAAAGGCGCTTTATGAGCACCGATGCGTTTTAGACGAATACGTACTGCCACGAAAATTCACCTCCTTCAAATTAATTCAATAATATATACATTGCATTTCCTGAGTTTAACGGAAAGGAAACTTCATTCCCTTGCCACCCATTTTTTGCATTTGTTTCATCATTTTATTGTTCTTGCCGCCGCCCTTAGGATCCATCATATCCGAGAACTGCTTCATCATACGGCGCATTTCATCGAACTGCTTGATCAGACGGTTTACTTCTGCAACAGAAGTTCCGCTACCTGTAGCAATCCGTTTACGACGACTATGATTAATCACTTCTGGATGTTGTTTCTCCTGAACAGTCATCGACTGAACAATTGCTTCAATACGTCCAACTTGCTTATCATCAACTTGAAGATTTTGGTTTTTCATTTTTCCCATACCCGGAATCATGTCCATAATCTGATCAAGTGGTCCAAGCTTTTTCACTTGATCCATTTGCTCTAAGAAATCTTCGAATGTAAATTCGGCATTACGCATTTTGCGTTCCATTTCTTTTGCCTTATCTTCATCGATATTCATTTGAGCTTTTTCGATCAAGGATAACATATCACCCATACCTAGAATACGTGAAGCCATACGCTCTGGATGGAAAGCTTCCATTGCATCTAGCTTTTCACCAAGAGTAGTGAATTTGATCGGACAACCCGTTACGGCTTTGACAGACAATGCTGCACCACCACGAGTATCTCCATCAAGCTTAGTTAAGACTACACCTGTTAATTGCAATTGAGTGTTAAAGTTCTCGGCTACATTGACTGCATCCTGACCTGTCATCGCATCTACAACTAACAGAACTTCATCCGGATTCACTAATTCATGAATCTGGCGCAATTCATCCATCAATTCTTCATCAATATGCAAGCGACCTGCTGTATCAATAATCACGTAATCATTATTGTTATTTTTGGCTTCTTGCAAAGCTTGACGAGCAATCTCAACTGGACTTGTCTGATCTCCCATCGTAAATACCGGTGTATTGATTTGCTCTCCCAGTACTTGCAACTGTTTGATCGCTGCTGGACGATAAATATCGCCTGCAACCAGTAAAGGACGATGATTTTGCTTTTGAAGCATTTTGGCTAGTTTACCAGAGGTTGTTGTTTTACCAGCACCTTGCAACCCGACCATCATAATAACGGTTGGTGACTTCGCTGCTTTGGCAAGTTTGGACTGTGTTCCACCCATCAACTCGGTAAGCTCTTTATTAACAATGTCGATAATAACCATGCCTGGTGTGAAGCTTTCCATCACATCTTTACCGACCGCTTTTTCTTTCACTTTGGAAATGAATTCTTTTACGACTTTGAAATTAACGTCTGCTTCAAGTAACGCTAACCGCACTTCGCGCATTGCTTCGTTTACATCTTCTTCAGATACTTTACCTTTACCACGAAGTTTGCTAAATACGTTTTGCAGTCGTGTTGTTAAGCTTTCAAATGCCATGTGTCTTCACCTCCGTTTATTTCACGTTAAATAATATATGGTCTGTATATCTATATCGTACTTCTTTACATGTATAAGTATATATGAATTAATCGTTGGCTTCCAAGCGCTCTACAATATCCATCATTTGCGATTGATATTCATGTGTCACTCCACTTGAAGACAATGTCGATTTGAGCTCTTCTAAATCACGCACACGGCGATAATGCTTTTCCATCAGACCAAGCTTTTCTTCGTACATTTCTAATACTTGCTCTGCACGCTTAATATGCTCATACACCGCTTGTCGACTAATACTGAACTCTGCGGCGATCTCTCCTAGAGAGTAATCATCATGAAAATAGTATTTAAGGAACATCTGCTGTTTGTCTGTAAGTAGAAGCTCGTAGAAATCAAATAATGAATTAATTCGGGTCGTTTTATCGAGCCGATTCTCTTGACTCATATGGGGCACTCCCTCCGTCAAGGAAAAACACTTTACACCTCATCAACGTTCTATATCATAGCAAAAAATAAAATAAGATGTCAAGCATAATTACTTAACATCTTATTACTTTTATAAATGAGCTTCAAATATCGATCATTCAAGCCCAAAATATGAACTTTTTACGTCTATTTATCTATTACAAATGAATCGGCAAAACATAAAATAAAATCATAAAGAAATGCAAAATGCTACCTGCTAGCACAAACAGATGCCAAACCGCATGATGGAAAGGAAATCCACGCCAGACGTAAAATATCGTACCCAGCGTATACATTAATCCACCAATAGCTAGTAGAATAATGCCACCGCTTGCCATATTCGTTGTCAATGGTTCCCATGCGATAACAATTAACCATCCCATTAAGATATAGAAAATCGTCGACATAAATAGAAAACGTTTGACGAAGTATGCTTTAAACGCACATCCTAAAATGGCGATGCCCCATACGATTCCAAATATACTCCAACCCAGTGCCCCTTTGACAACAATTAACATCAAAGGTGTATATGTTCCTGCAATAAATAGATAAATGGCTGAATGATCAAAAATCTCAAATAAATCTTTGGCTTTGCCATCTCTGAATCCATGTACTAAGGTAGAACTGGTATACAACAACAGCATGCTGACTCCATAAATCGTAAAGCTTACTACATGCCATGGTGTACCTTTAAGTACAGCAAAAACAATTAAAATAACTAATGCAGCAATACTAAGAGCAGCTCCTATACCATGAGTTACTGCATTTGCTACTTCTTCTTTACGGCTATACGTATGTGTGAGAGCCATAAGTCACTTCCTTTCTTCGATCCAATCTTATCCCTATGCTATATGATCTACTTGATGCTTAAATGTTATGTAAGTAACTCTAGATCGTATCTGATAACGAAAATAAAAAGCAGTAGAAATCGGATAAGAGTTATCTCATTTCCGTTTGATTTCTACTGCTATTATAACTCAGTTCTGTATGAAGATGCTACTTTGGCAATTTGGCCCTACTCTTTGGAATCCGTCTTTTCAGCTTCTTCCTCTTCTTGAATCAATCCTGCAAATAAAGCATGAACAAACTGTTCACTATCAAACGGTTGTAAGTCATCAATCTTCTCGCCTAGACCTACAAATTTAACCGGTAAGTCTAATTCTTGACGAATGGCTACCACGATTCCACCTTTAGCAGTTCCATCTAATTTGGTCAATACCAGTCCAGTCACGCCACTTTTCTCACCGAATAGTTTGGCTTGGCTTAGTGCATTTTGACCTGTTGTCGCATCAAGTACCATCAGTACTTCGTGCGGAGCATCTGGAATTTCACGTTGAATTACACGGAAGATTTTGTTCAACTCATCCATCAGATTGCTTTTATTCTGTAAACGTCCTGCGGTGTCGCATAACAATACGTCTGCTCCACGCTGCTTAGCTGCGCGTACAGCATCATACATCACTGCTGCTGGGTCAGAGCCTGATTGTTGCTTAATCACTTCTACGCCTGCACGTTGGCCCCATACTTCTAATTGCTCAATAGCTCCCGCACGGAATGTATCTCCTGCGGCAAGCAACACTTTTTTACCTTCTTGTTTGAAACGGTGTGCCATTTTGCCAATTGTTGTTGTTTTACCTACACCATTGACACCTACAAATAAAATAACTGTAATTCCACCTTGTTGCATATTTAAGCCTGTATTTTCGTTTCCACGAAGTAAGCCCGTTAACTTCTCAGATAATACAGGTTGTAGTTCAGCAGCATCTTCGATTCGGCGAATACGAACTTCTTCACGAAGATCATCAATAAGCTCCATCACGGTATTTACGCCTACATCAGCACCGATAAGAATTTCTTCTAATTCTTCATAGAACTCTTCATCAATTTTTTTGCGACGAATTACAAGGTCTGATACTTTTTCAACAAACCCTTTGCGTGTTTTTTCTAAACCATCGCGGAACTGTTTAGTTACTGTTTCTGTTTTTGTAGAAATGCTGTCTTTTAACTTTTTAAAAAAGCTCATGAGATTCCTCCAGATGATCAATTATATATAGTCCATAATAAGCCTATCAAAATGTAAATAGATTAAGCGATATCTGCTTCTTCATCGTCCAATTTAACAGAAACTAGCTTCGAGACGCCGCCTTCTTCCATCGTGACTCCATATAGCACATCAGCTTCTTCCATAGTGCCTTTGCGATGAGTCACTACGATAAACTGTGTTAATCCTGAAAACTCTCTTAGATACTGTGCAAACCGCACTACGTTCGCTTCATCCAGTGCCGCTTCTACTTCATCGAGTACACAGAACGGTACAGGTTTAACTTGTAAAATGGCAAATAACAATGCCATCGCTGTTAATGCTCGTTCGCCACCAGAAAGCAATTGTAGATTTTGCAACTTTTTACCCGGTGGTTGGGCAACAATATCAATTCCTGTTTCAAGCATACGTTCAGGATCGATCAATACCAAGTCTGCACGACCTCCACCAAACAACTTACTAAATACCGTACCAAATTGACCACGAATCGCATCAAATGTGACTTTGAAGCGTTTGGACATTTCTTCATCCATTTCGCGAATGACTTGATATAGTGTTGTTTTGGCTTCGACCAGATCGTTTTGTTGAAGCGTCAAAAATTCATAACGTTCATTCACACGTTGATATTCTTCGATCGCTCCTAGATTTACTTCACCCAGATCCATGATTTTGGATTTCAGATGACGCACTTCTTTTTCAGCCACTTCAATATCTTCTGGTAATTCATAATCTCTTTTTGCCATTTCGTAAGTGAGTTCGTAATCTTCACGCAATTTGGCTAAAATATTTTCAAGTTCTACATCCAAGCGATTGACTTGAATTTCTATTTTGCGCAATTCATCTTCAACGGTTTTGAGTTCGTTACGCTGTTCGCGTGTTTCGTTTTCTTCCAGTTCTAACTTTTGTTGAAGTCGTATTCGTTCTGCACGTTTCAATTCAAGTTGTTCACTGGTTTCTGTACGTTTACGGCGTAGACGTTCCAAATCAGTACGTTGCTTCGTTTGTTCACGCTCATTTTTTTCCAAATCTTTAAGAATAACAGCCAGTTGTTCTCGATTGCTCTCCAACTCTTGACCATAATCTTGTGATTCTTCCTGTGAACGGGATAATTGTTCTTCTAGTGAGAAGATTTCTTGACTCAGTTTACCTTCACGAATTTTGAGATCAGTTACTTTTTCTTGCAACTGTTCTTTAGCAGACTCATTCGATTTACGCATTTTTTCTGCATTTTGGATACTATCTTGAATCGCTTGCTCTTGCTTTTGCAATTCAATTAGTTTCTGTTCTGCATCTTTACGAGCTTTGGCAATCCCTGCAAGTTCTTCAGTATAGCTACTTGTCTCTTGTCCATACAATTCATATTGTTCATTCACATGACGTAACTCATGCTCGATTTGTTTGAGTTCGCTTGCGACCTGTTGTTCTTCTGTACGCTTACGATCCCCATCCGCTCGCAATTGATCCAGTCGATGTTCATGATCTTGCAGACGCTTCTGCACATCAATAATTTCTTTTTGCAGACGTTTCACTTGAGACTCGCTTTCAGTGATCTCATTTCCCAACTGATCCAATTGGCGTTTACGTCCAAGTAAATTATTATTCTTTTTGTGCTGACTACCCCCGGTCATCGATCCACCTGCGTTGACAACATCGCCCTCAAGCGTCACGATCCGGTAACGGTATCCTAATTTGCCTGCGATACGGTTGGCTTGCTCTAACGTCTCTGCAATGACTACACTGCCGATCAGACTACCGACTATCGATGCATAACGCTCATCATAGTCGACCAGTTCAGCACCAATCCCGACAAAACCTTCTGCACTTTCAGCAAGTCGTTTGTCATTATCCTGCATTTTGCGTGGACGAATAACATCAAGAGGTAAAAATGTAGCTCTGCCTAATTGACGTTGCTTCAAAAATGCTATCGCTTTACGCGATACTTCTTCATCTTCCATCACCACATGCTGTACTGAAGCACCAAGCGCCGTTTCCATTGCCAGTTCTAATTTCTCAGGCACGGTGATGAGTTCGGCTACAGCCCCGTGTACTCCGTGCAGTTGTGAGTTACGTGAAGCTTTGAGCACTTCTTTAACGCCTAGCATAAAGCCTTCAAAGTCTTCTTGCATTTCCTGCATCGTATCCCGGCGAGACACTAATGCTTCACGACGTTGCTCCCATTTGCGAATGGCTGTCTGCATTTCTTCGCCAGACTTCTGTAACTTATGCAATTGCTCACTATGTTGAATATAATCAACACGTACTTTAGCAATTTCTTTAGCTAATTTATCCGTCTGTAGGGCAGAAGCAGCTTTGCTATCTTCGAGACGTTTTTTCTCGGCTTTCCATTTACCAGATTCACTTTCTGCTCGTACCATACGGCGTTGTGTATTCTCGGTCTGCTGATCTGCGTACCGAATTTCATTACGAGCTTGTGCCATCGTATTCATCAGTTCTAGCAATTCGCCTTTCAAGCTTTCTTCCTGATGTTGTCCGATACCACCATTAATCTGGATCAGGCTATTTTCTTCTTGAGTAATATTTTGCTGTAGCTCTTGCAATTGCTTCGTTAAGGTAGCAAACTTGGTCTGTAATTGTTGGCTTTCTCCTGTACGCTGACTGGTACGTTCTTCACTACGCTCTAAAGCTACACCTAATTGCTTTTGATTTTGTTCTAAATTTAGACGGCGTTCTTTGAGTAATTCACCCAGACCTTCTGATTTCTCCGTCTGCTCGCTATATTGAAGCAGTAATCCTTGTAGTTGCTCTACAGCTTCTTCTGCTTCACGAAGAGCACCACGTTCACTTTCAAGCTTCTCATCATGACCGGATACAACACTTGCTAACTTTTGCTGTACTTTTTCCAGTTCAGCCATTTTGGTACTTGCTGTACTCCATGCGGTATGAATCCGTTCGATACCATGAACATAGAGCGATATTTCTTTATGTTTAAGCTCTTCTTTGAGTTCTTTGAAATGAATCGCTTTGGTAGATTGTTCTTTTAGGGGTTCAATCTGATCTTCTAATTCATGTACAAGATCATAGATACGTAACAAATTCTGCTCGGTATCATCTAATTTACGAACCGCATCTTTTTTACGAGACTTGTATTTCACAATTCCAGATGCTTCTTCAAAAATACCCCGACGATCTTCCGAACGAGTACTTAGTATTTCTTCGATACGTCCTTGCCCGATAATCGAATAAGCTTCTTTCCCTATCCCTGTATCCATAAACAGCTCGGTAATATCTTTTAGACGACAAGATTGTTTGTTGATCAAATATTCGCTATCTCCACTACGGTGTACACGGCGCGTAATCGTAACTTCGCCAAAATCGAGTGGTAGCGTCTGATCCTCATTATCAAGTGTAAGCGACACTTCTGAATAACTTACTGCCTTCCGACTATCACTACCTGCAAAAATAATATCTTCCATTTTGCCACCACGAAGAGACTTGGCACTTTGCTCACCAAGCACCCAGCGGATCCCGTCAGATATATTGCTTTTACCGCTACCGTTTGGTCCGACAACGGCGGTAATACCTTTCACAAATTCCATTTCTGTCTTATCCGCAAAAGATTTAAATCCTGCTAATTCTATTCTTTTCAGGAACATAGTTCGTTGTTCACCTCTACTGCTATTGTAGCATAATTACCTGCTGTTTCATCAATGGAAAAAGAGCAAAAAGCGGTCGATGCCTCTTGATTCACGCAAGCTGGCTGTGACTGCTCTTTGCTCTTTGTTTGTCCTGTAATTGTCAGAAAAGAGAACGGTTTATTTCAACTTCAACCGATTCAATGCCGCGGCAGCTGCCCGTTGCTCTGCTTCTTTTTTAGAACGCCCGGCTCCCTGACCTAAACTCTCTTCTCCCATACATACTTCCGAGACAAACTCCCGCTCATGTGCAGGGCCTTTCTCTTCAATAATACGATACTCCAGTACTCCCATATTGTGATGCTGAGTTAACTCCTGAAGCTCGGTCTTGAAGTCCATCATCTGGAACTGCCCACCTGGAGAAATGCCTGAGAATACATGTGCGTTTAGAAAAGACTTCACAGCTTCTAAGCCTTGGTCCAGATATAATGCTCCAATAAAAGATTCAAAAACATCAGCGAGCAGTGCTGGACGCTGACGTCCGCCTGTCAATTCTTCTCCCTTGCCAAGCAAAACGTATCTGCCAAAGTCGAGCGCTTCCGCAAACTTCACCAACGAAGGCTCGCATACAATCGCTGCACGCAACTTCGTAAGTTCACCTTCAGGACGCTCAGGATATGCATTGTACAGGTACTCCGACACTGTCAATTCCAAAACCGCATCACCCAAAAATTCCAAACGTTCATTGTCTTGATGTTGACTAAAACGATGTTCGTTCACATACGAAGCATGTGTGAACGCCTGTTTGAGTAATTGACGGTTTTGAAATTGGATTTGAATTTGCTGTTGTAGCTGTTTCACATCTCCGTTCAAGAAACTGACTCCTTACACTTCAAATTTCTTCAGGATGACTGAGGCATTATGCCCCCCAAATCCAAAAGAGTTGGACATTACTACATTCAAATCTGCTTTGCGCGCTTCATTCGGCACATAATCTAAATCACATTCAGGATCTTGATTATGCAAATTGATTGTAGGAGCGATAATCTGATTTTCTAAAGATAGTGCACAGATTACAGCTTCAATACCACCAGCTGCTCCTAAAAGGTGACCTGTCATCGACTTGGTCGAACTTACAGCGATGTTATACGCATGATCGCCTAATGCTAATTTGATTGCTTTGGTTTCAGACTTATCGCCTACAGGAGTCGATGTACCGTGAGCATTGATATAATCAATATCTTCCGGTGCAATACCTGCACTACGAATCGCCATTTTCATACAACGAGCTGGACCATCAGGATCAGGCTCTGTCATATGGTGAGCATCTGCGCTTAGTCCATAACCAATCACTTCAGCGTAAATATGAGCTCCACGTTTTTGAGCATGTTCCAGTGATTCAAGAATCATAATTCCTGAACCTTCACCCATTACAAATCCATCACGACCGGTATCAAACGGACGACTTGCGGTTGTTGCATCATCGTTACGTGTAGACATCGCACGCATCGCACAGAAACCACCCAATCCCGAAGGACGAATCGTTGCTTCAGCACCACCGGTAATCATAACGTCTGCTTCACCATCACGGATAAATTTGAATGAATCTCCTATGGCATGACTACCACTTGCACACGCACTGACAGGAGCCAAGTTAGGTCCTTTAGCGCCGTGAAGAATAGATACATGACCAGAAGCCATATTCGCAATCATCATTGGAATAAAGAATGGACTTACTCGCTTTGGTCCTTTTTGCATCAAAATAGCATGCTGATCTTCAAATGTACCCAGACCACCAATACCTGATCCGATAATAACCCCAACACGCTCAGGATCTGTATCTTCTGCAATATTAAGCTTACTGTCTTTCAAAGCTTCAACCGTTGCTGCTTCTGCAAATTGAACAAAACGGTCCATTTTGCGAGCTTCTTTACGTTCCATATAATCTTCTGCATTGAAGTCTTTCACTTCAGCAGCAATTTGCGTAGGATAACCACTGACATCAAAACTTTCAATGGTACTTACACCGGATTGACCGGTAATGATATTATTCCAAAATGTATCTTTGTCTTTACCAAGGGAAGTCATAACTCCCAAGCCTGTAATTACTACTCTATGCTTCAAACACATTCACCTCTATATCGACTGCATGTGTATATTTTGTGTTCCATCCAAAAGACGCCAAAATGAGGAGAAGTCCCGGCCCGCTAACAAGCAGGTAACGGGACTTTAGTTAAGCCTTAGGTATGAGATTGTATGTAAGTTACAACTTCACCTACGGTCGTAATTTTCTCCGCATCTTCGTCAGAAATTTCCAAGTCAAACTCATCTTCCAATTCCATAACAAGTTCCACTACATCAAGCGAATCTGCGCCAAGATCATCTTTAAAAGATGATTCCAATTTAATTTCAGCTTCGTCAGCTCCCAAACGGTCAATAACGATGCGTTTTACACGATCCAAAACATCAGACATCCGTTTCACCTCCTCTTCCAAAGTATTATACGAAAATCACACGTAAAAAGCCACATATCCCTAAAAGAGATATTGTACTTCTTTTACATGTACATACCGCCATCCACATGAAGCGTCTGTCCTGTCATGTAAGAAGCTGCTGGTGATACTAAGAAAGAAACAACCGATGCAATTTCTTCGGGTTGACCGAGACGTGCAAGCGGAATACCTTCTAGCATTTTGTTACGCAGTTCTTCACTCAGTTCATCCGTCATATCTGTTGCAATAAATCCGGGCGCCACACAATTCACTGTGATGCCACGTGAAGCTAATTCTTTTGCGGATGCTTTGGTTAAACCAATTACACCTGCTTTGGCTGCGACATAGTTGGCTTGTCCAGGGTTACCCAGTACACCTACTACAGAAGAAATATTAATAATACGACCGTAACGTTGTTTCATCATCGGACGTGTAACCGCTTTGAGGCAATTAAACACACCTTTGAGGTTCGTCTCAATGACTTGATCAAATTCGTCTTCTTTCATTCGCATGATCAGGTTATCACGGGTAATTCCTGCATTATTAATCAAAATGTCGATTTTACCAAAAGTTTCGTTAACTTGTTTGACCATAGCTTCGGCTTCTGTAGCTATTCCTACATTAGCACGAACAGCAAAAGCTTTGACGCCTAACTCTTCGATCAGACGTACGGTTTCGTTAGCAGCATCTTCACTACCCGCATAGTTAACTGCGATATCTGCTCCAGCTTCTGCTAGTGCAATCGCAATACTACGACCTATGCCTCGTGAAGCTCCTGTAACCAAAGCAGATTGTCCTTGAAGTGGCTTACTCATAACATACGCATCTCCTTTTCAAATGAATCATCTGATCCGGCTTCTGGAGGGAAGATTAAACTTCCACTTGAAGTGCTTCTATACTTTCCAGACTGCTTATATTAATCAAGCGTACATTTTTATCTATTTTTTTAATTAATCCTGTTAATACATTACCAGGGCCAATTTCGATAAAAGTATCTACACCTTCATGAATCAGAAAACGAACACTATCTTCCCATAATACAGGAGAGTATACCTGTTCTACCAGTAACGCTTGAATATCGCTTCCCTGAGTCACTGTTTTGGCTGTTACGTTCGCCACAACCGGTACAATCGCATCACGGAAAGATACCGTTTGTAAACGCTCAGATAATTGATCTGCTGCTGATTTCATCAAAGAAGAATGGAAAGGCCCACTCACTTCAAGCATAATCGCACGTTTGCCACCGATTTCTTTGACTCTTGCTGCTACAGCATTTACGCCTTCCACCGAACCTGATACTACAATCTGTCCGGGACAGTTCACATTAGCCAGTTCCACTGCATGTCCTGTAGCTGAAATCTCAGCACACAATGCCGCTAAAGGTTCGCGTTCTGCTCCAAGTACAGCAGCCATAGCTCCTTGACCGGATGGAACAGCTTGCTCCATATATTGACCACGTGCACGTACAATCGCTACAGCTTGATCAAAATCCAAAGCATTAGCGGCTACAAGAGCACTATATTCTCCAAGACTATGACCTGCTACATAATCAGGTGTAATATTTTTAGATTTTAAAGCTTCAAACAAAGCGATACTTGCCGTTAACAAAGCAGGCTGTGTATTCGCTGTTTGTTTCAATTGCTCTTCAGGCCCTTCAAAAGCAAGTTCACTGATACTAAAACCTAATACTTCATCAGCTGTTTTGAACAACTCTGCTGCTTGAGGTAATGCATCGTAAACGTCTTTTGCCATACCTACTTTTTGAGCGCCTTGACCTGGAAATACAAATGCTATTTTACCCATAGGAATCATCTCCTCCCTATTATCTGTTACCAATCAAATTCGTTGGATTACCATACTAATACAGATGCGCCCCAAGTTAGACCGCCGCCAAAACCAACCATAACGACACGATCGCCTTCTTTGATTCGTCCTTGTTCCACAGCTTCTACTAATGCTAGTGGAATAGATGCCGCAGAAGTATTCGCATATCGATCAACATTGATCATCACTCGATCTTCTGACAACTCTAGACGGTTCATCGCGGATTGAATAATACGGATATTCGCTTGGTGAGGAATCAAAATATCGATATCATCTTTAGTCATTCCTGCTTTGCGAAGAACTTCATCGGTTGCTGAACCCATCACACGAACGGCAAATTTGAAAACTTCACGTCCACCCATACGAATATAATGTTGATTGTTGCTTAGCGTTTCTGCGGAAGCTGGCAATCTTGAACCACCTGCTGGCATTGTTAATAATTCGCCACCAGAACCTTCAGCACCAAGATCAAATGATTTAAATCCACGACCTTCGCCCACTTCACCGATAATTACTGCTCCAGCACCATCACCGAACAACACACAAGTGTTACGATCAGTATAGTCTGTAATACGTGATAACGTATCTGCTCCAATAACCAAAGCATTTTTATATAAACCCATTTGCAACATACTTGTTGCAGATGCTAGTGAATAGACAAATCCAGAACACGCTGCTGATAAATCGAAAGCCGCCGCATTTTTTGCACCTAATTTATCTTGCAAAATACAAGCGGTTGAAGGGAAAAAGGTATCTGGTGTAATCGTAGCTACTACAATTAAATCCAATTCTGTTGCATCCATACCTGCTGATTCCAATGCTTTGATGGCTGCTTCATAGGCTAAATCAGAAGTTGCTTGCTCTGGAGCTGCAATATGACGCTCACGAATACCTGTACGACTGACAATCCATTCGTCATTCGTTTCAACCATTTTTTCAAGATCTGCATTTGTTAATATTTTTTCAGGAACATATTTTCCTGTTCCGATAATACCGATAGGTAAAACATTAATCATTGGTGTCACTCTCTTCCCACTAATTTCCTCATCGTTTTCGTTCCACGTCATTACGGTGGGGATGGATAAAACATGACGCAAGATGCTTATTGTATAACTTCTTTAGATATATTTTCAACCAACTGATTGCTGATCGCTATTCTTGCCTGACGAACAGCATGCTTAATGGCTCCAGCGTCAGATGAACCATGACTTTTGAGAACAAGTCCGTTCAATCCAAGTAAAGGAGCACCTCCATGCTCTTTGTAATCTAGCTTGCCCTTGAGACTGCGAAGTTCGGGCATTAATAATGCGGCCCCAATCTTGGTCTTGAGCGATTTGCTAAATT
Organism: Paenibacillus sp. CFBP13512; assembly: GCF_005233705.1. Taxonomy (NCBI): domain Bacteria; kingdom Bacillati; phylum Bacillota; class Bacilli; order Caryophanales; family Paenibacillaceae; genus Paenibacillus; species Paenibacillus sp. CFBP13512. Next base: position 100,982 of record NZ_QGAD01000005.1, on the reverse strand, counting down.
GTTGTTTGAGCAGTGAAAACATCGCTGATGCTGTACCCTCAAGTGACTTTAACATAATGTTCCCTGCAAAACCATCGCAGACCAACACATCACAGACTCCATTAAGTACATCGCGTGCTTCTACATTTCCTACAAAATTAATAGGCAATGCTTCTAGTAACGGGTAAGCTTCTTTGGTTAATTCATTGCCTTTGTTGGCTTCTGTACCTACGTTCAATAATCCTACACGCGGGTTAGTAATACCATGAACTTTGTCTCTATAAATGCTACCCATCAGCGCATACTGTGCTAGATGTTCTGGTTTTGCGTCCATATTAGCTCCAAGATCAAGCGCAAGTGTTCCGCCATCGTCAATCGTTGGAATCATAGGCGCCAGCGCAGGACGCTCAATGCCTTTAATACGACCAACAACGAGCAAGCCTGTTGTCATCAGTGCGCCTGTATTCCCTGCTGAGATCATCGCTTGAGCATTGCCTTCTTTGACCATGCGACCTGCTACAACCATTGAAGCGTCTTTTTTACGACGAACAGCTTTGACGGGCTCATCTTCTGCTTCAATAATTTCAGTCGTGTGTACTATTTTTAAGTTGGATGGAATCTCTGTCAGTAATGCTCGAATACGAGTCTCGTCTCCAACTAAAATGATCTCGGTATCTTTCCATTCTTTGGCGGCTTCGAGTCCACCTAATACATTGCTGTCTGGAGCGTGATCTCCGCCCATCGCATCAATGGCGATTATCATGATCTACTCCTCCTTCATGCTGTTCTTCACCATCTGAACGATAGATTGTAAAGTTTCCTTGAAATACCATTTCTTCACCAACATACGTCAGTACTTCTACTTTGGCTTTTCCTTTACGTGCAGGATTAGATTGCACATATGCTTTGGCAATACACTTCTCACCCAGATGAACCGAGCGGACAAATCTGATATCTGCCGATGCTGTCAAAGCAATCGCATCATTGATCACAGCGACCGCTAATGAATTCGCCTGTGCAAAAATGTGATGTCCACGTGCAATCTGTGTACGAGAAAATATATGTTCTTCACGAATCTCAAAAATAGAGATTCCACTTTTGTCGAGTTGCAGATCAACAACATCTCCGATCACTTCATCTAGAGGAAGTGATTTTACCTGATCGTAGGAGCGCTCAGCCATCAATTTCATTCGCTCACGCAACTCCGGTATTCCAAGTTCCATTCGATCTAGACGAATCGTCTGAATACTGACTTTTAATTGTCTGGTTAATTCTTGATCAGTCACAAACGGATTCTCTTCGATAATCTTCACGAGCCGTTGTTGGCGCTGCCGTTTGGGCAAACGTTCGATGGCTACGCACCTCCTTCGTGTTACGCAAATCGCACACAGATTTTAAAATTAAAGATACAACTTGAAAAGTTCTATCCGGGTACTACTGTATTCAAAAATATATGTAAACCTATTCGGTTTTAGTTTAATTTCATGTTGCCGTTCATTTTTAGAACCTGGTACTAAGAATGTAGTATAAAGCATATTGAACTAAAAAGAAAGTGTCTGGTCTAGGTTATCCGCTAAACACGATTTTTCTGTGAACATTGTGTTTGATATACCAAATTATAAATATACAAAAAAATAGTACTTCACCAAATGATGAAGTACTACCTTTGTGAAAGACTATTGTTTGATAATCTCTCTTGATTTGTATGTTCCGCATACTTTGCAAACGCGGTGAGCCAATTTCATTTCTCCGCATTGCTCGCATTTCACCAAACCAGGTACTGCCAATTTAAAATGTGTACGACGTTTGTCACGACGTGTTTTGGAAGTTCTCCGTTGAGGTACTGCCATTGTTCCCACCTCCTTCATCTAATCAATCTTATCCAATGAACATATTACATGATCATTAAATCACTTAAAGAAATCTTTGAGTCCTGCCATTCTCGGATCGATAGGTGTGTTGTCACAACCGCAATCCTGCTCGTTCAGGTTGACTCCGCATGTCGGGCAAAGACCTTTGCAGTCTTCACTGCATAATACTCCAGGCGGAAGTTCAAGTACAGCAGCTTGTTCCATATATGGAGCTAAATCAACAGTATCTGTATTCACATACAGTGTATCATTATCTTCAGCTACATCTTCTGGTTCTTCACCATGCTTGAATTCTTCCTGAATCTCGAACTGTAAGTTCAAATCCACAGGCTTCAGACAACGTACACACGCCATCTGTAAGTCAAGTTTCAGTGTTCCTTGTACATCAACCACTTCATTGACTCTTTGCGCCGCTTTCACATCTACTTGGAGAGGTGTATAAGACAGAACATCGCTATGTTCCTTTAAAATGGAACTCATGTCAAGCGTGTCATGAAACTCTATCGGTTGATCGCTTTGCGCCAATTTTCTAAATTGAAATTGCATCATTATCACTCCAAACAAACAAAAATTATTATACCGATTATACGCAAGCTTTGTCAATGAATATTTGTTAAGGTATTTTGGTTAACACCTATTTTCGTTTATACTGATACCTATATTCAATATCAATGCTTGAGTTTTAAAAAGGAGCCTATCTATGAAAGTCGCAGGAATAATCGTCGAATATAATCCACTTCACTATGGACATCTACTTCATTTACAACGGACACGAGAAAAAACAGAATGTGATGCTATCGTTGCTGTGATGAGTGGTGGCTTCACACAACGTGGCGAACCGGCTATTTTTAGCAAATGGGCACGTACTGAAATGGCACTACATGCTGGATGTGATCTGGTTATCGAGTTACCTTCTGCTTATACTGTACAACCTGCTGAGTGGTTCGCTTATGGCGCAGTTTCACTTCTTGAAGCGACGGGTCTTGTAGATTCATTAGTGTTCGGTAGTGAGTCTGGTTCTCTGTCCCCATTAAAAGCTTTAGCAGACCTGCTAACGAACGAATCACCTGAACTGCGTCTACTTATCCAGAATCATCTTAAAGAAGGGATAAGCTACCCTGCGGCGCTTGGTCAAGCAGTAGCCAGTCTCTATAGTATACCAGATCAAGCCACATCTTTGTTAGATCAACCTAATAATACACTTGGACTTCAATATATGATTGCGCTGAATCGGTTAAATAGTTCTATACTGCCGGAGACGATCCAGCGAGAACAATCGCAATATCATGATCTTCAACCGACTCATGAACAGATTGCAAGCGCTACAGCAGTACGCAGGCTTCTATTTAGTGATGTTCAGCAAGCAACACCATATCTGCCCGCAAGTACGATGTCCATTATTGAGCGCGAAATAGCCGCAGGTCGTGGCCCTGTAAAGCTTGATCAGTTATGGCAATCTTTATTTCAGCAGATTACCACGCACTCGCCACAACAACTTGCACAGTATTATGATATGAGTGAAGGGTTGGAATATCGTTTCAAAAAAATATTACCTACTTTACAAAATTACAGTATTACTGATCTGATGACAGCACTCAAAACCAAACGTTATACCTATACACGTCTACAACGTCTTATTGCACATCTATTATTAGGTCATACGAAGTCGGTATTGAGCATCGAACAGTTGGAACAAGGTCCCGGTTATATTCGTGTACTTGGCTTTACAGACACAGGCAGAGAATTATTACGACAAATGAAAAAGACCGCTTCTCTACCGGTGATTACCAAACCGACAGATACCGATCATGTTCATATGGAGCTAGATATTCGCGCTTCTGCTATTCAAGCTTCTTGCTTTGCTGTACAGCAATCTTCTACTTTATATTCGGATTATAGACGCTCTCCGATTAGAATATAATGATTTCAAAATAAACAAAACCATTATGAAGTTGATAAGGTATTCAATGCGTTAAGTGCATCATCTAACGTACTTACCGAGATCAGTTGCATCGAAGATTTCATTTTGGCTAATTGTGCTTTGGCATCGGCATAATTGCCTTTAGGCACTAAGAAAATAGTTGCTCCTGCTTGCTGAGCTGCGACCACTTTGTGCTGAACACCACCAATTTCTCCAACTTGACCTTGAGGATTAATCGTTCCTGTACCTGCAATACGATGTCCTCGGGTTAAGTCTCCTGACGTTAATTGATTATAGATTTCTAATGTAAACATCAATCCAGCCGAAGGCCCACCAATATTAGTATTGGCAAAATGAACTTCATGATCCGCATCTTTAGGCGCGATTTTTTGGACTTCACCGATCGATACGCCAAATCCGACACGTTCTTGTCCGTCGCTATCTTTAAATTGAGTTAAGCTTACAGGCAGAGTAATCTGAGTACCTGCACGTTCAAGCACCACTTGCACTTGATCGCCATTTTTTTTGCTTTGTAATACTTGTTCCAGTTGTTTAAACGATGTAATCGGTTGCTGATCTATAGAAATAAATTTGTCCCCGGCATGAATAGAAGTACGAGCATCCGGTACACTAACCACAAATACATACTGAGGTTCTACACCGTAAGGAATGCCTGCTTTTTTGTAAGCAGCAGCGATCGCATACGATTGTGAACTGCTCATATAATACAATTGTTCTGCTTCATATTCAGCACGATTACTTTGAATTGTTTTGCGAACAATTTCTTCATTGGAATCAAATAAAGAAGCGATCAACATTGCTGTATTGGCGTAAGTGACCGATATGGTGGTTAGCATAAATGTTCCTTTTTCATCCTTCTGGCCACCAGCCACACTTACGATGGGCTTCAATTCATCGGCACTACCAGGTCCATTGATCATATAAGGAGTTGGCATATATACCAGTACATAGACCAGAATAACAACACAAATAATATACAAAAAAGATTGTTTGCGGCTCATCGGGGATTTTAATAATCGGCCAGGCATGTTTTTCTCTCCTTTGATTCTTTTACAGCCTCACTTGGCGGCTACTCTTATTATCCCACGCTTATGTCCTCAATTCCATATTCGCGATTTAACTACTCGCTATCCGGACCTTCACTGAACTTTTGTTTTAAATGTTTTTCTATAATAGGCGGTACAAATTCAGATACGTTGCCATTAAAACGAGCGATTTCTTTAACCACGCTCGAGCTTAAATAAGAATATTTCGGATTGGTCATCATAAAAATAGTCTCTGCATCTGGATTCAGTTCACGATTGATCGAAGCCATTTGTAATTCATACTCAAAATCAGTCACTGAACGAATACCACGCACAATCACCTGCGCTTGGCGTTCACGTATGTAATTAGCTAACAGATCGCGAAAACTTTCAATGGTTACATTTGGCAAATCTGCGGTGACTTCTTTTAACAATTCAACCCGTTCTTCCACGCTAAATAGGGGCTTTTTACTCATATTATTCAAAACAGCCACCACCAGATGATCGAACTGCTTAGCAGCACGATGAATAATATCCATATGCCCCATCGTTACAGGGTCAAAGCTCCCTGGATAAACCGCTAGATGTGATTTGGTTCCATGTTCACTCATTGGATGATTGTCCTCCCTGTTGTTGTGGTTCATATTCGTATACATTAATCGCTGTTTCTCCATAAACCACATGACGAATACACACGAAATGTTCTAGTTCTTCTGGATAATCATGTCCTGATTCATACTCTAGAACAATCGTTGCTGCTGGAGCTAACAATCCTCGTTCATGCATTTCGTTCATCAGTTCGATCCCATTTTTCATTTTGTAAGGAGGATCAAGAAATACAAGATCAAATAGGGCTTCACGTTTGGCTAATACTTTCAGTGCACGTCCTGCTTCATTACGGTACACTTCAGCTTGTTCGGTCAAGCCAGCCACTTGTAGATTACCACGAATCACTTCTATACTTTTATGTTCCAAATCTATAAATACCCCTTGCTGGATACCACGACTGAGTGCTTCGATCCCCAGACCGCCTGTACCTGCAAAAAGATCTAATACTTTTCCACCATCAAAATAAGGTCCAATAATACTAAAAATCGATTCTTTTACTTTGTCTGTTGTCGGACGTGTTCCATTACCGGGTACAGCTTTTAATGGACGCCCTTTGGCACTGCCTGATATGACTCTCATCTTGTGTTCACCTGTCTTTATGATATTTCGTATCACCATCTATTTGGCTTCATATGTCAGTTCTACGATGTACAAAGCTATCGTATCATATCATGTCTATGGTTCAAAAGGAATGTATCCTCAGCTTAGATTAGCATGCTAGATATAGATATGATGATGTATATATCAAAAAGCCCCTACAAGCAATGTAGGGACCTTCTGTATTTTAAAATCGATTGACTACGAGCTATAAAGTTCATTATTGCAATATAAATTTCACTTTGGTTCCATCCGGATATTTAGTCAATTGGTTACCCACCCATGATCCTGCTCCGCGGTTGTCTGAAGGTGTGACATAACGGATATCAGCTCCTGTACCGCCTTCAAGACACATCGCCATCGGCCACTCATCACGATCATAACCGGATTTGGTAGGTACTCCTTTTAATGAATCTTCACGTCTTTGATCTGCGCCATCCCGATCAATCGTACAGACTTCAGAATGTCCATCTGCAATCGCGTCTTTGATATGATCGGCTGTCTCAGGGTAACGACTGGTTGGAAAAGTAAGTGTGTAATCATAGGCTGCTGCTGCGTATATCGTATTATGTATTTTGCCCTCACCTTGCACTAAAAATGACACCGTTACTAACATCATAAACGTCATAGCTGTAAACAAAATCTTTTTCATACATCAACTTCCTTCCATTTTTTATTTAAATAATATAGGATATGAGATTATTTTAACTGCAATTTGTGATTTTTAAAATAGATTTATGTAAATTTAACAAACATAAATTGTGAGTAATATTTAATCATTGTCTTTATCTGCGATTACATTTTACATAAAATTAACATATACCTAACATAAAATCACAAAAAAATAACCCCATCGATTATCGACAGGGTCTATATTTATATTTATTTCAAAAGGGGTATGTCTGTATATTAAACGCTTGATATGAAATTAATCTGATGATTAGCTGAAAATAAGATTAATTTTATTTTGCTTGGATTTATATTTTATAGGGATTGTCCGATATAGATTAGGTATGCCTTCATTTCCAATAGAGGCAACGAAAGGAGGTCCTATCATGGATATCGCTTCATTATCCACGGCAATGAGCCAAAGTTCGCTTTCGCAAGCTGTTGGTATCAAAGTACTTTCGTTATCTAAAGACATGGCTGAGCAACAAGGTCAACAAATGGCAGAAATGCTTAAACAAGCACCTCACCCGAATTTGGGAGGATCACTAGATATTCGCGCGTAATTCTGTATAAGATCACTTTTCTTATCTTTTATGATGCCGAATATGTAGCCTTGTCTGTTATCAGCAGACTTGGGAACAGAGCAAAAAGCTTCAATCTAGACCGATTGAAGCTTTTTGCTCTGTTTTACGTTATATTTGTGCTCTATTGTATAAGATATCTTCTATTCTTTTGAAGTCACAGATTGCTCAAGATTTACTGCACGCTTCCCTTGATTAAAGTAAGCGGTTGGCATCCCTTTCACTCCTGGCTTAACCATAAACAAACCACCTGCTAACGGTTGATCTGCACTATCATCATCTTGCGCTGTTGTGATATAAAGCTCATCCAAATGCTCACCACCAAAAGTACAAGACGTGACACAGTTAACAGGCAAGGAGACTTCTGCAATCACTTTGCCACTGGTTGGATCAATACGTGAGACACGTTGGCCTCCCCAGCGAGCGACCCACAACATACCTTCTGCATCGATCGTCATTCCATCCGGATATCCTTCACTTTCGTCTACCGTAGCAACGACTTGTTTATTCGAAATGGTACCTTCATTGATATCATAATCAAAAGACACAATTTCAAGTGTTGGCGTATCAATATAATACAACGTACTATGATCTGCGCTCCATGCTAATCCATTCGATGTAGAAACTTCATCTATTAGCAAAGAAACATTGCCTTCGGTATTTAAGCTATAAAAAGCACCTTGCTCGGATTCTCCATTCAAACCCATTGTTCCTGCAAGGAAACGCCCTGCTGGATCGCATTTACCATCATTGAATCGGTTACCCGGTCTGCCTTCTTCAGGATCGTGAATTATGAATTTCTCACCTGTGGTCAGATTTAAGCGGTATAGCCCACTAATAAGTGCGACAATCACTTCATTTTCCAGATACGGAACTACTGCGCTAACATGCTCTCCAATATCTATAGTACGATCTTCATGGGTAGAAGGATAATACATATGCAATTGATAACCTTCAATATCCACCCAGAGTAAGCGTTGAGATTGTTGATCCCAGCTGGGTCCTTCACCTAATTTGGCTTTGGCATCGATAACGATATTTGCTGTATATGTTTTGATACGTAACCCTCCTTGCTTTTCAATTATGGTGTAGAACGGCTCCAATCATATTGAACAGCTTGCAAAAATGAACGAGCAAGCACTAAATGTCCATTTTGATTCGGATGAACATGATCCCATCCATTCGATAATGAAGCTGGATACACATAAGCAGACAATGCGTCAAAAGCCGCTTGAGTATCTACAACGATCGCCCCTGTTTCTTGTGCAATACGTTTCACAGCTTCTCCGTAAATATCCATCGTCGCACGCATAGGATCTTCAGTAGTCGTTGATAAGTAATAAGGTGTCATTAAGATTAACCCTTTGACTTTAGGCAACGTCTGCTGTACCAGTTCACGCAATGTCTGTTCATATTCTTCTAAGTATACATGCCAATCCGTTTCAAGTGGATGGCTGAACTGCCGCCATACATCATTGATCCCGATCATAATAGATACCCAATCTGGATTGTGTTTGAACACATCTTCTTCCCAGCGAGCTTTGAGATGTTTGACCTGATCTCCACTTGTACCTGTATTGAGTACACGAATATTATAATCAGGATAAACCGTTTGCAAAAGAGAATCGACTAAAGAAACATAACCATCACCGATCTCCCAATATTGTCCTACAGGTCGTCCACGTCCACAATCAGTAACCGAGTCACCAATCATCAATAAGGTGCTATTTTTTTCAATTTTCATCTCTATCCATCTCCTCTAGACTGACAAAAATAGGGTCATCTACAAGTACAGTGATTACCATCCTTGACGATGAAGCCAAATCATACATTGCTTGGTCCAGTTTCCCATAACTGGGTGCTCCAAAGCAAGCCCCTGTCCATGTCCACCACTCTCATAAATATGTAATTCAAATGGAACATGATGTTGCTCTAAAGCCATTGCCATCTGCAAGCTATTTTGGACGGGTACAACATCATCATCTGTATTATGCCAGATAAAAGTAGGCGGTGTCTGTGCTGTAACACATTGCTCTGCACTGTGAGCACGAATCTGTTCAGGAGATGCTTCTGCTCCCAATAAAGATAATCGAGAACCCTCATGTCCATAGTGCTCCATCGTAATAACCGGATAGCACAAAATCATAGCATCCGGTCTCGAACTAATCGATTGAGTGACTCCTGCTACCGTCACCGATTGTTCTTCGTACACAGTACCTGTCATCGCTGCTAAATGACCCCCTGCGGAAAATCCTAATATCGCGATTTTGGACGGATGAATGCCATAATGCGCGGCATGTGCGCGTACATAACAAATAGCACGTTGACCATCTTCTAATGGAATACGTTGCTGTTTGGGTAATAAACGATAATGAAGTACAAAAGCAGAAATACCATTTTGATTAAGCCACTCTGCAACAGGCGCACCTTCATGGTCTGCCCGATGTTCATACCCTCCGCCGGGCAATACAATGACCACTTTATCCGAATTTTCTACAATAAACGGTACTAAATAAGCTCTTTCTTCTGTGGTAGCTGTATCTTCTTTTCCATCGATCCATATCTTTTCTACACTCACATTCTGATCCCCTTTCTGAACTATCACTGGTTATCAATATATTGTAAGCGCTTAATAAAATCAACTCAATAATTGAAGCAGATCGGACCTATCCGCTTCATGATTCATTGATAATCTAACCTATTATTCAATACAAATTACGGAATTGTTCCGGTGTAACATCTTCTAATCGACGGAATGTAGCTACAAAATGACTGGAATCTCTAAATCCAACTTGACCTGCTACTTCTTTAATCGTCATGCGAGGATACAGTGTCATCAATTCTTTGGCTTTACGAATACGAAGTAAAATAAAATAAGCATACGCCGTCATTCCAAATGTCTGGCGGAATAAAGTATTCAAATGTCTCGCACTTACACCGACTTGATCTGCCATATCTTCAAGACCAATATTAGGATCGTCATAATGGGATTCCATAAAGGACATCAGTGGCTTCAATCGTTCTACTGTATGGGATAACGAAGGCAGATTATTCACACGACCATGCTTTTTGAGCAATGTTAAAAAGCGGTATAGATCCGAACTGGTATCTAGCCCTGATAAGTCACGATCACTGCGAATCTGACCCAGTAGTCCACTGGTAAATGTCTCTAATTCACATCCACGATCCCATTCATAATAAGCCGAATGTGATAATCCAAGCGTCGATACGATAGCGAGAGACTGAGGTCCTCCAAATGTTAAATACGCGGTCTCCCATACCCCGCTGATCGGACGATACCCATGAGCATCTCTAGGTGCCAATAATACACCTGATCCTGCTTTGACTGTATAGCTAGTTCCACCAAAATAAAGTTCGCCTTCTCCATTAACAGCTTGAATCCAATGATAACAAGGATAGCCATCTGGACGATCAATAGATTCCTGATCGGCGTTGTACCCGATACTCTCCATATGAATAGGTAACTGCAAGTCTCTAAGCTCTGTAAAAAAGCGACGATCCGGTATAGTTACATACATATTTTTCACTTCCAATCTCCATATTATTATACACTAAGCACATTTTATTATATTCTATAAGGGAACGAGTTGCTTTACTATAGAGTTATTCTTATACAAGGAGTGACAGTCATGATTAGCAGTAAACTTCCCAAAATTTTTTACGGTGGCGATTATAATCCTGAACAATGGGATCAACAGACACACCAAGAAGATCTACAACTATTCAAACAAGCTGGAATCGATATTGCTACAGTCAATGTATTCTCTTGGGCACGTAATCAGCCCGATGAAGTTCATTATCAATTTGAATGGTTAGACCAATTGATCGATAGCCTTTATGAAAGCGGTATCTATACTTGTCTTGCAACCAGTACTGCTGCACATCCGGCATGGATGGCGAAAAAATATCCTGATGTTCTTCGTACGGATAAAGATGGTCGTAAGCGTAAATTCGGCGGTCGTCATAACTCTTGCCCTAATAGCCCGACGTATCGTAAATACTCCACAGAAATTGCTAGTCGACTTGCCGAACGTTATAAAGATCATCCTGCAATTGTAGTATGGCATGTCTCTAACGAATACGGTGGCGATTGTTATTGTGACAATTGTGAACGTGCTTTCCGTGTATGGCTCAAAAAGCGCTATGAGACATTAGATGCACTGAATACCGCATGGAACACTTCATTCTGGGGTCATACTTTTTATGACTGGGATGAAATTGTGCTGCCAAGTAATTTGAGCGAAGAATGGGGAGACGATAATACGAACTTCCAAGGTATGTCTCTTGACTATTCCCGTTTCAACTCGGACAGCATGCTAGAGTGTTATCAATTGGAATATGATGCGATTAAAACTATTGTTCCAGAAGCATTAATTACTACGAACCTTATGGGCTTTTTCAAACCTTTAGATTATTTTAAATGGGCGAAACAGATGGACATTATCTCATGGGATAACTATCCAGGATTGGACACACCGGTTAGTTATACCGCTTTAGCTCATGATCTGATGCGCGGTATCAAAAATGGTGATCCATTTATGCTGATGGAACAGACACCTAGTCAACAGAACTGGCAAGCTTACAATTCACTTAAACGCCCGGGTGTGATGCGCTTATGGAGTTACCAAGCTGTCGCTCATGGTGCAGATACGATTATGTTTTTCCAACTTCGTCGTTCAGCAGGCGCATGTGAGAAATTCCATGGTGCTGTCATTGAACATGTTGGACATTCCAATACACGTGTATTCCGTGAAACCGCAGCACTTGGAAGCGAATTACAGACTTTGGGTGACACATTACTTGATTCGCGTATTGAATCCAAAGTTGCTATACTATTTGATTGGGACAACTGGTGGGCCATCGAAAAATCAAGCGGTCCTACGATTGCGCTCAAATATGTAGATCAGATACATAAATACTACAAAGCCTTTTATGATCGTAATGTTCAGGTCGATGTAGTGGGTGTAGATTCTGATCTTAGCGCCTACGAATTAGTTATCGCGCCTGTTCTTTATATGGTCAAACCAGGTCTAGCTGATAAATTAGAACAATTTACGCAAAATGGTGGCACATTTGTCACGACATTCTTTAGCGGCATTGTAGGCGAGACTGATTTGGTTGCTCTGGGTGGTTATCCTGGCGAACTACGTAAGTTGCTTGGTATCTGGGTAGAAGAAACAGATGCTCTGCTTCCTACGATGCGTAACCAAATCGTAATGGATACTCCTTTAGGTGATCTTAACGGCGATTATGAATGCGGCATGCTCTGCGATCTGCTTCATACCGAAGGTGCCGAAGTTCTTGCCCACTATGGTGATGACTTTTACAAAGGAATGCCTGTACTTACCCGTAATACGTATGGTAAAGGTGAAGCATGGTATATCGCTTCTGATGGAGAAGAAGCTTTTATTGACGGTCTCATGAAATTTATTGCCGATCACAAAGGCATTCAACCTGTGCTTGATACTCCAGCAGGTGTTGAAGCTGGGCGACGTGTTAAAAACGGCGAACAATTCATTTTCTTGCTCAACCATAATGCGGAAGCTGCTACAGTAGAACTACACGATCTACAAACGACTAATTTGCTAGATCCTCATCACACAGGTTCTTCTATCGAAATTCCTGCGCGTGGTTCTGTTATTCTTAGTGCTTCCTATAGCAGTTAAATCCATTTCAGTATAATATTAATCTCAATTGGTAATATATGACATGATAATCGATTAACATCCTTATTTTACCACGAATGAAGCGATACGTAAAATGTATTTAATTACATTTACGTATCGCTTTTTTTCGTTCGTATTTCTAGGCTATATCTATATTTAAACCGTCATTTGCTTATAAAATAACGCCATCTTTAAAAATAGCTATTTCGCGGAAACCATGTTTTTCACTGTTCGTTTGTTGCCGTCCTGAAGCAATATCTACAATCGATGTTAATAGATCTAGAGATACTTCTTCCATCGTTTCACCTTCTAATAGTTGCCCTGCATTATAATCAATCCAATGTTTTTTTCGATAAGCCAGATCTGATTGTGTAGCGATTTTGAGTGTAGGTACAGGTCCACCAAATGGCGTTCCTCTTCCTGTCGTAAATAACACAATGTGTGCCCCTGCCGCAGATAGAGCTGTGACAGATACCAGATCATTACCGGGTGCTTCGATAATATTTAGTCCGGATTGTTGTACACGCATACCGTATCTGAGTACATCCATGACTTGAGAATGTCCACCTTTTTGCGTACAACCCAGAGACTTTTCTTCCAGTGTAGTGATGCCTCCTGCTTTGTTTCCCGGCGACGGATTCTCATAAATATTTTGCCCATGATTCACAAAGTATTGCTTAAAACCGTTGATCAATTCAACCAGTTCTTCAAACACTTGCGGTGTCTGCGCACGATTCATCAATATTGTCTCTGCACCAAACATCTCCGGTACTTCTGTTAGGATTGCTGTTCCTCCAGCAGAGACAATAAGATCTGCAATAGAACCGACTAACGGATTAGCTGTAATGCCTGATAAGCCATCTGAGCCACCACATTTTAACCCTATTTTTAATTTGGATAAAGGAACCGATTGGCGCTGTACTTGCTCTGCCTGCATGACCAGTTCTTCCAGTAAATTTAATCCTACTTCCATCTCATCATCTTCTTCTTGTGCTTTGAGATAACGGACTTTGTGCGCATATTCTGGCGGGATCGCTTCGGCAAATTGTTCAATCTGATTATTTTCACAACCTAGTCCGATAACTAGCACACCCGCTGCATTGGGATGAAGCACAAGTGAAGCTAATAATTGCTTCGTGTATTCCAGATCATCACCTAATTGGGAACAACCAAATGGATGCGGAAAATGATAGACCCCTTCAACCCGTCCTTGCATATCTGCATGAGCAATACGAGCGAGCGCTTCACAGACTTTGTTAATACAACCTACAGTATTAATAATCCAGATTTCATTACGAATACCGACTTCGCCATTCTCACGTACATATCCTTCAAATGTCTGTAAATGTTCAGGAACAATTGTAGGCATCCATGTCGGTGTAGGTTCATAATGATAATCTAATGTTCCTGATAGACCTGTACGTAGGTTATGCGTATGAATCCATTGTCCGGGCTGAATCTGTTCTTTGGCTTTGCCGATTGAAAATCCGTATTTCATTACATCTTGATCAGGTGCAATCTCATGTACTGCTATTTTGTGACCACGTGGAACATGATCACTAACAGACAGGATGGTTCCATTTTCTAACATAATGAGTTCGCCGGGAGACACATCTCGAAGCGCAATCACAACATCATCTTGCTTTTGGATAGTGATGCAATCTTTGATTATAGTATTCATAGCTGTGCTTCCTCCAATAACTGGATATTCGATACGATGGCTTTCGCTAATCCTTCAATTTCAGTCAAATCTTCATCCCAGATCTGTTGATCTGCCAGAATAGACGTAACAACATTTGCTAATTGTGGTTGTTGCCAGTATTCTGCAAGGCGCTGTAGATAGCGTTTATTATCTTTTATAGTAATCAGTGTGCCTGATGGAATCTGTGTCTGATACGATTGTCCATCTTCCACTGATTGTGTCCGATACAATAAAACCAAAGCGGCAAAGGAGTACACGATCTCAGCAGGCAACTGGTTATATTTTTCTGAATACGCTTTCAATGTTGGTAAGATTCGAGTCTTAAATTTGCTTAGACTGTTCAGTGCAATATCTTGCAGACGATGTTCCAGATAGGGATTACGGAAACGCTCGAATGTTGCTGTTGCATACGCATGTAGTTCTTTTTCATCTAATGTTAATGCTGGAATCACTTCTTTAGTGATCGTAGACATCACCCAATCGCTAAGCTTTGTATCTTCCATCACATCACGAACAGTGACTTTGCTATACCATAATCCTACAGGAGTCATTAAAGTATGTGCTCCGTTAAGAATACGTACTTTGCGTTCTTGAAAAGGTTGAAGGTCTTTCACCCAGTGCACATTCAGTCCAATCTGTGCCAATGGTAAACGTTTATCCAGTTCTGGATCCCCTTGAATCGCCCATAGATGATAAGGTTCTGCTGTATTGATAAATGGATCTTCGTAACCATATTGATTCGCCAGACGTTGATATTCTTCTTCAGGTGGCATACCGGGTACAATTCGATCCACCAGATTGTTGAGAAAACGCTGGGACTGCTCGATCCATCTCACAAAATCAGCCCCCAATCCAAATTCTTTCGCATAACGAAGTACATATTGCTTGAGTAGATCACCATTATGTTCTATTAATTCGCAAGGTAAAATTAACAACCCGTGTTCCAAACTCCCTGCAAAATGTTGAAATCTGCGATACAAAAATACGGTTAATCGTGCAGGATAATTAAGTAACGGTTCTCCTTCTGTATAATGGATCGGTTCATAGGCTAATCCTGCTTCTGTCGTATTGGAGATAATAATATCCAAAGATTCCAATTCTGCTAATTGTAGAAATTGTTCCCATTCGGTATAAGGGTCGATAAACGTTTTGAACACAGGAATAATAGACTTTTCTTCAATCACTTCTCCCTGTTGTAATCCCCGTGTAATCAATGTATACAGCCCATCTTGCTCTGCTAATTGTTTTAATTTGATAGCTCCATTTGGTGTAGGCGGAGTCAGAGCAATACTGCCATGGTATTTCCCTTGATTAATACTTTCATAGATCATCCAATCAAAAAATCCTCTTAAAAAGTTACCTCCGCCTATTTGCAATATTTTAATTGGAAGCTGGCGAATAGTTTCGATCTTACGACGCTCATCCTGACTATTCATTTCTAACCGCAAAGGTGCAATATATTTTCCGATCGACATGATACGCCTCCATCCTGATTTATATATGATGATTATGTTTTCGATTAAATGATTGCATCAATATTGTTCACGTTAACATTTTACAAAATATGACTCTTATTTGCTTCCTATTGTAGCATCAAATCTATAAAAATAGTCAACTAAAATATATTTATTATGATCCTTTTTTTATTTCAACTACGATCGGGACGTATTCTGTAGTCATTGGCTATAAAAAAATAACGAACATCGAGAGTATTCTCAACATTCGTTATTTCTATGTTCACTTTGGACGAAGTAGTCATCAAGTCTCAATGCATTACTTAAATATACGACGACATAATAATTGTAAAAGCGGTCCACTTTTTTCATACCATTGTAGTCCAGCATCAAGACGCTTGGCTTGAGCAATCACCACATCAGCATCATCGATCCCTTCGAAATATCGGCTTAAAAAGTGCATAAATACATCAATACGACGTAATAAAATAAGCAATGGGATCACTTCAGTCTCCTGATCTGATAACTGAACATGAGTAGCATATCCTTGTAAAAAAGCAGTACATTGCTTTTCGTCTGCTCCATTCCACTCTACAGTCTGCAACATATCTGATAAGCATACCGCTGGCTCCATAGCCCGTAGATCACGTGTAACAAATTCAAAATCCAATATAGCGGTAATCTCTCCATCAGCGGATTCAAGCATATTCGATGCATTTAGATCCCCATGAATTAATTGATGTGGTAATGATACCAGACGTGTAATCCGCATCAACTGCTCTCCAAGGCGTTCTCCAATCCGATAAAGAATATCTGCAATACTGTTAAAATCTTCTGGTGGATGAGCGCAGAACGCTTCCAATCGACCCGGACTGCACAAAGGATACGATTGACCTAAACGATAATAAGGCGGATACACTGGATGCAGATCAATATCAATCTGTGCCAATGCCGCTGATAATTGACCGGTGACCTGTCCAAAGTGGAAAATCTCTTCTGTTGTTCTAAGTTGAGGCGTCCGCCCATCCATATAATGAAATAACGCTGCTATTCTGCCAGCGCTACGAGAATCATCTTCATTGACTGGTTGTGTAACATAGATTGTCTGCCCTTTGGTATCTTTGACAGGCTTTGGTGTATTTAGCCCAACCAAAACAGCAGGAAGTGCAGATAATACTTCATGCTCATAACGAACTTTCTCAGGCTCGTTGTGTGTCTCATAACGTCTTAGCACATAACGACTAGACGCGTGATCGATAAACATCGTGGTATTATTCATACCGCCTTTACCTTCAACCATATGCCAATTTCCAGATGGAAAATAATGATCTGCCAGTTGTTCCATGGAATCTATATATTCGCTTTCCAAGGGTTCCCCTCCTTGCTGCCTTTTATAATGCGGGTAATGGAGAAGCTGATTGAGTCCATATCGTTGAGAACTCTAGGTGCAGACACTGACTTTTTTCAAGCCAAAATATGTGAGCAATAGAAATGCAATACGACCATGCTTCATCTATTACGTTGTCTGTATACTATTCAGCAATCTTATCAGCCTATTGCATCTTATTTTCGATGAAAGCTAACCTCTAACCTTTTACCTGTTTGTTAATAATATAACAATTCAGGTGTCCTTACCAATCCAAATTTTAACGGATTGCAAAAGTTCAGGAATACGTTTACTTAAACAGCACTGATTCTTGTAATTCTTACCTTATAAATAGCTAGGTAGCTTCTATATCCTATCTTTGTATGGGTAAAAGATATAAGGGTATACACCAAAAATCCTTTTCCTGTTCGCAGTGATCTGCTTCAAGAAAAGGATCGATCTTTTATGGGATAGGAAGTGGGTCAGTATCATTGTTGATATGGTTAGCGTTAACGAATAATTTGTTGTTGAGTCGGCAGTTGGATATCTTGTTGCTGGCATTTGGTAGCGGCACTTTGGACAGCTCGCATAATTCCTCCGTATCCAGTGCATCGACACAAATTACCACACAGTCCTTCTTTGATCTCATGATCGTTAGGGAGAGGGTTCTGATCCAGTAAAGCTTTGGTTGAAATAATCATACCGGGTGTACAATATCCACATTGAAATCCACCTTCTTCTAAAAAAGCTTCCTGAATCGGATGTAATTGATCTTCGTGTTCACCATGTAATCCTTCAATAGTCGTAATCTCTTTGCCTGCACATTGATAAGCCATTGTCAGACACGAATTAACAGGTTCTCCATCAATCAAGACCATACAAGCACCACAACGACCGATTTCACAAGAGACTTTGGTTCCAGTCAGATCGAGGTCACCACGGATGATATCTAATAGACGACGCGAAGGATCGATTTGCAGTTCACGATGTTCTCTATTCACAGTCGCTTGCCAGGTTGTATTTGTTGTTTTCATCGTGGACTCACTCCTTCTTCTTGCCATGTTTCGATTGGTTGAATCAGTAATTCACGAGCAACAGGTAAATGAGGAACCCATACACCGACAGCATCCCGAATCGCAGCTGTAATCGCTGGTGCAAGCGCCACTGAACCTATCTCGCCTATTCCTCGTGGCCCAAAGGTGTCTCCTTCTGGCAAATCTTCGATCGCTTCTACTTCAAGAGAGGTATGCATATCTTTGATTGTAGGAATCAGATACGTATCCATATTTTTAGTCAAATAATGCCCTTGATCCATCACTGCATCTTCAGTAAGTGTGAATCCTAATGCCATCACACTACCGCCTTCAATTTGTCCCAAAAATCCCATCGGATTAATGACCGGTCCTGCGGCAACCGTATGATAATTCGCTAACAATTTCACATGTCCTGTTAATGTATTAACTTCCACTTCGGCGGCAACAGCGGCATACGTATATAAATAATGTCCACCAACTACAGCATCAGGCGTAGTTGGATAAGCGAATTCGGTATCAAAAATCAATTGTTCTTGTTGACCGGCTTGACTCATATATTCTGCAATTTCAAGATACGTGATAACAGGTTCCGATTCTTCTAAAATAATCGGGTCATCAGTCAATAATCGTATCCCTTTAACCCCTGTGGTTAAATGCTCCGACGGTACACCTGTGATTTGCGTAGCTATTTTTAAGATCGTTTGAAGAAAAGGAGTCTTGAGTCGCTGCAAAGCCATCCATGCCATCGTCGTCGAACGGGAAGCTGTACTTGATCCGCTATGAGGTACACGATCTGTATCTCCTATAACGATACTAAGATCATCAGGTTCACACTGGAAGAGATCCATCAACATCATCTCTAATGTAGCAATTAATCCTTGTCCGAATTCTTCATAGCTAAATGAAACTTCAATCTTCCCTTGTTCATTGAGTGCAAGACGTCCGCCAGCGGGGTCATCAATCCCATATCCTAAGCCTGCACCATGCATAGCCAGTGCCGCCCCTATCCCACGCTTAATCCATGGCGGCTGGAACGTAGATGACTCTTCACTTAGTCCGCTCATCACTTCAACGTTATCATGCCATTCAGAATCTGCTGAGCTAGCTAACTGTAACTTACGTTTCCATAGCTTGGATTCAGCCAATGCCTGCATCACTTGTTCAAGACCATTAGTCTGTAAAATACGTTGTTCTAATGGCCCAGGATCATGTTGTAGACGACGATTCATCATTCGGAATTCCCACGGGTCCATATGGATCATTTCAGCCAACCGATCCATTTGCCCTTCCATTGCAAATATCGCCTGATTGCCACCAAATCCACGAAATTCACCAGATAGTCCGTTGTTGGTATAGACCGAGACGCCTTCTACATCCACATGCTCCATACGATAAGGTCCCATAGAGTGTTCTGTTGCAAAATTAAGCACAGGTGCTCCGAGTGTCGCATATGCTCCTGTATCTGCCACAATACGAACATAATGAGCGATAAGGCGACCTTGTTCGTCCATGCCTGTTTTCATTTCAATCTTCATCGGATGACGCTTGAGTCCAGCCCGAACCGATTCCTGACGTGAATTATGCATTTTGATCGGACGACCACTTTTCAATGCTAATAATGAACCATACGGCTGTACATTTAATTCATCTTTACCGCCAAATGAACCTCCAATTGGACTGGATATCACACGAATACGTTCTTCATCCCAACCTAGAATACGCGCAATTTGCATCCGATCTTTATAACCATGTTGCGTTGGAGCATAGACCGTCAGACGACCATCGCTTTCAGGGACAAATAAACCGCCTTCTGTTTCCATATACGCATGCATTTGTCTGGGTGTACTGTAGACTTGATGCACCACATACGCACAAGCCGCTAAAGCCGTATCTGTACTTCCACGCTTCACTTGCGTACGATGAAGAACATTGCCTTGGGGATGAAGTCTTGGAGCTGATTCTTCCAGTGCTCTAGTCGGATCGGTAATCGTCTCTAACACTTCATATTCTACATGGATCAAAGACAGCGCATGTTCAGCAATCTCTAATGACGTTGCGGCTACAGCTGCGATTGCATCTCCAATATAACGAACCGTATCTTCACATAAAGCAGGTTGATCAGGGGTAGCTATACCAAATCGATTCAGTCCGGGGACATCCTGATGAGTAATCACTGCGATAACGCCTTCATAGGCTTCGGCTTCAGACACATCCAATGACAAAATACGTGCATGCGGATGAATACTGCGTAGAACACGTCCACATAACATGCCTTCTGCGGTCATATCGGTTAAATATCGCAATTCACCAGTTACTTTTTCTTTACCATCCCGTCGTTTGCGCCAGCGTTCTCCACTACTCTCCCGATTCAGCAACATACTCTGTCATCTCCTTTCGATCTGTGAATGAATACTTTCCCATAATCCAGCTGCTAGCAGATTTCCTGCTGTTTGTTGACGATACTGTTCACTAGCAAAAGGATCGCTGTACGTTACAAAATCTTCATTTGCTAATAGAGCTATCGACGTGATCATTTCTGCATGATACCGATTTCCTTCTAATAACTGTTCACATCTTGATAATCGCATCGCAATACCTGAACCACCACCTGCGGCTATTCTAACTTGTGAGAAGTACCCTAACGGATCGACCATGGCACGAAAAGCCACCGTAACCAGCGATGGCGTAAATGCTTCTCTCCGTCCAATTTTGCGAAAAAAAGTGATTTCTTGTTGATGTTCAGTAGACTGCTTTTCTAATACAATGCCCATTAAAATAGCATGTAGACTTCTACGACCGCTTTTCACTACATCTAACCAATCGACGATATCTTGTTGGATCAAGTCGACTTCGCTTCCGATATCTGCCCAATGAAGTGAAGCATTGTGCACTAACAAAGCGGGAATAGCATCACCCACTGCTGAAGCTATATTGCCCCCGATCGTTGCTTGATTACGAATAGAAGGAGCGGCAATATGACGACAAGCTTCATATAGAGTGGCTCCATGATTCGCTATATACATATCTGCTCCGCATTCGCGTAGTCTTGTTAACGCTCCAATGTGTATATGCCGCTCACTCTCATCAATGCCACGGAGATCGGCAATCGTATCGAGCCTTATCAAATGCTCATGTTTACTTACGATGCCGCCTTCCCACTGAGTACGCAATAAGGTTCCACCTGCTACAAAAGCGGCATTGGCTCCATATTGACGTTTGATCATCATGGCTTCTTCCATATCTGCCGGTTCCCACACCTGACATGGAAAAGGATCAGGAATCCTGCTTGTCTCTATATTCATTTCCATGATGTCACCTCCACTTGTTCAAACCTTACTTTCGATGATGATATATGAGCCTTTGTCATCTATCCGTTGAACAAATTTTAATGAAATCATGAATTTATGTCAATTATTCTAACCTATATTTGTGTTATACCTAAATTAAAGGCATTATTTTGTGCTTTATGCCCTTTAAATAAATAAAATACGATTTTATATGTAATATAATATAACATTAAATGAGAATATCAATATTGAGCTAGATGTTGTTGGATCTGTAACCATGCTTCAGGTGTATCTGCGTCCCAGAAGAAATGATCAGGATACCTTACAATATTGCTATAAAAATAAGGATTTGTTAGCAACTTACGAGCGCCTTGATCACCTTCCAGTTCTTCTAGATACGTCCACATATGTTCAGGAAAAATCACAGGAGGCTTTATTCCTTCATGATCGGCACAAGCAATAAAATCTACATCCGGCTGATGCTGATAAATAGTCATTAGTTCAGTCAACATAGTCGATGTAATTAAAGGTTGATCACCAAGTAAAATAAGTACGGCATCTGCTGAAGATAACCGTACTTGCTTCATTCCACAACGAATCGAATACGACATTCCTAAATGTGCTTGTTCACATACCACATTCTGCATTTTAGAAGGGTATTGCTGTATCCAATCTTGAATCTCCTGTTGCCATTGTGATGAAGAATAAGGTGCTGTGACAGTGATAACCTGCTGAATCTGCTCGGTATGGAGCACAGTAGACAGTACCTTCCCTCCAATCGTCATGACAGGCGTTGCATTTTGATTAGAGGGTATAGATTCTAACGGTAGACTTAATTTGTCTTTGCCCATACGACTGCTTTTACCCGCCGTAAGCACTAATGCGGTAATGTTCATTCATAACTTCCTTTCTCGGTACAAGCACACGCCCGCGTTTGACAGCAATCAACTCGGCTACAATACTAATCGCTATTTCATCAGGGCCATCTGCTCCAATCGATAAGCCCACAGGCGAATGGAGATTAGCATAAGCAGGTAATTGATCCATCAGACGACGTGTCCGCTCTTTAGAACCCATGATTCCTAGATAAGCACAATCTTGGTCTATCATTAACTCAATCCATTCTCGTTCACGTGGGAAATTATGACTCATTAATATCACATAATCTTGTTCACCTGGCTGGATCTGCTCATACAATGATTGTGGAAATCCGACAACACAGGTCGCTCCGGGAAAACGTTCATTTGTACATAATCCTTCACGCCAGTCTCCGATCACTACGTCAAATCCAGCTACCTGTGCCAAAGAATGAACAAGTTTACTGTCATCTCCAGCACCGATCAGAATTAGACGTGGCTTAGGTCGATACGTGCGTACGAATGTATACTGCTCCTTTTCCGAAGAAGGAACTTGTACTATACTCAAATCTGCATTATGAGCAAGCATCAACGGTTGATGAGATAACTGATAATCAATCTGGTCGCCATTGTTTTGAAAAGAACGAGTTAATACGACATTTTCACCTTGATTTAAGCGGGTATGCAATTCAGTAATCACATTCAAAAAGGAACCTCTGACTGGCTCTAACAAAATATTCAATAATCCGCCACAGCCGATATTTTCGCCCCAGGATAGATCATCTGCTGGTCGCATATCATATTCCACGACGCAGACTTGTGAACTGTCCCAGACAGCATCAACGCGAGCTACAAGGTCACTTTCTAAGCAACCCGGGCTAATACTTCCAAATTGCTGTCCATCAGCCGTCAGAATCATGGAGACTCCTTCTTTGCGGTACGCATGTCCTTCTACATGGACAACAGTAGCCAGAACTGTACGTATGTGTTGTTGATGTTGCGATAATGCAATTGTGCACAGGTCCTTCATATCCATGAGTCTCCATCTCCTTTGAATGTAAATATGAATTTTAAATCCGTGTCATTAAACGTTTAATCGAACGATCAGACTCACGTAATACAATACTGCGATCAATTGTTTTGACACGGCGATTCGCTAATACTACGCTACCATCGATAATCACAGTATCTACATTGCTACGTGTCGCAGAATAGACCACTCTGGAATAGACATCCACATCATATGAAGGAAATGTATGATAATCTTCCAGATCCAGTAGTACCATATCTGCTTTTTTACCGACTTCGAGACTACCGATTTCTTTGGCCATACCGAGTACTTCTGCGCCACCCATCGTTGCCATACGTAGCACCGTTCTAGCATCCATCACTGTAGGCCCATGAGGAACCTTTTGGATCAAAGCCGCCAGTCGCATTTCTTGGAACATATCTAGATTGTTGTTACAAGGTGCTCCATCAGCGCCAAGACCGACATGAATATGACGATTCATCAAGTCTGGAATCTCGGCAATTCCTGAAGATAACTTCAGATTAGAACCCGGACAATGCGTTACTTTAACTCCACGCTTGTACAAAATCTGCTTTTCTTCTTCGCTTAGCCAGACACAGTGTGCCAGAATCAGACGTGGATTCGCTAACCCAATATGATCGAGATAGACAATATTGCGCATACCTCGCTCTTGTTCAACCAGTGAAATTTCGCCACGATTTTCAGAAGCATGGGTATGCACTTTAACATGATATTGTGCTGAAAGATCACGAACTTCGGTCAACAATCGTTCAGTACAAGAAACAACGAATCGTGGACAAAATGCATATTGAATACGTCCACCGCCGAATCCATTCCATTTTTCCAGTAAATCTACACTTTTTTGTAGAGATTCATCGGTATCTTCTTGTAAAGGTTCAGGTACATCGGTTCCATGATCCATCATCACTTTGCCCGAGATCACACGTAGTCCACTCTGCGCCATCGCTTGAAAAGCCGAATCGGTATGATGCACTGTTTCCATATCACAGATCGTAGTCGTTCCACTGGAAATAAGTTCTCCAATACCAAGCAAAGCCGAATAGAAAATGGATTCTTCATCATGAGCCGCTTCCAGTGGCCAGATACGCTTACGCAACCAGTCCATTAGCTCCATATCATCCGCTCGTCCACGGAACAATGTCTGACACAAATGAATATGAGTCTGAATAAATCCGGGAAGCAATGTTTTGCCTCGTCCATCTATTTCTTGATCCGCATGATCGTCCAAATGAGGAGCCATTTTGACAATTTTATTATTTTCGATCAATAAATCCCCGATAAATACTTCTTCGCTGGCATTCATTGTGACCATCTGTGCTTGTCTTATCATGATGCTTCCCATGCTGCTTACCCCTCTCTGTCTCTATACCACGTTATATGCCAATCGCGATCCCATCACTACGAGGGTCAGCCGCACCGCTAAATACGCCTTGTTCACTAATCATAATCCCCTGTGCTTCGCCCATTACCGCATCATAATCACGGATCGGTTCAACGATATGACCGTATGCTTCTAAACGTGAATAAATATCTTCGTACGAACGACTTTCGATCTTCAACGTATCGCTCATATCGCCCCATGTTCGTCCATAGAGCCAGCGAGGTAATCCAATCGCTTGTTGGATATTAAGCTGATAATCAATCACCCCGGTCAAAATAGACAACTGTGTCTGTGGTTGCCCTTCTCCACCTTGTGTACCTAACAGCAGATAAGGCTTCCCATTTTTGGTAACCATCCCTGGCATTAACGTATGGAACGTTCGTTTACGTGGCTCCAAGACATTAGGCGCACGATCATCCAGTGAAAAGAATGATCCACGATTTTGTAAAATGACTCCACTATCTCCCGGTACATAAGCCGATCCAAAATCAAAATAAAGACTTTGAATAAACGAAACGGTATTTCCTTCATCATCTGTGACAGCCGCATAGGCTGTATCTTGACCCATCGCTGGAGACAGATGCGGAGACGCTTGCGGACGATACTGCATGTCATACCATAATTTGCGGGCATAGTCTTTGGAAAGTAATTGCTCTAACGGAATCTCTCTGAACGCAGGATCAGTCAAATAACGATCACGATCTTGAAATGCTTTTTTGACGGTCTCAACTACAAGATGATAAAATTCAGGTGAAAAACGAGCGATCGACGATAGTTCTACATTTCCCAAAATGTTGAGCATCATCAATACCGAGAATCCCTGTGTGTTCGGTGGCATTTGATAGACTTCATGCCCTCGATAAGTGGTCGAAACAGGTTCTACCCATTCGCCTTGATGGGCTGCTAGATCAGCGGTTGTGATCACACTACCGTCTCGTTCTGTCGCTTTCCCGATCATCTGTCCGATACTGCCACGATAAAAGCATTCACTTCCTTGCTCACTAATCAATCGAAGCGTCTGAGCAAGCTTATGCTGAACAACAATATCGCCTTCTACAAGTGGAATACCCTGAGGGCAAAATACAGATTGAAGATGAGAATCTTGTTGTATCCATTCCAGATCACGTATAATCCAGCGTGCTAGACTAGGCGAAGCAGGAAAACCTTCTTCGGCATAACGTACCGCAGGAGCCATAATTTCAGCCCACGATAATCGTCCATACTTTTTCCAGACATTCTCCCAAGCATCCACCATACCCGGTACCGTTACAGCAGCCAAAGGGCCACGGCTTGGAATAGAAGTATACCCTTGCTTGGTGTACCATTCAGGAGTTGCTTTGGAGGCGGAACGTCCACTTCCATTATACCCTTCAATCTTGCCTGTATGCCCATCATGAATCAGAAAAAAAGCATCTCCACCAGGTCCTGTCATATGTGGGTAAACGACACCCAGTACAGCACTTACCGCAACCGCAGCATCGAATGCATTACCACCGGACTGCAAAATAAAAGCGCCTGTCTGACTTGCTAAATAATGCGGTGCTGCAACCATTCCTCTACGCGATTGGGGCATAATGTTCACTGGTACGTCACCTCTTTCTGACCGGCATAGACACGAAGCGCCGCTTGCACTCCTTGTCCTGCTGGCAATGATACACCATGATGAATCAATACTGCTTCTAAAGCGCCCAAGACGTGGAGTACATTTTTGCGACTACTGCTATATCCCATACTCCCAATCCGCCAGATTTTACCTTGTAATGGGCCAAATGAACTGGCGATCTCAATCCCAAAATCATGCAATAACATCGAGCGTACACTTTCTCCGTCTACACCTGATGGAATGTAAATACATGTTACTACAGGCAATCGTGCGGCATCATCACCGAATAATTCTAAGCCCATACCACGAATACCGGCTACGATCGCAGCTCCATTTTCCGCATGACGTGCAAAACGTGCTTCAAGCCCTTCTTCTAATAAAATCCGTAATCCTTCACGTAATCCGTACAACATCGAAGTCGCTTCAGTATGATGATTAAGTCGCTTAGGACTCCAATAATCTTGCAGTTGAGCAAGGTCAAAGTAATTGCTAGCAATACGATGATGACCGGATAGGACGGCTGAAGGAATATCGCCTACAGGACGAAGTCCACGCTCAATACTTTTACGATTCTGAATCTTACGTTCCACTCGATCATTGTACGTAATCGGTGCCATACCTGAAGGGACAGATAGACACTTCTGTGTTCCTCCCATAACCG
This sequence comes from Paenibacillus sp. CFBP13512, assembly GCF_005233705.1. Classification (NCBI taxonomy): domain Bacteria; kingdom Bacillati; phylum Bacillota; class Bacilli; order Caryophanales; family Paenibacillaceae; genus Paenibacillus; species Paenibacillus sp. CFBP13512. The sequence continues at coordinate 73,626 of NZ_QGAD01000005.1, read as the reverse complement.
CATCCACTTTCCATTCATCGGTATAAAAAGGAACACCTCCGATGGTTGCAACCGCATCGACAATAAATAACACATCATGCTCACGGCAAAAGTGACCGATCTCTGCTAAAGGTTGCATACATCCTGTAGACGTTTCCCCATGGACCATTGCTACAATTGTAGGACGATGTTGTAGAATAGCTTGCTGTACAGTTTGAGGATTAAATACCGTTCCCCATTCGGTCTCAATTGTCACAACGTCTGCACCGCAACGCTCAGCAATTTCTGTTAATAAATGACCAAATCGTCCATAGATCGGAACCAATACTTTATCACCCGGTTCAATCAAGCTAACCATAACGGCTTCGAGACCTGAGCGTGAAGTACCATCTACAGGAAAAGCCCACTGATTATCCGTTATATATAATTCACGTAACATTTCCATTGTCTCATTCATGATATCGGTAAAAGCCGGGTCAAATTGTCCCAAAATAGGCATCGACATTGCTCGCAATACACGCGGATCGACTTCAACAGGACCGGGAGTCATAATGGTGCGCGGGGGCGGAGATAAGTCTTTATAACGCTTCATGGTCTTCACCTCGATAAGCATATTGATATAGCAATTCGGTTAGCACTTTGAAGCCCTGTACGATATCAGCTTCGGCTGTATATTCCAATGGATTATGACTGATTCCTTCCCGACTAGGTACAAAAATCATAGCAGAAGGACATTCCACGCCGAAAATCTGAGCATCATGCCCTGCCCCACTCGGAAGTAACATCGATGATATGCCTGCTTGATCACATACATGTTGCAAATCATCAATCATCGCTTGATGCATTGGCACAGGTTCAGCACGTAGATGTTCTTTCCACGATAATGTTAATCCTTCTTGCTGAGCAATCGCCGAAATTTCTTCATATAAAGCATCTGTATAATCATTCAATATACGATGATCCAGATGACGGATATCCAATGTAAATGTAGTCTCCCCTGCAATCACATTTGGTACATTTGGTGAAACATGTAGACTACCTACTGTAGCTACCAGAGGATCACCCCACTCCAGTGCCGAACGTTTCACATGACTAATCATTAATGCTGCTCCTGCCAAAGTATCTCTACGCCACTGCATGGGTGTTGTTCCTGCATGATTGCTTTCACCGAGTACCTTCACTTCGATCCGGCGTTGTCCTACAATGCCTGTCACCACACCGATCTGATGGTCTGTCCGCTCCAGTACAAATCCTTGTTCAATATGAAGTTCGATATAAGCAGCAAATTCTCGTTTACACGTTGGATAGTTCGAATCAGCTCCAAATCCGGCTTGTTTCATCGCTTGTTCGAGACTGATCCCTTCTCGATCTTGCACCATAGGAACTTGATCCGCTTGATAAGATCCTGTTATATTACCTGAACCCCAATAGGTTAAAGGAAATCGGCTACCTTCTTCTTCTGCCAGTGATATGACTTCAATCGTTCGTAAAGGCTGTCCATATGTTTCTTTTAAATAAGAAAGTGCCAGCACACCGGCTACAACGCCAAGTGCACCATCATATTTGCCTCCAAAAACAACCGTATCGATATGGGAACCCGTTACAATCGGTAATTGTTCAGCTTGTTGTCCTACTAATCGACCGCTTAGATTCCCAACTTGATCGTAAAAGGGTTCTAATCCTTGTGCTTCCATATAAGTAAATAAAGACTGTTGTGCTTCTAACCATGCAGGAGTATAAAGTAAACGTGTGACTCCGCCTTGCTCGTCAGCTCCGAATTGAGCCAGCCACTCTAACATATGGTGTAACTTTACACTGTAATTTTCGATCATAGGCGCTGCTTGCTTAGCCATGAATCACTCCTCCTGTCTGATAAGCGACAAACTGCCCTACACATGTATCTGTTAATCCTGAAGATTGGTCATAAACAATATGTCCGCGTACAATGGTTTTTTGCACTGTCGAAGAAAAAGAATATCCGATATACGGACTTTGACGATGCTTATCATAAAGATCCTCTTTGTCTAACGTATTCGGTTGATTCAGATCAACAAGCACTAGATCAGCATCTAAACCTATTTCAATCTGACCTTTAGACTGTGCCAAGCCTAACCGTTGTGCCGGATTCTTCGACAACATATTCGTTATCGCTGGCAAAGGAATCTGTCGCTGGTGATATCCTTCTTCTAACATTAATAATAATGTGCTTTGTGCTCCCGAAATACCGCCCCATGCTTCAAAAAAATTAGTGGATTGCTTCATTTCTGGAGGACAAGGCGAGTGATCAGAAGCAATAATATCAATTAGTCCCAGAGATACAGCATCCCAGAGAGCAGATTGTTCTTCAGCACTCCGTAAAGGTGGAGCACACTTCGCAAGTACACCTTGATTCACCATATCTTGATCTGTTAACACTAAATAATGAGGGCACGTCTCTACCGTCACATTCAGTCCTTCTTGCTTAGCGGCTGTAATGATATCAACAGCTTCACGACTACTGATATGCACAAAATGCAAAGCACAACCTGTCTGACGGCTATAATCTAGCGCACGTTGTACAGCGATGACTTCCGCAACAATCGGTCTGGAATCCAGATAATCTCTAACCCCTGTTTTCCCTTGGGCTATCGCTTGATGTGCAAGTGTAGATACCGTCGATTCATCTTCTGCATGTAATGCAAGCACATGACCTAAGCGTGCGATTTCTTTCATCCCTGCTAATAACGTATCATCATCTGCTCTTGTGAAAATCTCTTCCCCTTCGCCGCCCGGTTCTGACATAAATGCTTTGAACCCGACTATACCGCCTACAGATAGCTCTTCTAGTTGCGCTACATTGCCTTCTACCAGACCACCCCAGAGCGCATAATCAACATAAGAATGATGTTCTGCCGCTGTCTTTTTGGTGGCAAGATGTTCTGCATTTACAGTTGGAGGTACTCCATTCAGTGGCATATCGACATAAGTTGTCATTCCACCTGCGGCAAGAGCAGCCGAACCTGTCTGGAATCCTTCCCAGCTACCTAATCCAGGCTCATTAAAATGAACATGAATATCAACAGTTCCTGGTAAAATATGCAATCCTTCTGCTTGGATAACAGTAATCTCATTTCCATATGTCATAGGAGGAGTGAGCGATTGTATAGTTCCATTTCGAATACCAATATCTAGCTTCGCTACACGATCTGATAATACGACTGTTCCTCCAGCAATAATCAAATCCAGTTCTGGTTGCATGCTCTACACTCCTTTTCACTTCCCATGGGCTAACATCATGTATCTCTCTGCTATCCAGCTTATTTCAAATAGATCAACTTCCGCGATATGTACTATATCCACCGGGAGCGACCAATAAGGGAATATGATAATTTTGCTCGGTATCTACAATATGGAAACGTAAAGGAACCTGTTCCCACAGTAATGTTTCTTCTGTGCTTGTACCGATATTTCGATGATAATCGCCTACATAAAAAATCAATTCGTACACTCCTGCTTGTATATCTTCCCCTGATAACAACGGTTGATCGACACGTCCGTCTGCATTGGTGATTGCGGTAGCCAATAATGCTTGCTTTGCACTATCATAAAGTTCGACTTTGACCCCTTGTGCGGGTATACCTTGTGCCAAATTTAATACATGCGTTGTTATTTTACCGCTCACTCACTCCACCTGCTTTCTGTATAGATTACGCTCCTCTGCCCACATTTGAAGTCTTAATCCTGCTATCGTATGTACTTGTCCAAGAGCAGTTTGAAATTCTTCTGTAGCTGATCTACCGGTTCGTTGACGCATGGATTCTAGAATTTGATCTGTACTTTTTCCTTTGACAGCTAGAATAAATGGAAATTGATATTGGTCGGTATAATTGCGATTGAGTTCAGCTAGCTGTTCAAATTGTTCTGCTGATAGTCCAGTCAATCCCGCTCCTGCTTGTTCCGATTGTGAATGTTCACTCATTTCTATTTTGGTTCCCAGATCTGGATGCTGTCTTAATAACGTTAACTGTGTTTCTTGACTGGATTCAGTCACTATATTTTTCATGGTATTTAACATGTCTTGTAAAGTATTGAACGGTTGATGCTCCCATGCTTGCTCTGTAATCCAAGCAGAATGTTCATATAATCCGCCAAATTGCTGTAAAAATTCTTCTTTTGACCATGACTGCCATGGTTTCTGTGTCATTTCCATTGTTATTCCTCTTTTCGTTCGTTCTTTTTTATCATTTTACGTAAGGTTATTGAACATATCAACTAAACGCCTATAAATTTGTTATATAACATAACATTGAAGTGGTGTTTTGTGAATAATACAAAAAAACCCTTACCAGAAGGCAAGGGTTCATCTACATATAATGAGCAAACCTAGATATAATCAGCAAACAGAAAAAGTCTATTCTTTACGTATAGCAACCAGATAGCCATCCAAAGAAATCGGTAACCTTTATCCAATACTACCCTAATCTGCTATCGGCTAAGACTGCTGTTTATCTTTCAAAAATTTGCGGAACGTAAATACCATTTTAAGCTTGAGTAGATCGTTTGTTTTTTTGAAATCCATCTGCAATAATCCACCAATTTTATCCATTCGATACGTTACTGTATTGCGATGCACATACAACTGCTTAGCCGCTTCATTAATCAATCCATCATTTTCAACAAAAGCTTCAAGGGTATTCATTAGTACCTGATTGGGATCACTATCTTTGATCAGTAACGGTTCCAGTATCTTATGACAATACGTCTCCATAATATTCTCCGGTACATGTTGAAATACATACGCAAATTCCAATGTCTGAAATTGCAAAGCAATATGCGTCATTCCAAATCGCTTCGCTAACTTACGTGTCTCCAATGTTTCCTGATACGCTTCACGTAATGAACTGGGTTCCGTCTTAATCTTACTGATCCAAAAGCGCGGACTACCTCCATCATGACTAAGTGATTCCATATCTTCAAATCGATTCATCAAAAACGTAGACAACTCTTCACCATAATCACGTTGGGATGGACAAGCATAGATCGACAATATACCTTCTTCAATCCGAAAATGCTGAGAAGGAAATAACTGCATGAGCGGATTATATTGTAACTCTTGATGAATCTGTGCAAGACGCTTCTCAGAAGAAAAAGCTTGAGGTTCAAGGGTCGTTAATACACATTGATAAGGACCTGTAAATAACTGAACACCTAATCGTCCTGTACCCTCGGTAAGATCATCCAGAGACATTCGCTTGGATAGATATTGTGTAATCAGTGTACGCATCTTATCTTGCACACCTGGATTCACATGTTCACGGTAAGTAGTATCCATATGGAAGGCTAACACTTCTGCCGCTTGCTGAAATAATTCCTCTTCTTCTTTCAGGGGCATCGAGCTATCTGTGAAAACAAGCAAAAATCCATATTGCTCACTACGCTTCATAATCGGTACACGGTAACAGCTACCAAGGTTCCATTTCACACGGGTAGGTGACATTTTCCACGGCCATCCTTGCAGTACATTGTCTCCGCCTTCGCCACCATTATAGAGAATATGTCCGCGAGAGCCAATAATCGCAATCGGATATTTTAAAATATCTTCCAGTACAGCAAATACATTTCCCTGTTGATCCTGATTAAGCGCAAACTGCATAAGACGCTTTTGCTTATGTAAAACCGATTGCAACAGTTTGGTACTCCGTTCATGTTCCGCTTGAAAAAGAGCATTCATCTGATCAGAAAAGGTAAATTGAAAAGGAAGCTCAAGCAGTGGAAATTGTAAACGATCGGCTTCATCAATAATTGCTTGTGGAATCACTTCCCAGAATCGTCCTAACTTGACTCCTAGACCTGCACAACCACGCTCATTCAATTTACGCATCAGCTTGATCGCTTCTTCTTCACTGTCTTTCATAATAAAAGCAGTTGTAAATAACATTTCTCCACTTTTGATCCAGTCGGCGATATCTGGCGCGTCCATAACATTCACTGACTTCATCAGTCGTGATGTTCCCCGGGCACCCGCAACAAGGCGCGCTTCAGATAGAGGGTACACTGCGAGCGCTTCTTGAACCGTTAATTGCATACGAGTACCTCCTATTCCGCTAACATCTCTACGAAATTCCAAATAATATTGTGATGTATTATAACATACAAATCATTTGCATTAGTATAACGATTATTTATACCTTTTCTCTTATGACTCGATCTAAACAAAAAATACACCCTTTTATCCACTATAACTTTGATCTGCATAGGGCAAGATCCAAGTTAATAAGGACAAAAGAGTGTATTCAGATACAATAATCTTCTATTGCGTGAAATAAATCAAACGATAGTAGTTCAGTTCAAGATCATATGATAATCCTTATTACGACTTTGACGACTGTAATTACTCATCGTCCTCTTCAACATCATAACGACAGACATAGCGTTCTGAAGCTGCATTCAATTCACCATTGCCAATAACAGTAAATCCAATATTGCGGTAAAATTCTGCACCTTCATCATCAGCTTCAGCCAATAGGACAGCAGGCTCTGCTGTTTCTAATAATTCTAGTAAAATGCCACGTCCATAGCCTTTACCACGTTCGGCTGGTGTAATCGCCAAATGGCGTACACGCAATGTGTATGGTGCTTCGCCTTCTTCTGCGCAACCAATAACACCGATCCATTCGCCTTCTTCTTGGTATCCGTATAAATGCATATGATCCTGTGTACTATATTGGTGTATCACTGCTTCCAACACTTGAGGATCAGGAAACACTGCATACGATAATAATTCCTGTAATTGAGGTTGTTCTAATCTTCCATCGATCCGTTCTAACACACTGTATTCCTCCTGTACGGTTTGCTTGACTACTTCTCTATTTTACATGATGTGTCAAACCGCTACACTATTTCATTTCATATCCTTATAGATCTGTATCTTTTCCGACTTGTTCTAACACTTCAGGGTGAGGTTGTGGATCTTCTTTACAAGCAGCAAATGTGATCCAATTGCCTTGAAGTTCGATTTCTTTATTGTCTTTCGTTTCTTCGATCGCTTGTGCTACCGCTTTGCGCTCGATAATATTCCAACCTTCATAATATTGATGTAATAGACTTACCAATTGCTCTGTGGTCAAATTCAATTCAATATTACCTTCTTCTGCTTCTCCTGTCTGTTGATCGACCTGTTGGACGGAAGAAGTCATCGAAATCAGATGAATACCACCTGTACGAGTACCTGCTTGCATATTCGCAATCACTTTTTGCAAAGATTCTTCAGAAGATACATGTTCTAAGCATCCAGTAGCGATCATATAATCGTATTCTTCTTTGGCAATCTCGTAACTTTCCACATCACTGGTCACCGCTTCAATTCGATCAGCCACTTTATATTCTTCTGCATATTTTTTCAATTGATCTATCGCAGAATCTAACAAATCGACTCCAACGACCACACCGCCTTGAGTGAGTTGTTGCGCTACTGGAATCGTATGTCTACCTACACCACAAGCCATATCAAGAACTTTAGGAGCCGGTGTATATTTTTGCAGTCGCTCTAATAACTCCATTACAATCGGTGTAGGCCCTGCCATCCATGTGCCCGGTTCAAACAATTTATTTTCTTCGTAAAACTTTTCGTGGTAATCGGACTCTGATTCTCTAGCTGTATCAAATGCTGCGCACATCCATATCGCCCCTTATTTCGAATTTGTATATATACCATTACCCAATTATTTATCCTTTCTAAAGGAAGCATTCAATTTATTTGTATAGACATATATGTAAAAGAAAAACCTCCAATCAAAACAAAAAACGGAACCTGCTTTGTGCAGACTCCGTACTATCGTTTTTATTTGATTAGATGTTCTAGTTCCCGACATGCTTTCTCATAAGCAGGTACCAGTAACTGTACAAGCTCCTGAACAACTCGCAAGTCGTTTTCTTTAGCAAGACTTTCAATCTCATGCAGTAATTGTGCCATATATTGAATACCTATACTCAAGCTACCTGATTTCAGTTCGTGTGCTGCTTCAGACAGTGCAGTTGCATCTTTACGAAGCACTAACTTTTGTAATCGTTCTAGCTTGTTAGGTGTCTCACTTTTGTACATTTCGATCAGTGTCCGTAATATCTCTGGATCTCCATCATCATTGAGATCTAATATTTCCTGAATAACACTCATATCTAATGCTTTTTCATGAACAATATCAGGCAGCCATTTACGCATCATTATCGTTAAACTTTCCAGATTAACAGGCTTTGTCAAAATATCATTCATACCTGCATCCAAGCATTTCTGACGATCTTCCTGACTTGTATTTCCTGTTAACGCAATGATAGGTACAGGAGAACGCATTTCTGCTGTTTCCAACTCACGTATCTTATGAGTGGCTTGCAGACCATCCATAATAGGCATACGATTATCCATTAAGATCAGATGATACGTATGACCCAAATACTTGGATATCGCTTCTTGTCCATTACTTACCGTATGCACCTGTTCCATACCCATCTTTTTCAACTGCAATTGAATAACCTGACGATTGATCGGATTGTCTTCTACAATCAATATCGATTTATCTGTCTGCTTGTGATGCAGACTTGAAGGCAATTTCAGATGTTCGCTTTGTTGGCCACCCAAATGATTAGAGATCAATTCTGGAGTATCCGAAGAAGTTTGAACTTTTTTGAGCGGAATATCGAACCAAAAAGTTGATCCCTTATTTTCTTCACTTTTCAAATCAATCGTTCCTTCCATCAGCTCTACAAATGACTTGCATATGGAGAGCCCCAGCCCTGTTCCTTCTACATTATTTTTTCCAGGTTGATCGGCTTGTGCATAAGGCTGAAACATATTTTTTTGATTCTCTTCTGAAATGCCGATTCCGGTGTCTGTAACTTCAATGTGAAGAATCTGTGAATTTGCACTATTGTGTTTGAGTTGTATACTCACTTCGATGGTTCCTTGATTGGTAAATTTATTAGCGTTACTCAGTAGATTAAGCAAAATTTGTCTTATTCTACCTCCATCACCGATCAATTCATTTTCTACTCGATAATCGATAAAAGCAGAAATGATGTTTTGATTTTTTTGCGCTTTCGGCTGGCTTAGTCGAATAATATGATCCAATAACAATCGTAGATCAATCGGCTCTTCTTGCAGTCTCATTTTGCCTGCTTCCATTTTGGAAAGATCAAGCATATTGTTAATCATACTGAGCAGTAACTCGGCAGATTCTTGAATCAACATCACCGATTGTTTTTGCTCATCCGATAATTCAGAAGTCATCAAAATTTCTGACATTCCTATCATTCCATTCATCGGTGTGCGTATCTCATGAGTCATAATTGCCAAAAAACGAGAGCGAGCTTGATTCGCATGAATCGCTTCTTCTTTGGCTGCATTTAATTCAGCATTGGTCTTGGCTAGTTGACGTTGTAACGTAACCATTTCATTATTCATTGCCGAAAATTCAGACAGAATTTGTTCTTCCTGATATTTGCTTTTGATCATCTTATGGGAAAGATCTTCGATCGTTTTACGCAAAATCGTGATTTCTTGTTCAGCATTCGTCATTGCGTTCATCTTCCCTTCTAAAGGCTATTTAACCTTTTACCGAGGGCTGGCTGCCTGATTGGTTCAGGGCTACTAAGCTTGTCGCTACTTCAACAGCTTTATTTGCATCAGGTGCAAAACCATCTGCCCCAACTCGCTTCCACAGTTCCCTGTCAATATTAAACGGCAATCCGCCGACAATGATTTTGACATGTCTGGTTGATTCTTCAGCGCGAATTTTTTCGATCAAGTCTTGCACTAAATGAACGTGAAAGGTCATTGTTGCAGAGATAGCGATAATATCCGCTTGATGTTGCACTATCAATTGTAAAAGACTGTGATCTGGAACATTAGCACCTAGATAGTAAGTATCCCAGCCTTCCATTTCAAAAAAATCAGCCAACATGCGAATTCCGATCTCATGTTGTTCTTCTCCTACACAAGCCGCAACTAGGCGATATCGCTCTTGTCCCGCACTGATCCAATAAGGATACAGACGTGAAATAATGCTTTGAGTCGCAGCTGTGCAGAAATGTTCTTGTGCAATATTGATTTGGCTAGTCTGCCATAATCGACCGATCTCATATTGTACAGTCTGGAATATATGAATGTATATGTCTTTGATAGGAGTATCGTTTTCAAGAAGGTGTACGATCAGCGTGTAGGCTTCTTTGCGTTCTGTACGTAGTAAGCAATCTAAATATTGCTTAGCTTCTTTTCCTAATAACGAGGTTTCCACAATATACGATGATTGAAATTCAGTTGTTTGAACATGCTGTATACCCATATCCAAATAATCAATCACATTGGACTTATGGGGATGATCAAAACTTTTTTGAAGCGCTTTTTTGATGGCATTCAAGTTCACTAATAAATCTTGTTCGGATACTCGATATCCATTTAAAAGCACTTTAAGCCATGAAATATAATTCATAAACAAACTTGGACTCTTCATCAATACACTTTCAGCTAAATAACTAAGGGTATATAAAGAATCTTGTTTGGTTCGTATTCTGCCGTTCGGTCCGAATCGTTGTATCAAATCAGGTTGCTGACGATATTGCATCTGTGTGACCTTTTCTGCAAATCGATTCGCTTCTGAGATTAACTGTTGTCCTGCTGTACCTTCTTGTTGTAGTGCCATGCGTGTGACCTCCCTGTCATAAAGACCTTACGAGGATCAATTCGCCTGCACAGATCGTAAGATGTATTTACAACTGCTGTTTATTATTCAGCTTATTGTGATATCCAGAATGTATACCTTGGTGAAATTTTCCCATAGATTGATGAATTAAGCAAGTTCTATAGGTTGCATTTTATACATAAAGCCCACTTTTAAGCCTTAGATAAATGTAAAAAAACAGAAAAAGCTGTCAATAATCAACAGCTTTCGTTTTTTAAACGTATTTGTATAGTTGTAGAATATGAATCCGTTTGCAGTTCAGCTACCATTTCCCATTGACTACCTATTCGTTCCTCTAGCATATCCTTCTGATCTGAAGTCAATCTCAATCCAGACAACCTATTTTCATGTTGGCTATAATCTTTATGCTCTTGTAATTGAAAGCGCAATTTGAGTAATCGTTTCACTCCACCAATATGAATAAATTTGAAGCGATATCCTTCAATCATCGCTCGTTCCCACGGATCGTTCATTTCAGTAGCGGTATGTAGGCGATCTAGCATATCCATATTAGGATCATCTACTTTGGATACAATGGTTGCAAAGTCTTTGTGATGAATAAAATCGATCAGTTGAGCAGCAGGTATTCCACTGCTCAAACAGTTCTCAATCCACAGACCTACTGGTAATGACAACTTCACTTTTTCCAGAAATGGTTCTGTCATGGATTCACCTCTATTGGGAAATGAATATATTGCTTCATCCAGTCGTTGACATGGCTCAGTAGATCGACACGATAGCTAGGCTTTCCGCTTTTTAACACTGTATGATTTGAATCAGGATAACGTACCATTTTGGTTTGTTTTCCTTGCCGTTTTAGAGCGATATACAGTTGTTCGCTCTGTTCGATAGGGCAACGCATATCTTGTTCACCATGAATAATAAGCAGTGGTGTATTGATATGCTGTACATGAGCAAGAGGAGATTGCGACCATAACCGATCAAAGTCTTCCCATGGATTCCCACCTACGATCCCTTCTGTATACGAAATACCAATATCGCTAATTCCATAAAAGGATATCCAATTGGAAATACAGCGCTGTGTGACAGCCACACGAAAACGATGATCATGAGCAATAATCCAATTGACCATCAATCCTCCATAACTACCACCGCATATCCCTAATCGCTGTTCATCTAATTCAGGATGATGCTGTAATACATGATTAACAGCTTCGATAAGATCACGATAATCACCACCACCGAAATCTTGACGACATGCTTGTGCAAATTGTTGACCGTATCCGAAGCTACCACGCGGATTAAGCATTAATACTGCATACCCTTGCGATACTAATGTCTGCATCTCATGGCTATACACATCAGAGATCATAGCATGAGGCCCTCCATGAATCTGTAAAATCAGTGGTATGTTATCGCTATTGTCTGTAACTTGTACAGGTTTCATCAACCATGCTTGAATCTTAATTCCATCTTCATGGGTGTACCAAAATGATTCTGGAATAGAGACTTCATGTTGAGATAACCACAGATCTGCTGTATGTGTTAAGCGATAGGGATCATTTGATAGATGGTGAGCTACTGGATCAATTGGTAATTCTACCAATTCATAAGGATGATTAGCATCTGCTATCAATGCAACAAATCGATCTCCTTGTGGAGCAAGTACCATTTGATGAATATCTTTTCTACCTGTGGTGATTGCAGTACATGTTCCTTGATTAGTGATTCGGTAAATATCTACACTTCCTTGATAGGTTCCTAGTACATAGACAGATTGTCCATCTATATCGTAGATCGGTCCTGGAATAGCCCCAGCTGACTTCATATCATTCAGTATAAAATTACCGAATTGAATATCAGAGTATGGAGTGAGCGAGTCTATCTGTCCGGTTGAACGATCCAAACGGTACACTTGATTCTGAGTTCCACTTCCATATTCTCGATTATTAGCAATACATGTCCATGACTGTCCATCCGGTGCATACGCAAATTGACTGATAGTAAGGTCATGTCTGGTTTGTAATTCGGTCTGCTCAGAAGCCATATTTAAAGTATACAAATCATTATAAAAAACTATATCCATATCGCTATATATAATAGAAGGTTTTTTTTGAGCAAGGTAACTAATTTCGGTTCCATCCGGTGACCAGACAGGATAAGAAGCATCAAATTCACCGCTTGTTAATTGCTTTATTTGACGATGTTGTAATTCTAATAAAAATAAATGTTGGTACGTTCCATTCCATAATCCAGAACCTTCTGCTTTGGGCGTCGTTCGCTCTACAATATGTCCACGATCAGGTAAATGAGCTTGCTTTTCATATTCACCTAGTACTCGGCTAGTCATAATTATAGAACGTCCATCTGGTGACCAACGGAAGAATCCAATACCACGTTCCAGCTTACTATATGGAGTCATAGATCCAGAGGTATAATCCAGTATCCACAATTGAGGTTTTTTATCGATTTTACGAATAAAAGCTAGATATCGTCCATCTGGTGACCAGCTAGGCGCTGTATCATAATCGCCATCAGTGATCCTTTTGGTGTGTTTACGGTCTGCTGAAATATAATAAATATGCGTTTTGTACTGATTATGTTCACGATCAATGATTTTATGCATATAAGCTATAGATCCATCTGGATGAATAGAAGGATCGCTTACCCATTGATAATCGTACAAATCTTCTGGTTGTATCGTCTTTTTACTCATCACCATAGTCTCCTTCACTTATCACGTTCTTATCTATACTTCATAATTGTTATAGGGATCGTTATATTGATATTGGCAAGGGTCTTTACGATTGATCATTTGTAATTCGAGGATCTAATTTATCCCGCAACCAATCTCCAAGAAAGATAACTCCCAATACTGTAAATGTAATCGCCAATCCTGGAAAAGTAGCGACCCACCAACTGGTTGCAATATACTGTCTGCCATCACTCAGCATCCCGCCCCATGATACATCTGGTGGCTTAATCCCTAATCCGAGAAAGCTTAGCGATGCTTCCATTAGAATCGTTGTCGCTACATTCATACTGGAAATAACGATCAACGATGACATCACATTTGGTAAAATATGATGGAAAATTAAGCGACCTTGCCCTGCGCCTGCCGATTGTGCCGCTTTGACAAAATCACGTTCTTTAAGACTTAATACTTCACTACGAATGACTCTTGCATACGATACCCAGTTGGTTAATCCAATCACGATAATCAAAGTGATCAATCCCGGCTGAGTTACAGCTAATACAACCAATGCTAATAATATCGAAGGAATCGCTAGAAAAGAATCTGCAACCCGCATAATAATGGCATTAATCCATTTCCCATAATATCCAGATAATAATCCCAGTACAGCTCCGATCATGCCGGACACCAATACTGCTCCTACACCAACAATTAAGGATACCCGAGCTCCATATACAATTCGGCTCCAGATATCACGACCTAGATTATCTGTGCCTAACCAGTAAGTCGACTCGCCTCCATCTAACCATACCGGTGGCTTGAGTCTTTTTAACGGAGCAACCGAAGCTGGATCATGACTCGCTAACCACGGTGCAAATAAAGCACACAATACAACCGCTACAATAATCAGCAATCCTAATGTGCCAGTTTTACTTTTTAATAACTGACGGATCATTCCTTGATCAGGCATGTCTACCCCATCCTTTCTGCCGATTGGTTCCTGATCAACTGTATCTAATACGAGGATCAAGCAGGCGATACGAAATATCAGTCAATAGATTTCCTATAATGACAATCAATGCGATCACAAATACAGAAGCCTGTACAATCGCCATATCATGCGTGTTTACTGCTGTTACTAACAATTGCCCTAGTCCTGGCCAAGCAAATACGGTTTCAGTAATCAATGTGCCACCGATCAGACTGGTAAATTGCAATCCTACAATCGTGACAACAGGAATTAAGCCATTACGAAAAGCATGCTTCATAATAATAACAAATGGACGTAACCCTTTACTCTTCGCAGTCAAAATATAATCCTGATTTAGAATTTCAAGCATACTGGAACGCACCAAGCGGGTCATCTGTGCACCAATTCCAATCCCCAGAGTAAAAGCAGGCAATAACAAATGCTCTATTCCTCCTCTACCGGAGACAGGTAAAGCACCTAACATTACTGAAAAGAATAAAATTAGCATAATCCCCATCCAAAAGTTAGGCATTGCTTTGCCAATCACAGAAATACCTGATATCAATAAGTCGGTAAATGTATTACGCTTGACCGCAGACAAAATACCGAGTGGAATCGCCATAATAATCGCAAAAATCATCGCTGCTACCGCCAACTCAAAGCTAGCGGGTAATCGTTCTAAAACCAGTGGTAAAGCAGATTCTCCATAACGAAAAGAAGTCCCAAAATCTCCTTGCAATGCACTTCCTAGAAATGTGATGTATTGCTTATACAGTGGTTGATCCAATCCGAGTGCCTCTGTAAGCACAGCGCGATCTTCTGCTGTAGCCGTTTCAGGTAACATTAACGCTACAGGATCACCGGTCACCCGCACTAAAATAAATACAATTAACGATACCAGTAGCAATACCGGAATCACCTGAAGCAGTGACTTTATAATATAGCCTTTCAATCCAATCACCTCCGTACACCGTATATACTGAACTTTTGCCGATTTTTATAACAAAAAGCAGGGAAGACATATGGCTATCCCTGCTTTAATTTGTTTATCCATTCACAGGTGTAATATCATCTGCATAGAACATTTCATCACTTCTTGGCGTAAATTTCACACGGTTATCTGCTCCATAAATTCCTTCCATTTGGAACAAATACACTGCTGGGCGATCTTCTGCCAAAATCTGTTGTACCTCTTGATATTGTTTTTCACGTGATGCTGGATCCATATTTACAAGCGCATCTTGTAATAACTTTTCAACTTTAGGATTGTTATAATCCGTTTCCCCTGCTGCTTCTGTTTTGAGATAACGATTATAGTTATTGGATGCGTCAAATAATGAATTACCTATGCCGATCATAAAAATTTCTTTGAATGATTTGGAACTGTATCGTTCACTAAAAGCACTTGGTTCTAGCACTTCAAGATTCGCTTTAAACCCTGCTTCATTCAGCATAGCCGCTACCACTTCAGCATATTCTTTGTATTGAGAAGAGACCGTCATATTCAGTTCTGCTCCTGTATGACCGGATTCTTGTAATAATTGCTTCGCTTTGGCTGGATCGTATAATGTCTGTTTGTATAGTGAAGGATCTGCTCCAAAGTTACCCGGTGTAACAGATGTACGAGTCACAATCCCTGCTCCACCTGCAATACTGTCTACAATCCCTTGCTTGTCAATCGCCAAGTCAATTGCTTCACGTACTTTCGGATCAGCTGTGACTGTACCTTCTGTTTCACGCAAAATTAATTGAAGTACACGTTGGATTGGAGCTTTAACGATTTGTTTGCCTTCTTCGCTCTGAATACGTTCTACATCAGTAGAAGGAATACCTGAAGCAATATCAATGCCTCCTGCTAACAATTCAGATACACGGGTAGAAGCTTCAGGGATTGAGCGGAACACAACCGTATCCCATTTAGGTGCTTCTCCAAAATACTTATCGTTTTTGACCAGTTCTACACGGTCATCTTTTGTCCATTTGCTGAACTTGTAAGGACCTGTCCCGACTGGACTTTTAAGAAAAGCATCGATTCCTTTTTCTTTGATATATTTTGAAGGTAGAATGCCTGCTCCCATTTTGGACAAACGATTTAATAATAGTGGATCAGGACCATCTGTGATCATATCAACGGTGTAATCATCGACTACTTTTACTTCTTTAATAGATTTGAAATACGAGTTTTGTTTGAGCGCACTATCTTTGGCTACACGATCAATCGTGTATTTCACATCTGCCGCTGTGAACGGATCACCATTATGGAAAGTAACGCCTTCACGTAGCTTGAATCTCCATGTTGTATCGTTTACTTGTTCCCATGAAGTAGCCAGCACCGGCACTTTCTTTTGTTCATTATCATTTTTGACTAAATAATCGAACATATTGACCAGTACAGCTTCACTAGAGGTATTGTTATTGTTATGTGGATCAAAGCTTTCAATATCAGTCGCATTCCCGATCGTTAATATTTTGCTATTCGTAGCTGAATCTGTAGATGATTCTTTGCTATTACCACACCCTGCTAATACAATCGCGACTACTAACAATAATAATCCACTGGTTATCCATGATTTTGTTTTCATTTTCTCCACTCCACCCTTTTAAATCGTACTTTTTTTATTGATGCGTGTGACGGATCGGTTGATCCAAATAATGTAATGCCATAGCAGACAACATCGCTACACCATAAGGAAGTGCAGATTCATCAAGATCGAACATGGGATGATGCAATGGATATGAAGTCTCAGGTTGTCCATTACTTGTCCCTAAACGGAAAAACACAGCAGGTACTTGTTCAGCATAAAAAGCAAAGTCTTCGCCACCTGTAGAAGGTCGAGTATATTGCCACTCCGGCCCTTCTGCCATCAGATCGCAAGTAGCAGTCAAAAAATCAACCATTTGATTATCATTTTTGACGACAGGATAATTCATGTGGTAATCGAGTTCGTAATCAGCTCCAAAGGAACCTACAATCCCTTCAATAACCTGCTTAATCTTCGTAGGCATTTGCTGACGGATATCCGCAGATAATGTGCGTACTGTGCCTACCATTTCAACTTCAGAAGCAATCGCAGCTGCCATTGTTCCTCCTCGAATCTGTCCGATACTGACAACAGCTGTTTCTAATGGATCGATCATTCGACTGGTAACATGTTGCAGGGCAGAAATGACTTGCGCTGATACGGCTATCGCATCAATACCTTCATGCGGACGTGCTCCATGTCCTCCTTTACCAATAATACGAAGTGTGAAAAAGTCAGCTGAAGCAAAAGCGACTCCTTTACAAACAGATACTTCACCGATCTGCAAACTCGGATAAACATGTAAGCCTGTCATTGCATCCACATGAGGATGCTCCAGTACCCCATCTTTGATCATGGCATCGGCTCCGGCTAGCCCTTCTTCCGCCGGTTGAAAAACGAATTTGATATTACCGGATGCGGGTATACCCAGACTACTTAGTAATTGAGCTGCCCCCATTAACATCGTTGTATGTGCATCATGACCGCACAGATGAGCTTTACCGGCGGTTTGCGAAGCATAGCTCGTATCTTTGGCATCTTGTATCGGTAAAGCATCCATATCTGCTCGAAGTGCAATTGTTGGTCCGGGTTCTATACCACGCAACAGTCCGACAACACCTGTTTTGCCTATACCCGTCTGCACTTCAAGCCCTAGACTTTGTAAATGCTCTGCTACAATCGCTGAGGTTCGAACTTCCTCATAACCAATCTCAGGATGTCTATGTAGATCACGTCGCCATGTGGTTAATTTTTCTTGCATAGACTGCGCAGCAGGTAATAACTGCGACAGTCTCACTTGTATCCCTTGCGGATCAGAATGATTCATAAGGATTCACTCTCCTTTTCTTGAGTTCGGATATCATGATCAAATACTCGATGATAGATCGAAGAGGCAGACTGTTCAATATGTTGACGCATCAATATTCGAGAGCGTTCCCCATCATGTGCACGCAGTACATCTAACAATTCAAAATGGCTATCTGAATTGCGTACCCGTACTTCTTGACTATAAGGCATAAGATCAAGTGCAGGATTGATCTTGGTACGAATCTCTCGTACTGCTTTTTCAAAATAAGCATTATCAGATGCTTTGGCGATCATCAGGTGAAACTTCACATCCAGCGCACGAAATAACTCGCGTGAACAATCTTGTTCAATACTCATCTCTAGATACTGCTGTAGTTGATGTAACTGTTCGGCTTGAATATGCTGTGCAGCTAGAAAAGCAGCTTCTGGTTCAATAATCAGACGGTATTCAAATACTTTGCTCCATGACTCCCAATTACTCGCAATCTGTTCACGGTGACGATGATGAGAATTGAGCGTTAAAGGTAAAACAAAGGTTCCTCCTTTAGCCCCGACACGCTTTTCAATCAATCCTTCTTCTTCTAATCGAGAAAGAGCCTCACGTACCGCTAATCGGCTAGCATTGAACATAACCGCCATATCTCGTTCATTGGGAAGTTGTTCTTCAGGTAGTAATTCTTTTAAAATAATCGATTCTTCTAATTGGTCGAAAATAAAATCACTAACTTTTTTAGGAGAAACTTTCTCAAATTGTTGTGGAAAATAAGTTCGCATGTCTTCCTCCTGATTTAAAAAGTAATGAGGATATAGTTGTTAATTGTTCTACTTGAATGGTATAAGGTACGAACTTTAGACCATTTAATAAGGCGACAAAAAGTGACTTTTATTTAATATACTCTCTGTTGGAACAGAGGTCAACGATTATTCATACCAAAACGATAGGTTTTATCAATTTCAAATAAAAAAAGCCTAATCAGTGGTATAATCACTGATTAGACTTCTTTGTTCGCGGCAGCATATCCTAGCTTTTTGAGTAATGGAATAATATCTAATTTCTCATCATGATTTAATCCTTGCGTAGCTTTGATAATAGCTTGTTTGTGACCTGTAAAAATGCTCTCAAAAAATTGATTGCCTTCTTCAGTTAGCTCTGCAAAAATAACACGACGGTCATTATCACAAGCACGACGGCATAACATATTTTTCTTTTCTAACTTGTCGACCACATACGTGATATTCCCGCTAGAAATCAGTACTTTTTGCCCTATTTTCTGCAATGGCTGTGGATTCTCGCTGTGATACAAAAAGTCCAATACACCAAATTCAGTCGGGTTCAGACCATAACTTTGAATATCATCATTCACCTGATTCATCACAGCCTGATAAGCGCGTGACAATATAATTAACAAATGAAGAGATTCTTTTTCTTCATCATTTTCCATATCTGGATTCGGTTGAATCGACGAGTGTTTCATCTATGAAACCTCCTAACTATCATAATCGTTATATTCTAAACATATAGCGCCTGCGATGTTTTTCATTTAAATTCAGAAAAATATACGCAGACGCTTTATGATTTTATTTCAATAAAATACGTTTAAATTAGAAGCTTTGTGCAACAGTTGCTGCATTTTGAAGACCATCAGCAACGATTTGTTGTGAACGATCCGGGAATGCGTTGTGACCTTCGATGATGAATTTCTCAACATCTGTAATACCCCAGAAGCCAAGAAATGTTTGTACATAACGTACAGCCAATTCGATATCAGCGCCAGGACCTTCAGAATATACGCCACCACTAGCGTGTAACAACATTACTTTTTTACCGCCAGCAAGTCCTACAGGACCTTCAGCAGTATATTTGAACGTTTTGCCAGCTTGAGACAAGTAGTCGAAGTAGCTATGCAATACAGCAGGAACAGCAAAGTTCCACAATGGGAATGCAATAACCACTTTATCAGCACCCAAAAATTGAGTTAAGTATTTGTTTACACGGTCAACAGCCGCTTGCTCTTCAGCAGATACTTCCATACCTTGAGAAGCTTTGAAGTTAGCACCTAGAACAAATGCATCATAGTAAGGAATATTTTCAGCAAATAAATCAAGTTCTACCACTTCGTCTTGTGGATGAGAAGTTTTGTAGCTGTTTAGGAATGCTTCGTATAGTTGTACGCTGACTGCTTGATCAGCAGGACGGTTATTCGCTTTAACAAAAAGAACTTTAGACATGGATGAAATCTCTCCTTTTATTTGGATACTGTAATAGTATCAATTCATAAATCTTAATTTAAAGATAATATATAAATACACTTTTGTCAACTATAAATTATATAGTGTACTGATAGCAGTTAAACTAAAAGCAACCATCTGATCACTTCCTCTATCAGACAGTTTCTTTTAGTTTTTAGCTTGCTTTATTATATTTATGAACGACGAGCAGGTGCACGTAATACTTCGATAACGCCACTTTCATAAGCAACAACAACTGCACTAGCCATATTGATAAATAATCCATTATCTACAACACCTGGAATATTATTCAACTGATGATGTAATCGTGCTGCATCCTCAATCACATCGAAATGACAATCTACTGTATAGTTGCCATTGTCTGTTTTGAACACATCGCCATCTTTCGTTTGACGCAATACAGGTTTGCATCCAAAGCTAGCTAATTTCTCAATCGTCCACTCATGAGCAAAAGTAACCACTTCTACAGGCAAAGGAAAAGCGCCCAGTTTCTGTACCACTTTATTTTCACCTGTAATGATCATCACTTGACGACTTCGAGCGGCTACGATTTTTTCACGTAGCAATGCGCCTCCGCCCCCTTTAATGAGGTTAAGATTAGGATCGACTTCATCTGCACCATCAATTGTAAGATCAATTTCTCCTACTTCAGCAAAAGGAATGATGGGTATAGACCACTCCCGTGCTAGATTTTCTGATTGAACAGAGGTTGCTACTGCACGTATATGTAGTCCTTGCTTCACACGTTCACCAATTTTTTCAATAGCATAAGCCGCTGTAGAACCTGTGCCTAGACCAACCATCATCCCTTCTTCTACCCAATCCACTGCTTTCTCCGCCGCTAACTTTTTGATATTCATGACCTGTTCACTCCATTATTTAGTCTAATAATTTATTGGATACGATGTTATGGATATGAAATAACAGAATGAGTCTCATCCATAGATTTCATGTAACATTTGCACTATACTGAATACGGGTGAATATTCTCAGCATCATACTATACACATTCACAAATTAAAAGGAGCTTACTATTATGCGAACCGAAAATCAGATCAAATCCAAACTCAACGAATTGACATTGCAGAAAAGAAATATCCAGACACGCCTTGAGGGTCTAACGCCTGAAACTGCTTCTTATACCTCGCTCAATGAACAACTTGCTCGTATCGAAGATATGTCCAATATGCTTGAATGGGTACTTAATGAACCGCTAGGAAAATATCATGCGTAATCATCTTATATCCTATTTTATCTGAATGTATTCAGAATTACAAAAGCAATTCCTCTCTAATTTCTATCCTTCTTATTGCAAAAAATGACAAAAACTATACAATTCTAAATATTTTTTAGGTCTTTTGGTTCAATTCTATAGAACTATGTTTATAAAGTTAAAGAAAATTACTAACTACTATAAATTATTGGAATACAAATTCCGACATATAGAAATGAGTGTTACTGTGCCATTTTTTACAGCTTTATGGAAATAAAGCGACAAATTATTCGAAACAAGCCGATTTATGGGTCATACTAAATACCTAATTTGCTTAGTTCTCTATTAGTTGATTTGTCATTTTATTTCTTATTGATTGTTGTCAACAAACAGGCTCACAACAATCCTTATCCATCTACAAAATCTTAGATTGTTGACTACGTTGACCGATAAGCTTTATAGGGAGTCACGCAACCTTAGATTCACCAACCAAAAATAGGAGTGAGAGCATTGAAGAAAATCAGTAGACTATCTTTTTTCGCTAAAAATTTATTAATCTCAGCAGCTAGTATCATACTTATCGGAGTCATCTTGTTGGTAAGCAGTTATTTTACCCAGAAAACGATCTTAATCAATCAACTTCATGGTCAAGTTCAAGCGGTAACCGACACTTTTGCACAAGGTATTACTCTTGCTGATGTTGAAAAACTTGTAGCTGAAAAAAGTTATGAGGGTGCTAAACAAACAGAAATCCGTAGCTACTTAGATAATATCAACAAATATAATCCTAACATTTCTCAAGCTTACATTTTCGGGACGGAATTGGCAGATGGTAATAAAACATCATTGATCGCTGTGCCAACTAAAGTTATGGAAGCTTTAAAACAGGGAAATATCGATATCGGATATTTGTACGAACAACCTACTGAAATCGTAAACGGAATTCAAGAAATGCTCAAAACGAAACAACCTACATTTACAAGTTTCTACACCGATGATCTTGGACTATGGACGACTATTTTGTATCCTATTCAAAATGGTGACGGTAAAGTTGTTGCTTACTTTGGAGTAGATGCAGATGCAAGTGCTGTACCAGAAGGTCTGAATCAATTGTTAGTACGTGGTATTACGATCATGGTACTCTTCCTTATCGTTATCTTCTTACTTCAATTCTTTGTAGTTCGTAGAACACTAGCTCCTCTTCGCGAATTGATTCGTGGAATTGAAGATGTAAGTAAAGGTAATCTAGATATTCATATCAAAACAGGTAAAGATGATCTAGGGATTATCAATCACAAATTTAACCAAATGGTTGAAAAAATGAACAGTGTTATCGTGAATGTACAATCTGCTTCTCAACAAGTTACTGAATCTGCCAAAATGCTAATGGATACTTCATCTGACAATAGCGAGCGTTCATTAACATTGATTAGCAATATTCAAGACATTGCTAATGGTATGAAATATCAAGAAGAAGCTACTGAAGATACAGCTAAAGCAATGGGAGAAATTTCAACCGTTATTCATACGATTGCTAACAACTCTTCGAACGTAGCAGACCAAGCGTATTCAATGGAGCAAAAATCAGTAGAAGGTAATAAAGTCGTTAACCAAGTCACAGAACAAATGACATTGATCTCTCGTTCTGTACATGATACTTCCAAAGCAGTTGAATTGCTTGAAAGTCGTTCACAAGAAATCGGTAATATTCTAGGTATTATTACAGGAATCTCCGGTCAGACTAACTTGCTTGCTTTGAATGCATCGATTGAAGCAGCACGTGTAGGTGAACATGGACGTGGATTTGCAGTGGTTGCTGGAGAAGTTCGTAACCTTGCAGAACAATCTGCTCAATCTGCGAACCAGATCAGTACTTTAATCACTGAGATTCAAACAGAGATCCAAAATGCAGTAACTGCAATGAAAAAAGGAACAGAAGAAGTGGAATATGGTCTATCTATTGCTGACCAAACTGGCAAACTGTTTGCCGAAATTCAATCTGTAACTAAACAAGTAACCGAGCAAATTCAAGATATTTCTAGTGCTACTCAAGAAATCTCAGCAGGTACAGAAGAAATGACAGCAACTACAGAGAACCTTAAAACAACAGCAAGTGTTGCAGCAGAAAATAGCGCTAAAGTATCTCAGCACGTTGAAGGTCAAAAATCTTCGATTATCTCGACAACAGATGCAGCTAACCAACTTTCAACAATGGCTGAACAACTTCAAGAATTGATCTCTCATTTCCATGTACGTAAAATAGATTAATCTGATTTAGGGAAGAATGCCTTCCACAGAACTTGTGGACGGCATTCACTTTCTATCCTAATATCTTTATTTTAAGAAAATTATATATTTTATTTCATCATTAGATCACATTTAATTCACATATATCGCTTACTCTTTTCTCATATCTACCATTACAGCGATCAACTTCAAAGGAGAGATGTTCTATGTCACTGTCGGAAAATGCCTTTACACCTAACGAATATATTCAATTACCTGCTTTGCAAATTCCACTAGATCAAGCAAGACAACAACAGAAAGATACGTTTGCTGTTTATCGTTTTGACCTAGGTGCCAAAATTGCTTTATACATCGGGACATTAGTCAATCCTATTGAGCGTCAAGCTGTTCTGTTTTCTGCTTACCTTGGATGGCTTTATCGAATCTCGGGGGAACACGAGATTCATGCAGTATCTGGATCAACAACTGGACTTTTCCCTTTTTCTCTTTCTATCGAAGATTATCCTTATTTTCAGTCTTTAGTCGACTATGTTGCTTCACAACTCGATGCAAGCCCAGCTACATCTCCTGTAAAAAGCGAAACGGTTTTTCATTTTGGACAGCAGATTCCTGCACAACCTGGACAAGTCATGAACTGGACATTAGAAGCTCATGCCACCTCACTCTCTATTGCGATTGAATATAACGATTCTTTACTAACAGCAGCAACGATTGAACGCTTTGCGGATTATTATATCCGTTTGTTAGAAGGATTATTAGATAATACAGCACTTGCTATTGGTTCTATTGATATATTAAATGCTCAAGACCACGCGATCTATCAAGAAATGAATAACACTGCTTTCCCTTATCAAAATCAACAAACGTATCATGGCGCTTTTGAAGCTGCTGTAAATAAATACCCTCAACATACTGCTATTTCTTTTCAAGGGACAGAATATACGTATGAAGAGTTGAATCAGCGTGCTAACCAAGTTGCACATTTGTTGTTAAGACAAGGATTGCAACAGGGTGAATTTGTAACGATGTATATTGATCGCAGTCTGGACAGTGTGATCAGCTTACTAGGTATTATGAAAGCTGGCGGTGTCTATGTACCTGTAGATCCTTCCCATCCTGATGAACGCAATCACTATATTGTACAAGATACCCAATCTGCTTTTGTATTGATTCAGCACAAATACAATAATAAAGTTCTTCAACTGACTGAAGGTATTACCACATTACGAGGCATCCTTGATATTGAATATCTGAACTTAACATCTGATCCAGCATTTTTGGTCAATCCGAATATTACTGTATTACCTGATGATCTAGCTTATGTTATTTATACGTCTGGTTCTACAGGTAAGCCTAAAGGTACATTGGTTGCTCATCGTGGCGTAGTCAACTTAGGCGAAATTTTGCAAAGAGAATTTAATGTAACTTCTCAAGATGTGATGACTCAGTTTGCTACTTATAGCTTTGACGGCTCTGTCTGGGAAACAATTGCTGCCCTTTTCCATGGTGCACATTTATTCTTATTAGATGCTGAAGAAAGAGTGTCTATCGAAGAATTTGCAATTGCCATTGAGCGTACACAAACAACAATTGTAACAGCTTTACCTACTGTATTCTTTAATCAATTATCTGCTTATTTGTCTGACGAAGGTTATGCCAGATTAGCCAGTCTCAAATTGATTGCTGCTGCTGGAGAAGCATTGTATGGCAAACGTGTACGGACATTCCAACAGAAAATAGGCAAACCAATTGAAGTGGTCAATGCCTATGGCCCTACTGAATGTACGGTTTGTGCAACTATGCATAAAGTAGATACTACACTTAGTGAAGATGTTGTAAATGTTCCTATTGGACGCCCTATTGATAACTATAAAGTCTATATCATGAACGAATTTCAAATGCTCTCTCCTGTAGGCGTTCCTGGAGAAATTTATATTTCAACTGTAGGTATTGCTCATGGTTATCTGGATCAACCTGAAAAAACAGCCGCAGCCTTTATGCCAGACCCATCCGGTAATGGTGAAAAAATCTATCGTTCGGGTGACTTAGCTAAATTGTTGGCAGATGGTACGATTGAATATGTAGGTAGACGCGATTCTCAGATTAAAATTCGAGGTCATCGTATCGAAATCGGTGAAATTGAAGATAGCCTGAACAAATATCCGAATATGCAAGATGCTGTTGTGGTTCCTAAAGTAGATGAAACCGGTCAAAATATGCTAGTCGCTTACTTTACAACGATTGATGGTACAGCATTATCTCCAGCTGCGATTAAGCAATTTTTGTCTGATCGACTGCCTTCTTATTTTGTACCTAGATTTGTATGTCAGTTAGACGAGATTCCTATCTCTCCAACAGGCAAAGCAGAACGCAAAAAATTGATTGCTTATGATCATATCGAAATGCAAGAAACAGCTACCGATTATGTCGCTCCACAAAACGAAACACAACAATGGATAGCAGATGCATGGTCAGGCGTTTTAAATAAGCAACAAATAGGTATTCACGATGACTTTTTTGAAATTGGCGGAGATTCTCTGAAAGTACTCCATGTTCTTACATTGTTAAAACCACAATTTCCTAATCTCAAAATAGCGGATCTGTTCGCTTACAAAACGATTATCCAGTTAGCCGAATATGCTCTTCAGTTAGACGATAAAATGAATATTGAAGCAACAAGCCCAACGATTGAACACACTATTGATCTGGTGGAGTTCCCTGCTCGTATTCAAACCAGTTATTCAGGATTGCTGAACACCACTCATGTTTTATTAACAGGCGCTACAGGATATCTAGGATCACACTTGCTGTATGAGCTTTTGCAACAAAGTGATGCTCACATCTATGCCCTTGTACGTAAAACAGGTAGTGCAGCTAGTATAGAACGTCTCAAAGGCACAATGGAACTGTATTTCGGACAAGAAGTATTACGTGACTTTGAAAAACGTGTAACTGCTGTAGAAGGCGATCTAGAAAGTAAGCATCTAGGTCTTAGCGATAGCGATTATGAAATGATTACAGAGCATATTGATGCGATTATCCATAGTGCAGCAGATGTTCGACATTTCGGGGATACAGAACAATTTGCCAAATCTAATATTTATTCAACAGCAGAATTACTAGCGATCGCTAGTACACGTCAAGGCATTCGCTTCCATCATATTTCTACGATGGGCATTCCTGAAGATTTATCATTAGAAGGCAAATGGGATCAAGTAAAACAAACCGGCATCCTTGCTGACGATCTTCAAACTGAAAATATGTACACTAACAGCAAGCTAGAAGCAGAAAAATTAATATTTGCAGCTGGAGAACGTGGTATCCCTGTCAATATCTATCGCGCAGGTAACTTATCTAGCCAATCGGTAACTGGTCGCTTCCAACGTAATATAGACAGTAATGCAATGTATCGTATGATCAAAGCGATGCTGTTATTAGGTAAAGCCCCTGCTGCAAATCAATGGATGGACTTTACACCGATAGATTATGCAGGTCGTTCAATTATTCATCTGGCGCTTCAACCGGATACAGCAGGTCAAATGTTCCATATCTGTAACCCACAACAAGTTCACTACGATGACTTGATTGCAATGATCCAAACGTTTGGATATTCGATTGATGTTTTACCAGCTAAAGAATATGCTGAATGGCTGTTAGATTCTTCTATCGAGAAGCAAGCAGATGCTCTTTTGTTAGCAATGGGTCAATTAGATGGTGATGGCGCTAAAGATTCTCCTTACCGACTCGCTAATCCTGAGACTGCCAAGTTGTTAGAGCAACAAGAAGTATTCTGCCCCAAACCTGATTATGAATTTATATCAGCTATGTTGAGTTATGCATCAAGTATCGGTTACTTCCCTACTGCACCTGTACGTGATGTAGCTGATGTCACTGTCGATGAAATGATTTCTAGTGATATGAATAGATAAAATGATAAAAATAAGCGTCTAAATAATTAGGTAAAAGACCCGGTTTATTGAACGGGTCTTTTATTTTTTTGAAATATTTTGCACAACTTAATTGAAAACTATAAACTTTCTCAAAATCGTACCGATATAAATAATACATAATACGACATATTAAGACAAAATAAAACAAAATTTATTTTGTCGATTATTGTATTAATATGTTTCAAAGTGTATAATATGGTTAAATATATAATACTTAATACCTATAATAAGCAGGGAGACCTAAGACTAATGAACTTTAAAAACTCCAAACTAAAATTAACGGCACTTATTGCCACTATCGCTATTCCACTTACGTTGTCACTATATGTACCAACTATGAATACTACAGATACAACTACTCAACGTTATATCGTTTCTTATTCTAACGATCAAGGTAAAGAACAGATTGCACAAGTAGCTGATCAATCTACTAATGATCTTCACGCATTTAACCATCTAAATATGGTTGCTGTCAATCTTACAAATGATCAAAAGAATGATCTTGCTACACAATCAGGCATTACAAGTATCGAACAAAATACAACCTATACTTCGGCTGCTCAAGCTTTTGGTGGAAATATCAAAACAGTAAATGTAAAAGGAAATGAACAAGCTTCATGGGGATACGGTACTATTGATGCTCAAATGGCTTCTGATAGTGGTTACACAGGTAAAGGTGTAAAAATCGCTATTTTAGATACAGGAATTTCTGCTCACTCTGAATTGAATATCGCTGGTGGTGTATCTGAAGTGGGTTACACTCAATCTTATGCAGATGATAATGGACACGGAACATTTGTAGCAGGCGTGATTGGCGCTCAATCGAATGGTAAAGGTCTTGTAGGTGAAGCACCAGACGCTCAAATCTACGCAGTCAAAATTTTGGATAGCAAAGGTAATGGTTCAACAGAAGATTTAGCTAAAGGTGTAGACTGGGCTATTCAGAACCATATGGACATTGTTAACATGTCGATCGCTTTTCCAGAAGATTCTCCAGCGGTTGAACAAGTACTTGCTTCTGCTGATCAAAATGGCATCTTGCTTATCGCAGCTGCTGGTAATAAAGGTACAGCTAGTGCAGCAACAGATACGGTTCAATATCCAGCTAAATCTAGTCATGTGATCGCTGTAGCTGCTATAGACGACAATCTACAACGTGCTGATTTCTCTTCTAGCGGTTCTGATATCGAACTTACAGCACCAGGTGTAGATATTGTGAGTACATCTAGTAACGGTAAATATGAGCTTCGTAGTGGTACATCGGTTGCTGCTCCATTTGTAACAGGTATGGCTGCTATTCTCAAACAAGCTTATCCAGGTAGCACTAATGCACAGATTCGTCAGGCTCTAAACCAAGGCAGTATTGATTTGGGAGCAGCAGGTCAAGACAATCTGTATGGTAACGGTATGATCAGCTTCCAGCATTTATTAGGTAAAGCTTCTATTCTTGCTTCTAAGTAATGATCCCATGTCCACTTTCCCTTGAAAAGCTGGCATGTTCATATAGAGAATACTTTGTCCCTGTTTTGCACTAGATGACGCAGCTTATATCTACTACAACCTACACTATTCATATAGTATTGTGATGATCCACATCAGATAATAATATGCATCCAAATAGCCACGGTTTTATACCTGTGCTCATCCAAAAATAAAAGCGCCGTTCTCAGCCAGAGACACGACGCTTTTATTTTGTTCTTTTATTGTTTCGCTAGAACAAACGTCTAAAGTTCAGCGACAGGCAAGCTACCTTGCATCCAATGAAGCTCACTATCTCGAATGACATAGTCTGCCCATTTCATCTCACCAATTCCCCAATTACGAAACTCGGTAATATGACGGTAAAATTGCTCAATCACAGCTTCTTTCGGTTCAGACATCAACGATTGAATCTGTTCACGTAACCGCTCAGGCTTCTCTCTCACACTGTCTAGTACACGCATCATCCACTTATGTCCGGGATACAACATTTCATTATGTGCAAGCACCATACGGCCACCGAATAGCGCCATATTCATCACTGCTTGATGTAGCAAGTACGTATCATCACGCTTCAACGCTTGTTTGCATTCTCCATACCATGCTTC
The DNA here is from genome assembly GCF_005233705.1 of Paenibacillus sp. CFBP13512. Lineage (NCBI taxonomy): Bacteria > Bacillati > Bacillota > Bacilli > Caryophanales > Paenibacillaceae > Paenibacillus > Paenibacillus sp. CFBP13512. The sequence continues at coordinate 43,735 of NZ_QGAD01000005.1, read as the reverse complement.
AAATTGAGCATAAAACCGATGGATATTATTTTGCTTCAGAGACATAGGATATTCTGTGATCGTATTTAATACATCCCGCAGTTCTGGAATATCTGAGAATACGACAATAGCACCTAGAAAAGCAAACCGTGCAGGTTCACTACCACAGCGAGCTACTTTCTCCAAATACGCCATACTAATGTATTTGCCATCTATATTTTGCAAAGAACGTCCTACCTTACATTCGGCTCCATCATAATGCAATGAACCGGATTGGAAACGGTCTTCAAATTCTTGATCTGAAACAATAATCATAATATTCATATCTGAATGAGGTGAAGAATATCCATAAGCGACCGAACCAGTAATCAATAGCCCTTTCACTGATGAATCACCACGAAGATGTTCTGTCAGTTGTGAGAGGCAATCCGATAATATATTCACACGGGCCCTCCTTAATCTCAATTTTTTAGTGTTCGATTGATAATGATAATTATTATCAATTAACTTTGTAACGATATTGTAGCTTATTCAATTTCACTTGGCAAGTATTTATGGCGAATCTGTGTCTATAAAATTCAAACGGTATCGAATGTATTCACAATTACGCTGATAATTGGGATACGAACTAAAGCTTACGCATCTATTGCACCCTATCGCTCAACAGAAAAAAGCCTTTTCTTGTAACTCTGAAGATGAATTCAGAAATCACTTGAAAAAGGCTTCGTCGAATCATTTTATTATACAATACTGTAGTTCACGATCTGCTTTCGCTCACTCTAGCAATTACGCTTTGGGATGAATCATTTGAGAAGGATCAACATATTTGTCGAATTCTTCTTCCGTCAACAATCCACTTTGTAATACAGCTTCTTTCAAAGACAGCCCTTCTTGATGTGCATGCTTGGCAATTTTCGCTGCATTTTCATAACCAATATGTGGGTTTAGTGCAGTTACAAGCATTAATGAATTGTCCAAGTTATGTTTAATCTGATCAACATTCGCTTCAATGCCTACAGCACAATGATCATTGAATGAAATCAATGCATCACCAAGTAATTGAACCGATTGGAGGAAATTATAAATAATTACCGGCTTAAATACATTCAATTCAAAGTTCCCTTGACTTGCCGCAAAACCGATCGCTGCATCATTCCCCATCACCTGCGTAACGACCATCGTCATCGCTTCGGATTGAGTAGGATTGACTTTACCCGGCATAATTGAACTACCCGGTTCATTAGCAGGGATTGTAAGCTCGCCTAGACCGCTACGAGGTCCGCTTGCTAACCAGCGCACATCATTAGCAATCTTCATCAGATCAGCCGCTAGTGCTTTGACAGCGCCGTGTACATAGACCACTTCATCATGGCTTGTTAACGCATGGAATTTATTTGGAGCCGTCACAAATGATTTGCCTGTTAATTCTGAAATTTTCTCAGAAGTTAGTCGTCCAAAATCAGGATGTGCATTAATTCCTGTTCCGACAGCTGTGCCTCCGATAGCAAGTTCTTTCATTTCTTCTACACTATGTGTAATCATGCGTGTACTTTTCGCCAGCATCGCTTCCCATCCACTGATCTCTTGTCCCAGTGTAAGTGGCGTTGCATCTTGCAAATGAGTACGTCCAATTTTGATCAAATCTTTGAACTCTTCTGATTTCTGTGTAAACGTCTGTTGAAGCTTAGCAATCGCAGGAATCAAATGATCTTCTACAGCCAATACACCAGCTACATGTAATGCTGTTGGAAAAGTATCATTCGAACTTTGCGACATATTCACATCATCATTCGGATGTAGACGATCTGTTTTGCCTTGTTCTTCAAGCCACTGATTACCACGATGTGCAATCACTTCATTGACGTTCATATTGGATTGTGTACCGCTTCCTGTCTGCCAGACAACTAACGGGAAGTGTTCATCCCATTGACCTGTTAGAATCTCATCTGCGGCTTGAGCGATAGCTTGTGCTTTATCAGCGGATAATTTACCTAATTGTTGATTGACCAGTGCTGCGCTTTTTTTGAGCAAAGCAAATGCATAGACCACTTGCTTCGGCATTTTTTCTTGACCAATTTTGAAGTTTTCTTTACTGCGCTGTGTTTGTGCACCCCATAATTTATCAGCAGGTACATTAATTTCGCCTATTGTATCTTTCTCTACACGGTATTCCACTCGACAAAATCCTCCTTTGGATCAAATCATCTGTAAAATAGTAGGACAGATTAGCATCATTCTGCTAAAGATCAACCTCTATGATTGTAACGCTTACATGCTCTGCAAATCAATCCTTTATACACCAATCGATTGGTTCCATCCCTTGTGATTCCAAAAATTGATTCGTATGGCTAAATGGCTTACTCCCCATAAATCCTTTGTGTGCTGAAAAAGGACTGGGATGCGTAGAGGTAATCACATGGTGCTTACTGCGGTCGATGGCTGCTCCTTTACGCTGTGCATGGCTTCCCCACAGAATAAACACAGCAGGTGTCTCACGTTCATTTACAGCTTCTATCACACGATCTGTAAATGTCTCCCATCCTTGATTCTGATGCGAAGCCGCTTGTCCACGTCTGACTGTCAGTACAGCATTCAATAATAAAACTCCTTGTTCTGCCCAATGGATCAATGAACCATGCTTAGGGATAGCACACCCTAGATCATCATGTAACTCTTGATAAATATTATGTAACGAAGGTGGAATCGATACGCCTGGCTTGACTGAAAAGCTTAACCCGTGTGCTTGCCCTGGACCATGATAAGGATCTTGACCCAAAATAACGACCCGAGTTGATTCTAATGAAGTGTAATGCAGTGCGTTAAAAATATCATACATATCTGGATAGATCGTTGCTGTCCGATATTCTTGCGCTAGAAATTGACGAAGTTCCAAATAATAAGGCTTTTGCAGTTCATCTTCTAGTACATCTGCCCAATCGTTGCGAAATATAGCACTCATAAATTAGCTTCTTCCTTTCATTGACTAGATTCTTTTATCATTACCCATATTTAAGAATAACCAAAAAAATAGCAGTCTCTTGATGATACTCAAGAAACTGCTATGTGAACATATCTATATTTTACAGACGGGATTGCAAAAATTCATCAGTAAACTTTTTAAATTTATGACTCATTTGAGTTAAACTATCTACCACTTCACTAAATTCATTCACTAAGTGTGCTTGTTCATGAGAAGACGTAGCAATTGCTGAAATTTCTTGTTCCATATATTGAATCGATTGTTGCACACTGGATAATGATTTCTCGATATTTTGTGTCGCTTGCTTCGTATCGACAGACAATTTGCGTACTTCAGACGCTACGACACCAAACCCTGCTCCTGCTTCTCCTACACGGGCTGCTTCAATCGCTGCATTCAGACCTAACAAGTTGGTCTGCTCTGAAATTTCACGGATAAAGCCAGCGACTTTATTCACATCTTTAGAATTTTCAACTGCTTGACGGGTGTTGGACTGAATATCTGTTGTGGTTGCCGATAATTGCTGTGATTGAGCAGCGATTGTCTGAACCATATCACTTAACTGTGCACTGATCGTTTCCAGATCAACTGTGAAATTACCTAACAGCTCATTATGCTGCAATGTATACGCTGTTGCCAAAGCACCGATCACTTTACCATTTGCGTCTTTAATTGGAACCGAAGCCGCATCCAATTCAAATCCATACGCAGAAGCAGGTACACGACTCACAGAAGATATTCCATCTACCAATGCTGCACGTAAATTATTATCGTCTGGCGAGATCGGTGTACCTGGACGCAAACCAAGATCCAATTCTTTAGCAGGACGATAATATTTAAACTCTTTCAAGTCACATACACCTAACATAATATCGTTACCTACAATTTTTTCGAAATATTGCATACAGATAACCATCATATCTACAATGCTGATTGATCCATGACCTGAAATTTCATAATTGCCATTATTATTTATTTGATTTGAAGACTCATTAGACAAGTGATTCACTCCTCATACTATAAATTGTTCATAATTTAATTTCGTCATTTTGAAGTTGTTTGTGAATAGCATTATTGATAATCATTGTATATTTAAGAATGAATCTATCATTTTAAAAAATATTTTTTATTCTTTTGAAAGTCTCATTTTGACAATAATAAGGTCATTTTTATACTATATATGGTCTATTCATATTTTTTAAATCAACATATCGATTTGGGTTTGTCTTTGGTTCACCTCTAATTCCCTCCAAAACCAAAACGTAGAGTTGTGTGAATCCTTTAAATATGGTAAAAATGATACATAGACATTGTTTTTCAGCAATTTGTCTTGGATAATAAACAATCGCTTAAAAGTGTACATATCGATCATTTTGGTTAATAGAATGATAGGTGTTTATTTCTAGGCGTGTTGTAGATACATGTTACAAATTGCAGCTGGATGCCTAACGTTTTACAAATTATAGAATTTTACGAGGAGGAAAAGAGAAATGAAATTTTTCTTAGACACAGGTAACCTTGAAGAAATCAAACGTATTTCACGTTTGGGAATCGTAGATGGTGTAACAACTAACCCTTCATTGATCGCTAAAGAAGGTCGTGTATTTAAAGATGTAATCGACGAAATTTGTGCGATTATCGACGGACCAGTAAGCGCAGAGGTTGTAAGCCTTGATGCTGAAGGTATGTTAAAAGAAGCTCACGAAATCGCAAAATGGGCACCAAACGTTGTTATCAAATTGCCTATGACTGAAGAAGGATTGTACGCTTGTAACCAACTTTCTAAAGAAGGTATCAAAACAAACGTAACTTTGATCTTCTCCGCAGCACAAGGTTTGATGGCAGCTAAAGCTGGCGCTACATTCATCAGCCCATTCGTAGGTCGTCTAGATGATATCGCTGTTGATGGTATGAAATTGATTCGCGATCTTCGTTCAATCTTAGACACTTATGGTTTGAAATCAGAAATTATCGCTGCAAGTATCCGTAATGTAGGTCATGTAGAAGCAGCTGCTCTTGCTGGTGCTCACATCGCTACTATTCCAGGTACTTTGGTTCCAGTTCTATGGAAACACCCATTGACTGACAGTGGTATCGAACGTTTCTTGAAAGACTGGGAATCTGTTCCTCAAGCTAAAGAAGAAGTTAAAGAAGAAGCTGGAACTAAATAAGTCATCCAAGTATAAGTGATTATACTTTATAAGCAGGGATCTTCGGATTCCTGCTTTTTTATTGCAAATTTTAATTGTCTTAGATATAATTGTTATAACATCTATATTGAATGATGCCTTTACCCAATGAAAAGTAAGATATTTAACTTCGTACAAATCACTTTCTTATTCAGCCAGAAAAAATTGCGCTTTTAGTTCCAAGCGCTAAGGAGTGGGTATATCGTGCAAGAATTAGAATCGATCGGGTTTGTGTTAGGAACCACTTATCGTAAAGTCAGTCAGTCTTTGGCTTATCATTTGAAAGAACATGATATTACACCTGAACAATGGAGTGTATTGTATTATGTCTGTGCGCAAGAAGGTATGAATCAGAAAGAACTAGCTTCGCATGTGTTCAAAGATCAACCGACTACAGCTCGTATATTGGATGTATTGCACCGCAAAAATCTAATTCGTAAAGAAATGGACCCTCAAGATCGTAGAGCTTTTCTTGTCTATCCTCTGCCTGCCGGGCGTGAATTAATGGAAAAAATCTATGCGATTGAACAAAAACATAATCAAGACTTAACGAATTTACTTACACCTGAGCAATTCAAAGAACTTCATCATTTACTGCATTTATTACGCAATAAGCTAGAACCTCATGCCGAAGATACACCTGAAGTACCACGTCACAAGAATTAGGATTGGCAAAAGAAATGGAGAGAAATATAGACTATGGAGCATACTAACAAAGAGAACCTTTTATCAAAAGACAGCCTTCCATCCCAACAGGATCAACCGTTAACAGAGATAGCAGATATAGATGCAGACGCCCCTTCTCGTCTTTGGACGAAAGAATTTTTAATTTTAACTGCATGTAACTTACTTGTTTTTCTTAATCTGCATATGATCTTATCTTCTTTACCTTTATACATGCGTGAACATTATAATGCAGGCGACTTCTATGTCAGTCTATGTACAAGTCTGATGGCATTAGCAGCGATCGTTTCCCGTTTATTTTCAGCAAGAGCCTTAGAACTGGGTAAACGGAATGTGATTTTGTTTGGTGGATTGTTGATCGCACTGCTAGGTACGATTGGATACTATTTTAGTGCTACTATTATTTTATTATTGGTGATGCGTGTTATTTTTGGATTTGGATTTGGGATGTACAGTACTACTTTTCCAACGATGGTATCCGATATTATCCCACGCAAGCGTATGGGTGAAGGTATGGGATACTTTGGTCTGTCGACTACCATTTCTATGTCGATGGGTCCACTGATCGGGATGAGTATTGAAAAGCAATATGGATTTACACCGTTGATTATTATTGGTTCAATATTTATTCTTATTTTGTTCCCACTTGCTTATAGCCTTGTCAAAGGGCAAGATAAAAAGATTGCTGAGCAAAAAATCGCAGCAGATCAGCACAAATTAGCTGCCCAAGCCAAAGCAGCTTCAGAAGGAATAGTTGTTGAAACAATCGATACTCCATCGCTTCCTGCTAAAGCTTCTAAATTCGAGAAAAAATTATTATTACCCAGTCTTTTGAATTTCTTAATGTCATTAACATATGGTGGATTGGTAAGCTTTATCGCTTTATTCGGTAAAGAAGCTCATCTTGCTAATCCAGGTTACTTTTTCTTATTTAATGCTTTGGCTGTGATTGCAGTTCGTCCGTTTTCAGGCAAAATCTATGATAGCAAAGGCCCTAAAGCGCTGATCATACCCGGTGCTGTCTTATTAATCGCCGGTTTATTATTGTTATCTTTTGCACACTCTACGCTTGGCTTATTCGGTTCAGCGATATGTTATGGACTAGGATGGGGAGCATTACAACCAACCATGCAGACATGGATGATTCAAGTGGTCAATCCACATCAACGTGGTATGGCGAACGGGATGTTCCTCAACTCACTGGATATGGGCGTAGCGCTCGGTGCGATGATCTTAGGAGCTATTGTAGGGATTACCAGTTATACTTCTATGTACCGCTTCTCCGCTCTATTTATCGTGTTATATATCCTTGTAGGTATTGTCTATATGATCAAAGCCACAGGAACACCTGCTCAGACGCAGCATAGTATTCATATCAAAATTAAATAATATCGATTTTAGATTCAAATGAAATATTTCCCTTTGCACATATTAAAAAGACTGCCTCTACGTCATGTAGAAGCAGTCTTTTTTGATTATTTTCACAAGCCTCATATGATATCAACGTATTTATTGAATGATCTCAAATGTACAAGCTTGTTTGTGGATACTGAAACAGACTCTATGAAGAGTACCATTTATTGTTTATAGCTTACAGCGTTACCGTTACTTTCTGGTCTTGTGCTTGTAATCGGATACCGTGTTCAACAGTAGATTGCTCTGCACCTACGATTCCGCCAACACTTGTAATACCACGTAATACAACAGACCACGATTTGAGTGTACCTTCTGTAGCGATATCAATCGTATTATTTTGACGAGAAGCTTTTACGATCGCTTCTTGTGCACCTTGCATATTCACTAAACGGATTGAAGTAGATTGACCTTCTTCCAGTTCGAAAATATGAAGTTCTACACCATCCGTATAATCATAATCTGGTTTGTTTTCTTCTGCACCTAGAGCAATAATGCTATTTGGCTTAACCAGTAAAGGCAAGTTCATAAAGTCGAATGTCTCGTTATACCAACGTCCACCTTGTACAGAAGCACCTGTTAAGAAGTTCGTCCATTTGCCTTCAGGTACATAGTAAGTCGCTAATCCTTCGGTATTAAAAATCGGAGCTACCAATAGAGAATCACCGAACATGTACTGACGATCTAATGTATGAGTCGTTGGATCTTCATGGAAATCCAGTACCATTGGACGCATCATCGGTACACCCTGCTCAGACGCGTTTACAGCCGCATCGAATAGGTAAGGCATCAGGCGACATTTGAGCTTCGTAAATGCACGTAGCACATCGACAGACTCTTCATCGAACAACCAAGGGACACGATACGATTCATTACCATGTAGACGACTATGCGAAGATAACATACCGAATTGAACCCAGCGTTTGTAAACCTCTGGTGCAGCTGTCATTTCAAAGCCTGAAATATCATGACTCCAGAATCCAAAACCAGATACTCCTAGAGATAATCCGCCACGTAGCGATTCTGCCATCGATTCGAATGTAGAAGAACAATCGCCGCCCCAGTGTACAGGGAATTGTTGTCCACCAACTGTAGCCGAACGCGCGAACAATGCTGCTTCATTTTTGCCTAAGCTTTCTTCCAACAATTCAAATACCACTTTATTATATAAGAAAGTGTAATAGTTGTGCATTTTCACAGGATCAGAACCATCGTAATAAACGACATCGGTTGGAATACGCTCACCAAAGTCTGTTTTGAACGAGTCTACGCCTTGGTCAATTAGCACTTTCAACTTGCTCTTATACCATTTCACTGCATCTGGATTGGTAAAGTCGACCAGACCCATCCCTGCTTGCCATAGATCCCATTGCCATACACTACCATCTGCACGTTTAACGAGATAACCATGCTCCATACCTTCATCAAATAAATATGACTTCTCAGCGATGTACGGATTGATCCATGCACAGATTTTGAGACCTTTTTCTTTCAAGCGTGTCAGCATCGCTTCCGGTTCAGGGAACATGCGCTCATCCCAGACAAAATCACACCACTGGTATTCACGCATCCAGAAACAGTCAAAATGGAACACCGATAATGGAAGATCGCGTTCTTTCATCCCATCGACAAAATGATTTACTGTTGCTTCATCGTAATCAGTTGTAAATGAAGTCGTTAACCATAGTCCAAATGTCCAGGCTGGTGGCAATGCAGGCTTGCCTGTTAATGTTGTGTAATTATCTAATACTTCTTTCGGATTACGACCACCGATGATGTAATATTCTAAGCTTTCGCCTTCAACACTGAATTGTACTTTAGATACATTTTCAGAAGCCACTTCATACGATACTTTCTCTGGATGGTTAACGAATACGCCATATCCTTTGCTTGAAAGGTAAAATGGAATATTTTTGTATGCTTGCTCACTGCTTGTACCGCCATCTTCATTCCAGATATCGACAACCTGTCCGTTTTTGACAAATGGTGTAAAGCGCTCGCCTAAGCCATAAATATATTCGCCAATTCCTAATTCCAATTGCTCACGGAAAAAGACCGTATCTTCAGGACCGTTAATATAACCTGGACCCCGGTGTACACTACCTGTTAAATGACGACCTGCGAAATCAAAGCTGATTCCCCAATTGCTATTTTTACGAATCGTTGCTGTCAGATCTCCTGTTTGAAATACAGTACGATCGTCATCTTCGACGATTTGAATATCGGTCTCCAATTGAGCCAATTCAAATTCAGGTAATTTTTTTAATCCACCTTTGTGATGGTTAAATTGCACTTTGATCACGTTCGGGATAGGAGAACTCAAAGATGCTTTGAGCAATGTCCCATTTAACGTATCGCCTTTATGTACAATTTTCTTAGTTGCTGCATATAACGTTAATTCATCATTTTTGGTTACGATATCGCGAATATCCACTGGATGTTGCATACTGTACCCTTTGCGTGTCATCCAATAGCCATCTGTAAATTTCATGTCATTTCCCCCAATAATATTGATTTGGTTATAAAAATGTATTTGTGCAAATCGTTTTGCTATAGTTATAATAATATTGATAAAGAAAGCGCTTTTCTTCTTTTATTTTGATCATATGTGTAAGGATATTGATATTGGGCTGATTTGGTGAGGGTGGGGGATCTTTGATGGGAGGTGCTGCGTGAAGGAGGCAGTGCTTGTCGTCGCTGGTGAAGAAAAATGCTTTGAATGACTGCTAAAGCAGTCGCATTTTTCTTCAAAGGCGATCGCTTCGCTCTTTCAGCACCGCCTCCTTCCCTCCGCTCGTGGTAGGAGATCATCCACTCTCATAAGAATGCAGGAAATTTCAATAAGGTGGTGGGTAGTGGGAATGGATAAGAACCAAAAAATGAAATCAGTAAAAGAGATGTTGACCTTTAGAGATATTCCTTTATCTGATTAACACTTTACACAGCAGAGCAAATGGAATTGTTCTGTGGGATTAGCTGACAACAGTGATCGTAAGAATAATCTATTTGTGGAGCGTCCAATACCTATATTGTGCAACCAAAATATCTGAAGTACTTTGAATTAAAGGCGGTGAAGTCAGTGATTCAGGAGCAATTGCGGGAAGAGTTAAAAGAAAATCGGATTCATGGGAGTCTGATGTATCCGGTGAGTGTGTATCCGATGGATGATATTGAAGAAGAGACTGTTTTGGAGTGTCACTGGCATGAAGAACCAGAGTTAATTTTGGTGACGAAAGGTCGTGCTTTGTTTCAAATTGGAACGATTCCTTATGAAGTAGATGCGGGTGAAGCGGTGTTTGTGAATAGTGGTGAGATTCATACTGCATATCAGATGGAACATGAATCTTGTAGCTTTGTAGCGACTGTATTTAGTATGTCTTTGTTAAATAGTGCAGGCTATGACATGATACAAGCGCGATTTATAGATCCATTGTTACGTAAGCAAATGGTGTTGCCTGTTCATATTCGCGGACAAGAAGTCTGGGAACAGGAGGTGTTGACATTGCTAAATCAGATTGTGGATATCAATAAACAGCAGACTGTAACATGCGAACTGACTACCAAAGCCTATCTTTATCTGATTTTCGCCCAAATGATTGAGCATATGGATACTCAAGTGGCTCTTATTCCTGCACCGAGCGATAAAGTACAACGACTCAAAACAGTACTCGGTCATATCCATGATAACTACCAACAACCATTACGCTTACGTGAATTAGCAGAACAGATCAATATGAGCGAAGGACATTTTTGTCGCTTTTTCAAAAGTTTAACTCAAAAAAGCCCTATCGATTATATTAATCGCTATCGGACTCAGCAAGCTTGTCGACTGTTAGAAAGCAGTGATCGCAAAATCGTTGATATTTCGCTTGAAGTTGGATTTGATAGTTTGAGTTATTTTATCTCTGTATTCAAGCAACATCGAGGATCAACTCCTTCACAATATCGCAAACAGACCAATGGTGTCTCCAATTCGTTCATTACTGAGTTGCAAAAGAATTCTATTGAGTGACAATGCTAATGACATAAGTAGATGCAAAAAAGGAGAACCTCTGCGAAATGACACAAAAGTTCTCCTTTTTCACTTACTATCTATTAACCACGATGATCATTAAGCACATAGCGATCTGCATCCATACCGGTAATAAATGGAGTCACTTCATCAATCGCATATAAATGTAATACGTGCATCGCCCGTGTACAAGCCGTGTAAAATAATTTGCGTTCGGCTTCACGATGATACTGTTGACTGGAAGCATCATATAATACAACTGCATCAAATTCTACACCTTTAGCTAAATAAGCAGGAATAATAACGGTTCCTTTTTCAAAAGCAGGTGTGTTTTTAGTAATCTTACGCAGTGTGATCTGTTCTTTAAGCATATGATAGGCTTCTTCGCATTCACTCTCCGTTTTGCAAATAATCGCTGTATACTGATAACCTTGCTGTTGTAACCCGTGAATATCTCGAATAATATCGGTATGCATCGATTCACGATCATCATAGAGAGATACTTGTGGCTTATCTCCACGACGATTAAATGGAATAATATGCTCTCCACCTTTAATCATGCCACGTGTAAAGTCTACAATTTCATACGTAGAACGATAACTACGGGTCAAACGAATAATCTCGCTATTTTCTTTACCATACAATTCTAACAAAGGATCTTCTTCATCAAAAACAGAATTATGGCTATAAATCGCTTGATTAAGATCGCCTAAAGCTGTCATGCGAGCACGTGGAAACAATCGCTTCATAAATTCCAACTGGAACGGTGAATAATCCTGTACTTCATCAACAATTACATGCTTAATCGCATGGTTAGAACGGAATCCTTGTAGTTGCTCTTTCAGATACAGATACGGTGTAGCATCTTCGTATCCCAATTCACCTTGATCCAGACGACTAACGGTTTGTTTGGCAAAGTCTTCCCAACCTTCAGGCAATTGACCGTTTTTGATTTTGGCAAATAATACTTCGTCTGTGAACATCTTACGATAGACTGCTTTGATATCTGCAAAGCGAAGCCTTTTCACCCATTTACGTAGTGGTTTGAGCCAATCATTAACGACCATTCGAGCAGCCAATTCGGCTTCTAATTGGAAATCATCAAAAGAAGGCATTTTCCCTTTTTGCTTCCGACGCATCATGGTATAGGCACGATGATAATCATCGGTACTCATCAATTGCACTTGTTCTTCTACCCAAGCTTCTTTACGTTCTTTGCGTCCAAATAAACTTACTTCTTTAAGTAGCCAATCCCGCATTAATTCGATACGATTACCTAATTTGACAGCAGAATCGAATCCATAAAATTTATCTAACATCTGTTCACGGGTCACGATATCTTTACCTTGAAAACGAATCGGACGGAATGCCATTCCTTCGGTTAACAATAGCTCTGTATATCGCCGAATCGCTTTGAGATAAGTTGCTGATGATTTATAGCGAATCCCTTGTACACGTGCATCGTGTTCGAGATCGTCTTTCCATGCTAAAAGATATTCCATTTGCGAAAAAACATCTTCCAGATCAAATTCTCTTCCGATCCGACGTTCTAGATACGCTTGAAATGTTGTTTGTAACATATTCTCTTCGCCAAGCTCAGGTAATACAGTAGATACATAACTGTTAAACATAGAGTTCGGGGAAAAGAGTACCATCTGATCCGCGCGCAAGCTATCACGGTAACGATACAGCAGATACGCTACACGTTGTAACGCTGCTGACGTTTTACCACTGCCTGCGGCTCCTTGTACAACCAGTAAACGACTACGATCGTTACGAATCACGCTATTTTGTTCTTTTTGAATGGTAGCTACAATATTTTTCATCTGATTATCTGCGGTATGACTGAGTACTTGCTGTAACAATTCATCACCGATCGTAACCCCTGTATCAAATAAAACATCAATCTTGGCATCACGAATAACAAATTGACGTTTTAATTCCATATTCCCTTCAATATTCCCTACAGGTGTACGGTATGAAGCTGGCCCGGGAGCACCATCATAATAAAGACTCGATACTGGAGCACGCCAGTCATAGATCAGAAACGTTTCTTCATCATCATCGAGAAAAGAACCAATACCTAGATAAATATGGTCGGTTGCAGGCTCACCCACTTCTTTGAAGTCGATCCGTCCAAAATACGGTGATCCTGATAAACGACGTAATTTGTCTAAGGTTACACTGGAGCGCTTGTGAGCTAATTCAATCTCGGTTAATACCTGTGATTGCTGACGTAAACTGGTTGAAGTCTCACCTACATCATCCGGTTCACTAAAGTTAACAGTTACTTCATCCCAGAAGTCTTTACGCATACCGACAACATCGCCACGTGCTGCTCCTACTTCTTGTTCAAGCACTGCCATTTTGCGATTAATCTGACGGGTTACGTCATCTACCCGTGCTTGTTCGTCTTTCCAATCTTGATCATCTATCGCCATATTGGATCATCTCCTTTATCTATCTCTGAATGTTCTATGCAAATATACATTTGACAATATATATTAATTATGTTATGTTAATTCTATATTGATAATTTTGGTATATTTATGTTCTTTTGCAGACCAATTTTTATTGTACGCTCATCTATTACAAATTGCAAATACCAAAGCCGCATGTCTGGAGTTGTCCAGCAATGCGGCTTTTTTTGATGGTTCTATTTGATTTAAAATGATTTATTTGGTTAAGATAATAGGTTCGCCTTTAGTGATAATCATCGTGTGCTCATATTGAGCTACAAAGCTACCATCATCTGTTTTGAGTGTCCAACCATCGCTACCTTCTGCTACTTCTTCTGCTTTGGTCGATACGAATGGTTCGTAAGCGATCACAGAACCTTCTTTCCATAATCCATTATCTGTTGGATCATAATAACTCAAAATATATTCAGGATCATCATGTAACGATAGACCAATCCCGTGTCCCGTTAAGTTGGTAATAATTTTAAATCCTAATTTTTTGGCGGTATTATATGTTGCTTTACCTGCATTACTTCGCTTAGAACCTGCACGAATTTTTTGAGCCCCTGCTTCAAATGCCAAAATCGAAGCTTCACACAATTGAGTCAGAAGCGGATCGCCTTTACCCACAACGAAAGATACGCCTGTATCTGCAAAATAACCATCTAATGAAGCAGACACATCGACATTCACCAGATCCCCTTCCTGAATCACACGATCCCCTGGAATACCGTGAGCCACTTCTTCATTGACACTAATACAAGTAAAGCCCGGGAAATCATATGTCACTTTAGGGCCAGATAGTGCGCCATGCTGTTCTAACAACTTAGCTGCATGCAAATCAAGGTCTATCGTACGCATTCCTGGCTTTGTCATGTCTTTCAGTTCATCACGGATAATAGCGACCACTCTACCTATTTTTTTTAATCCTTCGATATCTTTTTCTGTTTTGGCAATCATATCTTTTTCTCCTTTGTCGTAAACGTCAGGAAACGCCGACAAATAAGCAGGTGTGATTGAACCTGTTTTTTGCCGGCGACTTCGTGTCGCACTTCTGTATATTTCCTGATTCATCTTCTAGCTCATATTCTATATTGTATAATTAATCTTCACTCGTTACAAATAAATCTACTACTTTTCATCATTGATCTATTCATTCTTATAATGATTATGAGTAAAAGAGCAACGCAAAAAGGAGAGAATCACTCTCTCCTTCTTGTAGATATTTAGTATGACAATCGTTTGTCATGCAGCCATACTCCGACAAGCTTCAGCGCAATGACGGCAGGCTTCTGCACAACGTTGACAATGGTCATGATCATGTTTGGCACATTCTTGAGCACAATCTTCACAGATTTGCGCGCATAATGCACAAATTTGTTGCATATATGGACTTTGAGAAGTCATAGCTTTGGCAGCATATTCACATATATCTGCACATTCACGATCCAGTCGTAAACAGCCTCTCATCATATCCAAATCTTTTTCTTCCAGACAAGCAGCATAACATTGATTACAAGCTTCCATACATTCCAGACAAGCTTCTAGACATTTTTGTCTTTCTGCTACAGATATCATTGTTAAGTCCTCCTTGGTATTAAGTTTCGCTCTACTATTTATGTAACCTAAATAGAGAAAACTAATACAAAATAAAGGAATTAATCCAAATTATCGATAATACGGTCAAGCATTTTGATGGTGATATTACGTTCTTCGACTGTAAAACCATTAAATACATCTTCAATGGTCTGACTGGCTTTATCACCTAGATCGTCAACAATACTACGGCAGTAGTCTGTCAAATAAATTAGATTGGTACGACGATCGTCAGGATGAGGTACACGTACCACCATCCCGCGTTTGATCATATTATCGATCAATCTCGATACGCTAGGCTGATCTTTACGAGATAGGCGTGCAAGGCGGTTCTGTGTCTGCCCGTCCCGTCTCCATAAAAATGAAATCAAAATCCATTGTTCATGTGTGACCGGATAGCCACCATCACGGAAGTATTGATTTAAACGATTGTGTGCAAGACGTGTAGCAATAGAAAGTTTGTAACCGATTGAGTTCTCTAATGTGTAGGGGATATTCGTCATTCCCATAAGTCTCCTTTTAAACAGTCATCTTCGATGTATCGACTTGGTTATTATGATTTCCAAGGCCAAGTCGGGAAATTTCTGCGGTCCTGTTTCTCTTCATTTTCTTTTTCAATAGTATCATGCTTAGAACTGGTATGATCTACTAAGCGATTAAGGCGTTCTAATTGATAGCCATAATCATACATCACAGCTGCTACAATAGACAACCTTAACACGCCACTAAAGTTTTCTTGATAGCGATCAATCATGGTATCCAAAAATTGATCATTGGCTTGCTCAACTTCTTCAGCCTCATGTCCATCATTTTTAATCTTATTATCGAGCTTCAGCAAAATATGCTCATGGAACTTAATTAACTGTTCCAGATGATTGTCAAAGTAATCATCTAACTGTGGAGTTCGTTCTGCTTGAAAATAATGTTGCTCTATAGCAGTTAGTACATCTACCCCTTTCCTAAGCGCTGTTAGCATTTGTTTATTGACTACAATGTGTCGATGTCGACTGAAAGAAGCTCGTTTTAATTTCTTCAGTTCCTCTTCCATCAAATTGTACTTATCACTTAAAGACTGAATCGAATTTTCTAGCGCTTTTTTTTCTTCACGGAAAACAGACTCTTTAATTTCATCTGACACTGCTGTTCGTAACAACAAAGATAATTTAGCGAATGTATTCTCAATCTGCCCTTTAAACTGTTCTAATGGCTTCGGTGGTGCAACCAGTATATTAATTAAAAAGGCAGACACGATACCAATAATACTGAGTGAAAAGCGATTAAGTGCAAATTGCCATTGACCGGAAGCTTCCATTACCGAAATAACAGTCACTAATGTTAGACCAATCGTATCTCCCATTTTGAGACGCAAACAAATCATAATCACCACAACACACATCAAGCCAATCGCAATTGGCTCATTGGAGAAAAACATTCCTCCAAGTAGTGCTAGTATGGCTCCTAATGTATTGGTCTGAATCTGATCCAGAAAATAACGGAAAGAGCGGTAAATAGATGGTTGCATTGCAAAAATAGCAGCAACCGCAGCAATCACCGGTGGCGTCAGATCAAGCCAGGAGCTAATGTACAAAGCAAGCGTAACCGCGATTCCGGTTTTGAGCATGCGGGCTCCAAAATTCACATGTGTTCCTCCTTCTAATGATACGGGTTCGATTAGATTAATCTTTGAGTATAATAGTTGTAAAAATAGTGGAATATATAGTATTACCCCAGATTAGTCCTTTTGTGAAGCAGAAGGTTGAACTTTTTTACCTCGCAGTCTACGCAGTAGCGGTACACGATACTTTACCATCACCCATTTGATCACAATATAAATAATAATCGCAAAGATAATGCTGTTTACAGCGGCTCCTGTAATAAAATCAACTCCTGCATCCCGCCAATGATGAGACTGATGGATCGGCTGCATATAATCTTCGGGCCAGTCTGGAATATCAATATTAGGCATACTTGCTGGAAGACGCGCAGAGCGCCATAATGTCACTAAAAAATGTCCTGTATGATAATTCAGAAAAAACGTTAAAGGCCATACAAAAGAATCTAGTGAAGCGGCGAAAATAGCGGCTGGCATCGCTCCTTTGAATAAACGGGTTAATCCCAATGAGAGTATGGGACCGATACCAATTAAAGGATACCAGCTTGGAAATAGTCCTACTGAAAAACCAATAGCTACTTGATGTGCTCCTTTTTTTAAGCGAAGCAAGCGAATCATGTTTAATTTCAGAAATCGTCCCGGGTGAATTTTTTTCATCAGGACCTCCAATCAGTGCCTTATCCATGTCAGTATTCTTTATTGTAACTGGTTCTTTTACGTAAAGAAAGTCTGGCTTCATGGAATTTGTCGAAATATGACAAAAAGCGCCCTTCCGTATGATAACGGCATTAGGCGCTCTGAAATGTATAGCTATAGAGGTTACATTTATATCATAATTTTCTCTTTTAATAATTCTGCTAAAATATCAGGGTAATCGGTAATAATACCGCCGACTTGCATGTCGATCAGTTCGCGCATAACGATAGGATCATTGATCGTCCATACGTTATATATCACTCCGGCTTGCTCCGCTTGTGCTACCCCGTCAGATGTAACTGCACTGTAATGAGCATGTAAAGCTGAAGCGCCAAATGTTTTGACATAATCCCATGGATTTACTAGATTTTCCATATATAGAATGCCTGTTTGAATCTCAGGTGCTAATTGATAACATGTCTGTAACGTATAATGGTTGAAGCTTGAAATAATCACACGATCAGTCAAATTATACTCTTGTATCATACGTACCAATTTTTCTTCAATACCTATATAGGGTTCAATATTGTTTTTGATCTCAATATTAAGCATCATCTCTGTCGGTGCGATCCAGGACAATAACTCGCTTAATAACGGAACATGTTCATTGGCAAATTCTTCGCTATACCATGAACCTGCATCTAATGTTTTAATTTCATCGTATGTTAAATCTTTAATCTGACCTTCATACCCTGTAGTACGCTTCAAGCTCTCATCATGAATCAAGACAAGCTGTCCGTCTTTGGTCATTTGTACATCAGTTTCAATCCCGGTTGCTCCCAATTTCCAACTTTTCTCAAAAGCCGCCATTGTGTTTTCTGGGCAATACCCGGAAGCTCCTCTGTGCGCGTAATTGATAATCGATTTCATGGAATAGCTCCTTTTCGATATAGCTGATTTGTAATCTACATATTCTACTTTACCAATTATACACATTAATGATTAGGAGAATATAAAAAAAACCACTTTCTTAAATGATCCAGAAAGTGGTTTTTTATTCATTATTATAGATAAATTATTTGTCATGAGTAGATCAAACTATTATTTCACAAGTGCTTTATTGGCTAAAGTCTGTGTATCAGCTAGCATTTTCTGCATATCCATTCCATAATGATTGCCTAGTAAAATAACCAGAACATCATCATCCAAATTATGCGTAAATCCTGTTGCATATCCTGTACCACTACCATTGTGATAGATGGTGCGTTTGCCATCTACATTTTTAATTAAGAACGCATAACCGTATGGCTTCAGATCGGAATATGTTGTAAACATTTTGTTGACGGTATCTTCACTTAGAATCGTATGATTATCAAATGATTTGTACCATTTCATCATATCATCCAGTGTTGAATAAAACGTACCTGTACCGGATTGAGATACATAATATCCTGCTTCATCCCAAGTATCGCCGTCTTTGACATATCCAGTGATCGTTTTGGTTGCTGGTGTTGTCTCGCCAGTGTCTTTCATATTTAAAGGATCTAAAAATTTCTGTTGGATATACTCTCCATACGATTCACCGGATACCTGTTGAATGATATAAGCTAGCAATACATAACCTTGATTACTATAGTTAAATCGTTCTCCTGGCTCAAAGCGTAACGGTTTGGTTTTGATCTCATCTACTGTCTGTTCTAACGTCATTCCTTCTGTACGGGTGAAGTTAGAGTTAAAGCCTGCGGTATGTGATAACAGCATATGCACTGTAATCTCATTCCCACGCGGGAAGTCTGGAATATAATCGGATAGATGATCGGTTAACTTCACTTTACCATCTTCGATTAATTTCATCACTGCGGATGCGGTAAATGATTTGCTCAATGAAGCAATACGAGATTTACCATCAGGAGGTGTTGCTTTTTCGCCACCAGATAATCCGTATCCTTTACGCATAACCACTTTACCTTTGTATGCAACAAGAGCTAGACCCGAATAATTTTGAGATTGTAAATACGTATCTACCGTTCTGGCAGAGCTTGCATATACGGTCGATTGATCGGGTGTCAAATTAATCGTCGTTACTTCAGGTGTAGAACTTACGGTCAAATTCGCTTTAAGTGAATCCGATAAAAAGCGTGCTGGAACCATCATCGTACCATATACGTTACGAGATACTTCTGGCATTTCAATCTCATATCCATCTAAAGTAATCTTATTCGTATTGGGTGTATGTACAACCTTGTCTCCATGACTATACATAACAACAGAACGAGTTGACGCATCCCATTGTGCTGTGGCTCCTAATTCACGAGCAGCTTGACGTAAAGGAACCAGTGTTGTTCCTTTGGTTACAAATGGTGCTGTATCCCAAGCGACTTCTTTGCCAGCAATCGTAATTACTGCGGGCTTTTCTGTACTTGCTGCTTGAGCTTTGGGTACAATATGTGAAGCTGGAACAATAGAAACGGTTAGTGCAGAAACGATTAACAATTTGGTCGCTAACGATACCCAATTGCTTTTTTTAACAAATGTCATAACGGTAAAATCCTCCTAAATCAGATGTAGCATTATAACGCATGCTCACGTAGCCGATAATATGCAGCACTATCTATTATAGTAGTTCAGCCTTCGTACAAGCAAGGCGAATACACATCAAATATGCGATTGATCGAAAAACACAGTCATAGTGTGTACGCTTTGCTTGACCTAAAAGTTGTGCTCCTCTCTGATTTTGTTGAGGTTATGACGAGGTAGTTAGCTGTTTGACAGCATCTTTGATTTTCAATTCATCTGCGATCGGACCCGTACTGATCCAATACTTGGCATTTACAGAATACAGATGATGGTTTTGCACAGCGGGTAGTGCTTGCCAGATCGGTGATTTTTGCAATTCGGCAAATTCAGACTGATCTTTCTGTAAATCTTCGCTTGTTCCTCCTGCACTGCCTGATGTGACAAACACATAATCAGCTTTGACTTCAGGAAGTACTTCTGTCGATAGATTTACATTTTGCTTATCTGGATTGTCTTTCTGCAATTGATACACCAGTGGCATCGGTAGTAATCCAAGATCGTTGTATAACATCCCTGCATAGCCAGGTAACGTTTGACCTTGTTTATTCTGATACCCTGGCAGATACAGACGTATATCTTTACTTGTTGTCCGTAAAAAAGCGATCGTTGCTTTATCACCGACAGCCTCCGTAATAGTAGCTTTGGCTTGTTGAACCTGACGATTATGATCGGTAATGACTTGGTGAGCTTGATCTTCCAGATCCAATGCTTTACCTATTTTGACAATAGAATTTTTCCAATCTTCACGATCATACACAATGGTAGGAGCGATTAAGCTTAACTGATCATATGTAGTTCGATCAATCGTGGCACTGGCTACGATCAGATCAGGCTGTGCATCGGCAAAAGCCTCTAGATTGGCTAAGCCACTATCCATATTTAAAATAGATACCTGCTGCGCTTTGAGACGATCTTCTAAATAATAATTTTCGCCAACAGATACTCCTAACACTAATGGAGCTTTGAGCGAAAGCAACATATCTTCAAGATTGTATGAAGCGATACGCTTAGGATGTAATGGAATCGCTGTCGTTCCGAATAGATGCTCTACCGATTGAGTCTGTGTAGCATCGGTTTGACTTGTAACCATTGATGATTCAGATGAACTTGTAGCACCGCAACCTGCTATACATATACACAGGATAAGGATGAATACAGGAAAGACTTTGCGTAATGATAATAAATACATATTTCCACTCCTTTTATTTATTGAGAATAATTCTCATTCATAAATATAACATAGTATTTGCTTTTATGAATCTAAACGTTCGATTTTCATTTTTTAAACATATATCTACACCAAAAAGCCTTCTATTCCTTTGAAAGATAACTGTCCATCCAAAGAATATAAAAAGCTTTAATGATAATCAGATAAATAATCTATAGGTATAATCCTCTAATATTATAAAAATTCATTATAATGGATAACCACTTGTCTCAAAAATTGTAGCGACTTCTCTGTATTGGACGACTCCAAAGAATGATTAGCTTCTGGCAATACAATCGTCTCCATCTGTTGCAAATGTTTTACTTTTTCACGACTGATCTGACTGAACATCGGATCATCGGTACCGTATAGCAATAATCCTTGCGACTGAGTAATATAAGGCAATGTCTGATCGAGCGGAGTTAGAAATAGATGACGTACAGGTAATGCTTTGTATTGGTCAAATACGCCTCCTGCTACTACCGTCCCCAGACTTTTGCTAATACTGGTGTAATTGGTGTAGTTGTATGCATTGGATTGACGGATCACTTCTGTACACTCTTTAACCAAAATATCCATTTGGTCGGATTCCAGTTCAGTTCGAGCTGCCTGATAACCATACTCTAATTGAAGAACATCGTTTCCTTTTTCTAAAGCACTTTGGGTTGCATAATACAGTAAAGGACGATCACAAGAATAGCTTTTACCTGGAAATAAAATAACAAGTGTAGAGGAACCTTGTGTAATATGTATATGTCTGCATGTTGTTCCCCAATGAGACTGTGTTTCAATAATCTTTCGTTTCAACAACACTATATTCCCCCTATACCGATAGCTTGATCATAGAACCAACAAACGTAGACATGCTCTGTTTATTTATCCTCAAGAAGTCTATACATTAGCTCCTTTATACAGTCAGCCCCCTACGAATCAGATTGGCACTGACAGGCTCACGTCCTAATTCTCGTGCCCAAATGGATAACTGACCGATATGATGAATCTCATGGGCAATCACATGACGCATCACCTCACCATAGGTCAATGATTCGCTTGATCCGTCTTTGCGTATATTGTGAAGAATATGATTTTCTTGATCGGATGTCCATGCTTGTACATATCCGCTTACTTCTACATGCAATTGATCGGACAAAGCCCGTAATTGAGCGACTGTATGGTAGTCTTCAAAATCAGTGAGTAAGCTATGTTGATCTCTAAGGTCATTAATCCAGCTATATTCTACATCTACAATATGATAGAGCGTATACAAAATACTGCCTACGCCACCGGTACGTTGTTGGAGCAATTCTTCTATTGATACGGATTCACACCAATCGAACCACTCTTGACGTACTTGCCAGTTATAGCGAAATAACATTTCCATCGATATACCTCCATTTTCCAGATCGTTTTATCTATTCAAAACAATGATATAGATAGGTCTTCCCGTTCATACTCCGTTGGTCTGGATCATAAATATGAGAAGTGAGTAATTGTTCTACCGTTAATGAAAGAATAAATTTCTGCAATTGAATCTGATCGTCAAATTGCAAACGCAGTACCTGATCATGTTTATCGTCCTCTAGTGTAATATCCCAAGTTCCTATATTAGCGTTTGTCATTTTCAAGCACTCCTTGTTGATGTGTTATCCCTTAGTATACATGACATCGCCCTATCTTTCCTATCCTTTCTCTATTGTTCATTATCGTTCTAGCTCACTATCTGTAAAATGGCGAATGCCTTTTTCTTGTTTAAATTTGTTCTGATTATACGTGGCAGAACTTTGACGTGGGATCGATAAGCTATTCCATTCACCGGTTTTGAGCATTTTGGCAATATATACAATCTGTCCAACATGATATGGATAATGAGCAAGCTGTCGATTGATCGCTTCAAGTAAAGTATGCCCTTCATTACGAATATAGATGATCTGTTCTAACTGCTGAGGTTCAACTTGGTCCAGCGTATCTAATAAACACTTCCACCCTTCTTCCCACTTGCTGATCACATCAGCCGCTGTAGCAAGATCATTTTCAAACTCAGCATCTCGATTACGCCATTCCTTTTCACCATCGGTTGTAAATATTTCTGTCCATCGTGAAAGCATATTGCCCCATAAATGTTTGACAATCATCGCAATACTATTACTTTCTTCACTGGGAATAACAAATAACTGATCTTCTTCTAATTGTGACATCGCTTTATCACCGAGCGTTTTGTAATATAAAAACTGCTTACGTGCACTGGATAAAATGTTAGTATATATTTCCATAATATTAACCTCCACTATTGGGATAGGATCATATTCGTCTTATAATGGTATTTTAAAGCAATATCGACAGCACTCCCAATTATTTTTTATCATGTAAGCGATTAAATATTTGTATAAGCTTCATTTATCACTTTACAAATGTCGATCATATGCCGAAATATACATTACTACCTTTGTCATTTTTTATCAAAATATAGGAGATTTACAGATTTGCGATTGGCATGAGTGTGATACATTGCAGTATGATAGATAAACCGTAGCCTCTTTTTCTCGAAAAATATTACTGATTAATAACTTTTTATTTTGTTTAACCATTTATGTACTCCATTTGTATAGCTAACTGTTATTTTTAGAAAGGAATTAAACGATCATGAAGCACCATGCTAGAAGAGAACGAGATAACGAACAATTACGAAGCAAAATTATGGATGCGGCACGTACTCTTTTTGTCACTGAAGGATATGCTCACGTATCAATGCGTAAAATTGCAGATCGTATCGAATATTCACCGACCACTATTTATCACTATTTTGCGAATAAAGAAGCCATTGTGCAGGAGTTATTGCGTGAAGTCTATTCTCAATTTTTTACTGTGTTAACGAAGCAAGCGAATCAATTAGAAGAACATGGTTACGATATTCCTGCACGCCTATTTCTAGTATCCAAAACGTATGTAGAATATGGGATTATGCATCCTGATCATTATGATATTATGTTTATCAGCAATCTAGAATCCGTATCAAATGCAGAACTTGATGTGAACGATCGACTTAATGGATATACTTTTCTCCATGAAGCGGTACAGATCGCAATTGATCAACAATATATTGTAGATGTCGAAGCAGATATCATTGTACGCTCACTCTGGGCGATGTTACACGGATTAACTACGACATTATCTAGCTTTTCCGAACGGATTGGTCAAGAGCAAGACGAATCACAAACACAGCAAAAGGATACACTGTCTAAAAAAGACAACAGTATATCCCCGTACAAACAGCACATTATTGACTTTACTCTTCGGCATTATATGAAGAGTATTCTACAACCAGGTACACCACTACCTGAGTCTGATCCTGAACTATAATTCTATACGGTAAATAGCAAATCCTTCTCCGTTTATTCCAGCGTACGTTAACTGCGGATAAACGGATAGGATTTTTTGTGCATCCGGTGAAGAAGGAACAGTAATGATCGGCTTGGATAATCCCAGTTCTTTATCAGAGGATGATCCTAATATAAGCGACCAGTTATGATCTGCTTCTGGATGAATCACCTTTTGTGCACGAATATACTGAATCAATACTTCTCGATTCTCTACAGGCACATCTAAAATAACACGATTTCCATCAGGATTAGCAAATGGAGTCGAATATGCCCGGTATTGATTGGTCACCACGATATACTCTGCATGATCCTCTACGTCTTTGCCTTCATAACGTAACTGTTCAATACGATGGGCATCTTTGTTCAATAATTGTCCTGCTGCACTATAACGTGGTGGCTGACACACATTGATCTGATACGTCATTCCGTCGATGATATCGAAATTAAACGAAGGAAAATCGGGATAAAGCAATGATTGTTCTTCAGTAACCTGTGGATCAATATGCTGATAAAGCCCTGCTGACCATTCTAACCATTCACGAATCTCTGCCCCGGTTAGACGTACTGCGCATAACGTATTCGCGTAATTATAAATATCCGATGTATGTTGTAGTGTCATTTTGCCAGCTTCAATATAAGCGTAATATTGTGGTCCATAACGTCCACCTGTTTTGAAAGCAGAAGCAGCCGACACGATAGGAAGATGACTGTACAATGTATCTGCCAATACTTGTTGTGCATACCAGATTTGAGCGTTATTAATAATTTGTACATAAGCACTATCCATTACTAATGCAAAATAACTGTATAACGGAATCGTACTTTCTCCTACAGGTGTATGAATATGATCCAATATGATTTGGTGCGGAATAGCAGCAATCTGTTCTAATTCTAGATCTGGTTCTACAGTAGATACTCTTTGTTCACGATCATAAATCGCACGCAATTGAGATATACCTTGTTCTACACTCCACACATCATTCTTATAGTGCAATTGCAGATCGATGATGCCTAGATGACTCCCCCACACGCCTGCTTCTACCGCAGGCACACCGTTAATCGTACCTTGCTCAAGATCCACTCCTTGTTTACCAGCAAATTCATTGCCCGGAAATAACTTATGCGCATGCCCGAAAAAGATCGCATCGATCCCTTCAATCTCACTTAATGGTAAAACAGCATTTTCACTGAGAACCGTTGTATCGTCAGAGTCTACATATCCAGTATGAGCAAGCATCACAATCAGATCTGCCCCTGCTGTACGCATCTGTGGAATCCAATACTGTGTCGCTCTCACCATATCTTGCACTGTGATTTCACCTTCTAAATGAGCCTTGTCCCATTGCATAATCTGAGGAGGCACTACGCCTATCACACCGATATGAATATTATGTATATCTCCATGATCGTCTACAATTTGTCGTTCTAAAATTAAGTAAGGTGGCAACAATGTATCAGGTGATCTATCTGATCCTTGAGCTGTTGCTGAATCCTTAGAAGCATGATAAATATTAGCATTCGTATATGGAAACTGGGCACCTTCTATACACTGCTGTAAATAATCCAATCCATAATTAAATTCATGATTGCCTACGGTTGCTGCATCATACGATAACGTATTCATTAATTGATGAATCGGATGTACTTTGTTTGTTGCTTCTATATAAGAATCTTGTTGCCAGAACAGACTGGAAGCTGCGTAATCCCCTAATGGATTTCCCTGTAAAATATCTCCGTTATCAAACAGCATATGATTTTCCACTTCTTTACGTGCTTGATGAATCAAAGTCGCTGTACGAGATAGCCCAATATCTACAGTCTCTTCATTACGATAGTAATCATATCCTGTCAGACTCACATGCAGATCGGTTGTTCCTAATAAACGCAATTGAGCTGTAATCGGTTGCTTGGTATTCATTCTAGACTCCTTCTTTCACTCTCATAATAGTAACCACTTTACAAAACATTTGACCACTGTTTAATATTTTACAAATAATTGACAGAAGTCATCATTTGCGCTGACCCTTCTTTCCCAATAAAAACGTAGAATAAATTTTGTGGGTTGTTTATCACCATTTACAAATGTATAACAACTTTAAAAGTGATATTAACTATCATAGTTATACCTTAGCTTATCGTAAATAGTAAATATCTAACCTACAAATGATTACATAAGGGAGTTTTGCATACTTCAAACGGTGCCTACGGTTTATATCATGCACAGCTTTACCTACACAACCAGTAAGACTACTTTTCTAGGGGGAAATAAAAGTGTTCAAAAAAATATTAATGTTAAGTATGACCGTTGCTCTGGCAACAGGACTTGCAGCTTGTGGTAATCAAGCGGCATCTACAGGAACAGGTAATGCAGCAGAGTCTTCTAGCTATGTGCCGACTGAATTGAAAGTTCAATTCGTACCTTCACAAAATGCAGACACGCTTGAAGCCAAAGCCAAACCACTTGAACAATTACTAGGCGACAAATTAGGGATTCCTGTCAAAGTAACAGTGTCTCCTGATTACAATACAATCGTAGAAGCAATGGCTTCCAAACAAATCGATGTTGGATTTTTACCACCGAATGCTTACGTACTTGCTCATGACAACCGTAAAGCAGCAGACTTATTGCTACAAGCTCTTCGTTTCGGTGTAAATGATGAGACAGGTCAACCGACTACAGATAAAGTAAACTTTTATAAATCAATGATTATCGTTAAAAAAGATTCGGACATCAAAACACTTGCTGATCTAAAAGGTAAAAAAATGGGATGGCAAGATGTGACTTCTTCCGCAGGTTATGTATTCCCGGCAGCTGAAATGAAAGCAGCAGGTATTGATCCAGATACAGACGTACAAGGTATCACGATCAAAGGTCATGATGCGGCTGTAATGGCTCTTCTTAATGGTCAAGTTGATGCCGTAGCGATCTTCCAAGATGCTCGTAACAATGTTAAAAAAGATGTTCCAGACGTATTCGAACAAACACGTGTCCTTCACTTCACTGCTCCTATTCCTAACGATACGATCAGCGTACGTTCTGATATGGATCAAGCATGGCGCGACAAAATCAGTCAAGCCTTTATCGATATTGGTAACGATCCAGAAGGTAGCAAAATTATTGAAGAAATCTACAGTCATGTAGGTTATGAAAAAGGCGACGATAAAAACTTCGATCCTGTTCGTAAATATGCAGAAGCTGTAGGTCAAGCAACCAAGTAAACAAAGAATGTAGTGAGCACTTGGCAGCACCGTCCTTCTTTTCGGACGGTGTTTGCTATTTTACATAGCAATCTGCTTGTTGAGTTCATCTATAGGTACGATGCGACTAATGAAGTACATTATTCTGAATATAGAAAGTTGGCAAATCATGATTACATTCAATGACGTTTCCAAAGTGTATCCTAATGGAACCAAAGGGCTTAACCATATCAATCTAACGATTAACGAAGGCGAATTAGTCGTCATTGTCGGACTGTCCGGCGCAGGTAAATCAACTTTACTTCGTTCGATCAATCGGTTGATCGATATTAGCGAAGGTGATATTCAGATTAACGGTCAATCGATCACTTCGGCTTCAGGTGCCAAATTGCGCCGTATTCGCCGTGGGATCGGTATGATTTTCCAAAGTTTTAATCTAGTGAAACGTTCGACTGTAATGCGTAATGTATTGTCCGGTCGTGTAGGTCATCATTCTACACTACGCACTGTATTCGGTATGTTCCCCAAAGAAGACCATGAACTTGCTTTAGATGCGTTAGCACGCGTTAATTTGCAAGAAAAAGCATATAGTCGTGCAGATCAGTTATCCGGTGGACAGCAACAACGGGTGTCTATCGCACGAGCGTTAGCACAACAACCACAGATTATTCTAGCTGATGAACCGGTAGCTTCTCTTGATCCGTTAACGACTCGTCAAGTAATGGATGATCTTCAACGTATTAATCAAGAGCTTCAAATTACTACGATTATTAATCTACATTTTATAGATTTGGCACGTGAATATGCGACTCGGATTATCGGGTTACGGGCAGGAGAAATTGTATTCGATGGAACACCGGAAGAAGCTACAGATGATGTATTTTCTCATATTTACGGACGCCCGATCCATCGTGATGAAGTATTAGGCGCTAATACACCTGGCGAAGATATCGTGACTGTGATTCCAGATGCGGCAGATATCAAAGCGACTTCTGGAGAACCGTTATGAATATGATGATTGAAGCCCCTGCGGCTCCTAAGAAATATAAAAAAATACTGACATGGCTATTTTTTATAGTCGTGCTTGTCCTTTGTAGTATTCAGACCGAAGTCACTCCTTATCAATTGATCCGTGGATTACCACAAATGGGCATTTTGTTAAGTGAAATGTTCCCACCGGATTGGAGTTACTTGCCTACGATCTGGAAGCCGATGGTTGAAACTGTACAGATTGCACTGGTCGGTACGATGCTAGGTGGATTGTTAGCAATCCCTGTATCGTTACTCTGTGCCTACAATATTGTACAAAGTCGTTTGGTTTCTTTGCCTGTACGCTTGATTCTGAATTTAGTGCGTACCATTCCTGATCTATTGTTTGCTGCGATTTTTGTAGCGATTTTCGGGATAGGACCATTTGCCGGAATGTTAGCGATTCTATTTTTCTCATTTGGACTTATTGCTAAGCTTACTTTTGAAGCGATCGAAGCGATTGATCCAGGTCCTATGGAAGCTATGACGGCTGTAGGTGCCAATAAAATTCAATTAATCGTTTTTGGCGTAATTCCTCAAGCGTTGCCTTATTACATGTCTTATCTGTTGTATGCTTTTGAAATTAATGTACGAGCAGCTTCTGTTCTAGGTCTAGTGGGTGCTGGTGGTATTGGTCTATTACTGGATCGCTCTCTTGGATTATTCCGATATGATCGCGCAGCTATGATTATTTTGCTAACGCTTGTGATTGTACTGGTTATTGATTACGGAAGTACTGTATTGCGGAGGAAATTACTATGAATCATACGTTACCGGCTAAGCCACTCTGGCACAAAATTCGTCCGTGGTGTTGGGTTATTTTTCTGGTTGTTGTGTATATCTGGGCATTTAATGGTCTCAAATTCGAAGGGATTCAATCCACTGCCAAAAGTGTCTCCCTCTCTATTTTAGATGGATTTATGCATCCTGATTGGTCATTTGTCTATGATCCTGCGGGTGAAGATTTATTACGTGGACTACTTGATACTTTAGTCATTTCAATCTTAGGTACATTTATTTCTGCTTTTCTGTGTATTCCTTTTGCTTTTTGGGCAGCAACCAATATGAGTCGTCGTCGTCCAGTTTCAGGAACAGGTAAGTTCAGTCTTAGTGTAATTCGCGTTTTTCCTGAAATGATTGTTGCGATCTTATTTATCAAAGCTGTTGGCCCGGGTTCTTTTGCCGGTGTGCTTGCACTTGGTATCCATTCGATCGGTATGCTTGCCAAGTTATTTTCAGAAACGATAGAAAGTATTGAAACAGGCCCTAGTGAAGCCTTAACGGCTGCTGGAGCCACGCGATTACAAATTCTATGGTTTGCCGTATTGCCTCAAGTGATTCCTCAATTTCTCTCGTATTCGTTGTATCGGTTCGAGATTAATATTCGCTCAGCTACAACACTGGGTCTAGTGGGCGCTGGTGGTATCGGAACACCATTGATTTTTGCTTTAAATATGCGTAATTGGAATCGTGTAGGTGTGATTCTGTTAGGAATCATCGTACTGGTTATCTTAACCGATCTAATCTCGGGTTGGATTCGGAAGCGTATTGTGTAAAATGGTTGGTTAGCACTACATGATAAGCAATCAGCAGATCGTATCCGTTGCTAGATAGAAACAAAATAAAAAGGCATGAGCACTCTTGGATTCATAAGAGTATTCATGCCTTTTTGGTTTGGTATTTTTTGGTATGGATCTAGTATTGTCTATAGCTTACCGATCCAAGTCTAATCTTAATGCTCGATATCTGCTTCATACTCTGCTTTTTGCTGTTCCCAGTATTGCTTATCTTCAGCAGTAATCGCTCGTAAGACTTTGCAAGGATTTCCTACAGCAATCACATTGTCTGGAATGTCTTTGGTGACCACCGAGCCTGAACCGATTATTACATTGTTCCCAATCGTTACACCCGGGTTAATCACTGCATTTGCTCCGATCCAGACATCATTGCCTATCGTGATTTCTTTGCCAAACTCTAAAAGGGTATTGCGTACATCAGGGTCAATAGGATGCCCTGCTGTATACACACCTACTCGCGGGCCAAAAAACACATTGTTGCCTATCTTTACTTTGGCAACATCAATAATAATACAATCATAATTGGCATAAAAGTTATTACCAATTGTAATATGACAACCATAATCACAACGGAATGGTGGTTCAATAAATACGTTCTTACCTGCGGATTCTAACAATTGCTGAAGTAATTCAGTTCGATACTTCCACTGCTCTTCGGTTGTGTTGTTAAATAATCGAGTAAGCATCCGAGATTTCTTATTATCTGTTGCTAATTCGCCTACACCAGCCATATATAATTTCTGGGCTAGCATCTTTTCTTTGTCTGTTGCCATGTATACGATTGCCTCCTTGAATATCCACCTGTATCTGCTTATTTCATTAGACAATGATGGGGTATTAAATTATAATATTACTTATTATAATACTTTTAATAACTATTATCAAAATTCGATAGAGGTGATACTCATACAACCGTTTATCCATAACACGATACATGTAAAACAAATCAATACAGAAGTGATTAAAAAAACTCTAAAATCGCTCACTTCAGCGACCAAAGCTAATCTAGCTCAAGCTACAGGATTAAGTATCGCTACCTGTGGAACGATACTCAATGAATTACTAACAACGGGCGAAGTATTAGAACATGAACAAGAAGATTCTCATGGTGGTCGTCCTGCGAAGAAGTTTATGTATAATGCTCACTTTTCTTATATTGCTTGTATCTATATCAAAGCAGAAGAAACTCGGCACTCGCTGACGTATACTGTAGCTAATTCCATAGGTGAATATATCGAAAGCGGGCATGAAGAGGTGTCTTCTGTGAATGCGACAATAATTGATCATTTGATCGAACGATTGATTCATACCTATGGCAATATCAAAGCGATCGGGATAGGGATTCCGGGTGTAGCCCATCAAGGGATGATACAGATCTGTGATGCTTCAGAACTGATTGGGGTTCCTTTAGAATCTCAATTGAACGAAAAGTATGGCATCGATATTATTATTGAAAATGATATGAATCTGACCGCTTATGGATTTTATCAAAAACAACAGTATGATCAAGATAAAACGATAGCAGTAGTAACTTTTATCAAAGGAAGCTTCCCCGGTGCAGGATTAATGATCGATGGGCATATTCACAAAGGAAATACTCGATTTGCAGGTGAAATTTCTTTTCTCCCTTTCGGCATAACACGAGAAGAACAATATACTCAACTTCATCAGTCTTCAACCTTTATTCCTTTAGCCGCCAAAATGCTAATCAGCTTAATCGCTACAATTAACCCGGAGAAGATTGCTTTAACAGGCGATCAAATACATTCAGAACAAGTTAAAGATTTGTACAACGCTTGTCTGGAATACATTCCTATAGAACATATGGCAGAACTTCACATGTTGAAAGAGCCTGATCAAGATTATATGCATGGGCTGGTGTCTATGACTTTAGAAAGTCTTGATTATGCATTACAGTTGGTTGAAAAGCGAAGATAAATGATTAGATGTTGATGACTTTTGGCTTCTTGAAGATCAAAAAAACCATTCCTTAGAAAGTAGGAATGGTTTTTTGACTTGATATCTATCATTACCCGCAGACATTCAATCATCCACTTATACTTTCCTTTATTCATTTACTTTTTTACCGCTTTGAATAAAATAAAAGAAGGCTTTCTCCGCTCCTGTTCAAGCTTGGGCATTTTCTCCAAACCTTCTGGAATAGACTCGGGTTCATCGATGTGTTGTACGATCAAATCATGAGCAATCATACCATTTACCAGTGTAGATACTTTCCGGTGATACTTAATCACATTATCAACAACCCAATGAGTGTTACGTTGCCCTTCTTCCCCATAATTATCTATCGCATAATGCAATCTCTCTCCGTGCTCATCTTCTACCCAACCTTCCATATCTAACTTGGCTGTTGTAATCGGATGCTCGGTTGAAAAGACCAATGTTCCTCCGGAACGTAACCACTTCGCAATCTGCGCCATCAGGCGATCATAATCAGCGACATAATGAAAAGCTAAAGAACTGACAATCAGATCAAACGATTTAGCTTCAAAATCCAATTCTTCTATCGGTGCATGAATATATGTAATCTCCGGAAGCTTGGGTGCAATACTTAACATTTTGCTTGAGATATCTGCGCCAGTCACATGCGCTGCTCCCTGTTCTACCATATAGGAAGCTAACTTACCGAATCCACAACCCATATCAAGTACTGTTAATCCTGTTAAATCCGGCAATAATGCTTTCAAAGCAGGTTGCTCCACAAAATCATTAAAAGTAATCCCTGTGCTTCGTAACTCTTTATAATATTCAAAAAAAGTAGGGTCATCATAAATATTTTGGCGCATCACCTGTAACCTCCTCGACGCATTTACTTTTGGCGACAAACTACAATGTTCTGTCCATTTAAACTCATTATACAATATAAAGCAAAACAAAAGAGCCGCTAAACACGGCTCTCGTGTATGTATTAATATCCGCCTGTATTCGAAGCCCATACTGGACCTTTGCCAGTAGCATAAAGAACAACGTTTCCATCATCTTGTACCACCAGGCTATCTCCAATTAATCCAGCAGGTACATTACCTTTATAATGTGCATTACTCCATCCTTTCACATCTGCTGTCCAAAATACGATACCTTTAGAAGGATCAGTAACGCGTAGTGTGTTAGGGAAAAGTGTTAATGCTTCTGGATATCGTTGAAATTCACGACCTAAAAATGTGTCATAGTATTTGAATACATCACCATCAGTATTCGTATCCCACATTGGAATGCCCGCATCACGATACAATACCAAGTTGCCATCATTTTGCATGACCAAATTAAATCTACCGCTTGGGGATGATAACATCTGACCTTTAGCCAATGTCTCGCCAACGTTCAGTGTACTTTTAGCAGATGCAGCTGAAGCATGGTTGAACTGAAGCATAAATACTGCAAGTAAAACTAGAACAAACTTTAACGAAATACTTTTCATCATCATTTCTCCCTTTGGATATAATTTTAATTCCTGAAATAATATATTACAATTTCAAGGTATTATCAACTAATATTTAACATTATATACAATTAAGGGATTTTAAAATGATCGGTTATTTTATACGATTTTTAACACAAATGGTGTATATTTTAATGAAATTATTCTATTATACGTATAATTTTAATACTTCTTATGATTATTTAATCATTCTACTGTTTTTTTATTTCTATATATTTATACCGATTTGATTCGATTTCGTTCTAATATGTATGTCTTCCCCTTTCTTCTTAAAATCGATAATTTATATTTTATTTATAATAAAATGGTTACATATGCTAAATATTATTGTGTATATAGATTCCGGATAACTTTGAGTCCTTCTGCTTACAATGTAATTTTAAGGGTATAAATGTAAAAAGAACCTATTTTAATTACAGGAGGAATAATCGTAATGAAAAAACCTTTAGGTAAAAAACATCTCGTCCTTTCTTTTCTAGGTGGAGCTTTATTTTTTTCAGGTATTTCATTTGCAGCAGATGCTACAACGGTGACTCCGAATACAGAGGCGTTAAAATTTTATGTAGATGGTGAACAAAAAACCACTTCAGCACAATACAATAATCAAGGCAGTATGGTTCCAGAGTCTTTTAGATATAGTGGTACTACATATGTACCGATTCGCCATGTGAGCGATCTTCTAGGTAACAAAATGTACTGGGAACCCCAATCTGCAACGATTTCTGTTAACAGTCCAGTGGTAGAGATCAAAAATAGCAAAGGTGAGTCGATAGGAACAGCCATCCTTACGCAAGATCAGAATAATGTGAATATCAAAGTGAATGTCAAAAATCTACCCGCAGGTAAACACGGGATTCATGTTCACCAATCAGCTATTACGAATAACGACTTCGCTACAGCAGGATCACATCTGAATCCAGAAGGACATGAACATGGACGACTCAATCCCAAAGGACAACATACAGGTGATCTACCTAACTTAGAAGTAGCCGCAGATGGTACAGCTAATACTACAATGGTATTACCAAATGCCAGTCTAGAAAAAGGAAATGAACACTCTCTTTTAGGGGCTTCTATTATTATTCATGCTGCTCCTGATGATGAGATGACTGATCCGACAGGAAATTCAGGAGATCGTATTGCTGGAGGAAATATTCCGCAGTAATCGAATTTATAAGGATAGGAAAAAATATAGATTTATTCAAAAACTCTCTATATGGTTTAGAGAGTTTTTTCTTTTATGTTTCTTTGGATTGCAGAACTTTATGTTGGATGGCCTTTGTACAGGCAAATTAAAGTTCAAAATGGTCTAACGTAGAAGTATCTTTCGCTATCGACTATACTGGTTATATCTCATTTTTAGGTGAAAGAGGTGATAGATATGCCCATTCTTCGCAAGCCGATCAGACGTACACGCCAGATTATCACATTGATTGCTATTGCGGTAGTGGCTTTGACGTTTCTATATGTAAGCAGTATAAAGACAACAGAAGGTGTATTCCGCGTGGTCGGCGTGACCGATCAAGGTATTGTGGTTCAACAAGGTCAAGACACTGCTAATCTCAAAACAACACCAGATATTATGCAGTTAGTACAGATCGATCAGCTTTATTTTATCCGCTATCATTCAGACTGGATACGCCATCCCAAGTTAGAAGATATTCAATTGGTCGCTCCAAAAAGTGCAGGTTAAAGCATATATGATCACATGCTTACCTGCACTTTTATTTAAAAAACTTATCTACTAATCCAGTAGCACTAACATATTTGGTATTGTAATGAATCCGCAGTAATGTTTCATCTGTGGGATCCCCTTTCACTCCTTTAAAATAAACAGTGCCTTTACCTTCATCTGTTATTTGACTTGTTTCTCTTTGAGCCTTTGTATCGTTACTGTTAAGTTGGTTATCTTGTGAATACATAAATGCTGTCTCAAACGTTCGATATCCTTTACCAAATACATACATATACTTGTAGCCGTCATTGGCATCTTCTTCTACGCCAATACTAAAACAATAAACCTGATTCTTCTTATTATCTGCACGAGATTCTTGTAGCCATTCGTCTATAAGTTTTTGGTGCTGTGGTTCAATCTTATCAAATTCATATGTATAAATATCTTGTAATAACGGTTTTTGTACTTCTTGCTTATACTGTACAGCAGCTTTCGGAACTTCAACGCTAGGTCGTGCAGGTGCGGTGCAACTAGCAAGCAAGATCATACTACTTATAGATAAACCACTTATTATTTTACGCATAATGACTCCTATTCTCAGATAAATAAATATCAAAGGAACTTATCTATAGAAATCGCAATAGATGAGTTCCTTTGTTTGTTTATAGCCAAAATGTCGGATATTTTCGATGCTTGATTAAGTTATTGTATAGCAAGGCAACACAGACTACCACGATAGAACCGATTAACACCGGCGTAATTAGAAAAGACCATGAACTCGCTGCGGTAATGACAACGATCGGATTTGCACCGGCAGGAGGATGAGTCGTTTTCGTTAATATCATAAGAGCAATACCCAGTCCAACTGCTAAAGATAAAGCCCAGATGCCGTTCCCTAACCAGTGATATATCACCAAACCGCATAAAGCAGTAATAAAGTGTCCACCAATAATATTTCTAGGTTGCGATACAGCCGCCTCTGGAAGTGCAAAAGCCAGTACACAACTTGCGCCAAAAGGAGCTATCAATAAAGACAAATGCAACCCTTCTGA
Organism: Paenibacillus sp. CFBP13512; assembly: GCF_005233705.1. Lineage (NCBI taxonomy): Bacteria > Bacillati > Bacillota > Bacilli > Caryophanales > Paenibacillaceae > Paenibacillus > Paenibacillus sp. CFBP13512. Next base: position 7,026 of record NZ_QGAD01000005.1, on the reverse strand, counting down.
AAGACTCACCAGTATAAATATAGTGATAAATCCACCGATAAAAGCTAAAATAGCCTGCCACATACTAACCTTCAGTGGAGAACGAGCTTGTGTTGAACTTTTGTTGAAATATAACTTTAGATTTTTGTACAAAATGATAACCCCTCTACAGATGTTTATTTCCCTATAGAAGTATACATCAAAATGAGACATCTTTATAATGAATAATACTAATAATGATTATCTAATAATATGCTTATATTTGAATAATAATTTGTGTTTATTGCGCTCAATCGTAAAAAATTATAAAACCAATAACATCGTAATCGATGTACCGACGACAGCTACTTTTTCAAATCCTAAACGTTCATATAACCTCACAACGGGATTGCTCGGATCTACACTCAATGAGACTTGAGCGATCTGTTGTTGTCGTAATTCAGTTAGTAATGCTTGCATAAGCGCTGTACCTACCCCTTGTCCACGATACTCATCCAATACAGCTAATCCTAACTCTGGTGTTACCTCGTCAATATAACCATAACCTTGATTGTCTGCTGGTAATACTCTAGCCGTCACAGCTCCAATCGGTTGTTGCTGGTCATTGATTGCAATATAACCAACATCTCCAGCTTGACCCCAATCTTCTACATATTTAGCCAGATGTGGTTCATAGATCGCTTCTCGATCAAATGGGGCTTCTCCTTCACGCACATAAAGAGACAAATATAACGTTTCCCACAAAAAATTCTGATCGTCTGCGGTAACTGCCCGAATACTCCATGTATGCATATCCAACCACTCCTTTATTTATATATGTACTCTATCTATACCGGCTTATTCCCATACCTGATCTAACTTATCGGCATAAAATAAAATCGCTCGCTGATACCGTTCAATCCCTTTATCATTTGTTGTCTCTGCTAGTTCAGTCATTAATAACTGCATGCCTTCTGCATATTGTTCTAGATTGTACAGCACCATTGCATAAAACACTCTAAATTCTCGTGCCTCCGGATAGTCTTGAATCGCTTGCTTGAAAAGAGTCGCTGCTTTGTCATAATGAGCCAATGTGCGGTACGTGCTACCTAGTCCAAGCATCGCTCCCTGACGATCTTCGCCTTGTAGTCCATTAGCAAGAGCTTGTTCATAATAAGGCATAGCTTGTGCTTCTAATCCTAAATTGTCATACGTCCATGCCACCTGATATAACAACACAGGATCATCGGGATCTTCCAATAATAAATGGAGTAATTTCGTGCGTGCTTCTTCTAATTGTCCATTTTGACGTAATTCAATCGCTTCTTGCATCTGAGTATTGGTCATCTTGGTTCTTCCTTTCGACTTGTTGTTTCTGTACTCCATTCTTGATTCGATACATCAGTGTAGCTATAAGATCGCTATCATTATAACAAAAGACCGACAATGATTGTCGATCTTCGATAGATGAATATGAAGTTGAAGTTGTACAGACGCATTTATTGGATTTGCTGAAATGAATCGTAGTGATCGGTTGTTTTGTAGATCAAGCCATCGGTAGAATACAATATCCGATTGGCTCCCCGAAAACCAGATGTATAGTTGATATCGGCTTCATGCCATTTGCGTCCTTTGGAAGCTGGCAGCAGCTTTTCATAATTACTAAAATAATCGCCACCAATACTTTTACCAGGTGCCACTTTATTCAAATTACCTTTCGACGATTCCCAGCCCAACGATTCTGCTTTGGACTTGGTGATATAGTTACAAGGTAATTTTTTATATTCTTTCAGATAATCGGCAACGCCATCAAAAGTATTGATAACTTTGCATGTATTTGCGGAGTTCGTTTGGTTATTGTTACTCTGGTTATTTGAGGTTTGGCTAGTATTGCTTGTCGGTTTAATCGAAGATTCATTCTGTGTCTGCGAATTATTCGAATCAACCTGTGCTGTCTGATTAGATGCTGTGGTACTTGTATTTGTAGACGATCCATCTTGTAACTGGGTGATAAAGATAACACCCAATACAAGGATTAATACAATACCTGATAATATCTTTTTCAAAAAAATGCCCCCTATTTATAAATCTTATTCTAGATGTTTATTTAAATATTCTTTTATAGTTCATAAAATTTATATAATTTAAATGTATATCCTATAGATATACATTACAATCTAAATATCTTATACTATATTTATAAAATAAAATGAGGTGATGAATATGTCCAAAGCTACACTTAGCAAATGGGGAAACAGTAGTGCTATACGTATCCCTACAGATCTAATTAAGCGTTTAAATTGGTCTGAAGGTACAGAAATAGAAATGATTATTACCAATGATAATGAAATTCTTCTACGTCCGATTCTTCAACAGGAAGAATCTAATCAAGATTTGAAAGCTCACCTCAATAATCTTTTAGCTCAAATCAAACCAGAATCTCCCCGCCATAAAGAAGTAGATTGGGGTATTGAAGGAGACGAGAAACTTTGAAAATTCCAACTCGTGGCGATTTAATATGGCTTGATTTTGATCCACAAGCGGGTCATGAACAAGCTGGTCGCCGTCCTGCTATCGTATTATCAGAAGAAAATTTTAATCAAATTACTGGTTTTGCTGTCGTATGTCCGATTACAAATCAAATAAAGAATTATCCTTTTGAAGTTGAACTCCCTGCTGGTCTTCGATTTCAAGGCGTTGTTTTAACCGATCAAATGAAAAGCTTGGATATTAAAAAACGTAACTTTTCTATTGTAGATCATTTGTCTATTCAAACAAAATCGATGCAAACCATTTTGCGTAACACACGGTCTATTTTAGCCTGATTACAGTACTAAGCATTCAGGACTTTAAAGTTTTAGAATTCTCCTGATGCAGATATAAGGAGAAATAAATTGAAATTCGTAAAATTAATGCTAAGCCTTACTATAGCTTTATCCGCAATAAATATTCAACTCCAACCGATGTATGCACAATCATCTAGTAAGGTCGATCCAGCACTCAAAGAACGCCTGATGAAACAATACGGTCTATTACCTGCTTCATCTGAAAAACAGCCTTCTCTACTTGATCTAAGTCAGGGTAATTTTGGATTCAGTTTTGGAGAAAGTGATTCTGTATCTTCTTTTTTACCTACTGCACTTTTACGCGTTTATTTTCGCTTGATCTGATCTAGTTGTTATATCGACTGCATCGCTCTGGAAATTTTTTTAGCATTTCATCAATTTCTTCAATCTTTTCTTGTAATACTTCTTTCGTAGACGAGATAATAAACTTTTTCTCATATTCACCTTGATCTAGTTTTATTAGCTTATGCGGATAAAACGCATGACTTAAGCTAAGTTCAATCTGCCCTTCTTCGATATAAGAAACTTCAATTTCCGGATCCATAAATGCTGCGAACTTCCATGTCATCTGGTTATCTCGCACCGAAATTAACCAATCTCGCAAACTTTTCAATTCCGAAGTCATCATAGACGGACTGATGGCTTTCCACTGAAACCCATTTTGATCTTGAGCGATAATCTGTACGGTTAGCCAATCGTCATACCATTCTTCTATAACTTCATATTGATACCCTAAAATCTTGATTTCTACTCTTGCCTTACCATCTATCCATAACATATGATGTACCGCCTTATTTTAAAATGTATGTATAAGATATTTTCTAAATTGTCTATTGCTTGGTGGAACGCTGTGGAAATTCTACAATCATATGATCCAATTGCTGTATAAGATCGTACAAAACATCTTCAGGCAATTCCATAATGAGACTTTTTTCTACCGTTTGTCTACCATGCTCCATTAAGGCTTTAGGATAAAAAGACTGAGATATACCTATTTCTACTGTTCCATTTGGAATATATGTAAAGCTTAATTCAGGTTCCATAAAAAAGAAGGTCTGCCACACCACATTCTGTACTCGTATCGAACCAAACCAATCTCGTAAGTCCTGTAATTCTTTAGCAAACATACAAGAACTGCTCGCCTCCCACTGTAATCCATTTTCATCTTGAGCGATCAACTGCACCGTTAGCCAGTCGTCATATAAGCATTCAACTCTTTCTAAGGGATAATCATAATGTAAGATGTTGAGTTCAAATCGGATATTTCTACTAATCCATAGCATGTGTGTACCGCCTTTATTAAATTTAAGTGTAAAAAGACAGTATACCAAACTTTACGAGTGACATCACTTTGCTATCAGAGTGACCGTATACAGCTAAAATAAGCGATGCTACGATAATAGCATCACTTTTTTGGAGGTTTAGTTTATGGATGATTTTGAAAAAGATTTTAACCAATTCAAGTCAATGCGTATGGAAAGTATAGCGAATAAAATTATTTATGAATCAGAAGATTATAAGAAGTTGATGGTAGAAAGTGATCGGCTGTTTACCGAATTATGTACATATGTGAAGCCAGAGGGAATGAAATTGTTGATGGATTATTGTAATGTAGTGACTCTACTACAGGGAATAGCAGAGTCGGTGATGTATGAACAGGGGTTAAGGGATGGAACTAATTTTTTCTCCAATCTTTTATAAAAAGTAAATGATCTTTAGACAAATTAATTACAGATCCCTTTTCTAAAATTTCTTGTGTTTTTTCATTGTATTTACTAATTTCATCAATAGCAATAAATATTTGTTTATCATAATTTTGATAAACATTAATTATATTTTCAATTACGCTATTTTCAATATTTTTGAACAAAAACGAATCATGTATTAAAAATGGTAATACAGTTAAAGAAAATACAGAAAGATCCAAAACAAATAAATTGCTGTAAGCTTTACCTGTACCTGTATTATCAAAAATTTTATATTCGTAATCCTTATCGTGTAATATAAGTGATGGAGTACGACGTTTATCTATGTGAATAAAATTATTTATTTCTTCAATTTTATTGTTTATTAGTCCTTTTATTTTGTTAATAGAATTTCTTTTATTTTTTACAAGCAAACTTTCTGCATTTTCTATATCAATTTTTAACGTTTCTTGCTTTTCGTAAAAAGAATTTTCTAACTCTAAAGTTTTTAAACGATTAGATAATTCTAGAATATTTCTTATTAAATAATTAGGTTGCTCATTTGTATCAATTAATTCGTTTATTTTTGAATCAATTTTTTTAATTTCTAAATCAAAAATTTCCAGCTTAGTTTGTACTTCCTTTCTGGCATTATTTAATTCTTGACCTAAAACTCTTGTTATTCCTTTATGAAAACTTTCTATATTTTCTAGCTTCTCTAAATTAACCTCCGGAAAAAATTCTGTTAGCTTTTGGAAATTTTCTTTTTTATTAGTTTTTGGGTCAATGTTGTTATTAATTCGTTCCAAGCGATTTTTATAATAATTTTTTTGTACCAAATAACTTTTTTTCTCTAATTGTAATTGAAATGCTTTATTCGATATTTCTTCCGAAATATTTATTGTAATATTAACAATACTACTTTTTGCGTTCTCAATTTCCTGATTCAATTTTTCTAATTCTTTTACATTTTTAGAATATATCTTTTTATTTACTTTTGGAATATATTCAAAATTCATAGCCTTATTCATAACTTTTTTAGATGTTTGTAAAATCTCTAAATTTTTCTCAAAATCAATAATTTGATCATATTCATTAAAAAGACTTAGAAATCTATTTATAGTTTTATCATTTTTTTCTTTTGGATAAGTATGTAAAGGACGTTTAACATCTGAATTATATTTGCCCCAAACACGACTATATAGACTTACAGCTGCTCTAAAAGTTAGTGATTTTTGAATTATATTATATTTTTCTTTAAGAAATGTATTATATGCAGTGACAGATAATTCTTCAACTACTTTAAAATTAGAATTACATCTGTATACTTTTTTTGGTTCTTCTGTATTTCTAGAAAAATAAAATTTTTGTTCAAATTCCATTATAAAATCAAATTTGTGATGACCTAACTCTGCCATAACATCTTTATTATGATCAATATATGTTGTTCCGCCGAAAACAAAATCAATAATCATTAACAATGTAGACTTCCCAATAGAATTAGAGGCTTGATTATCCCCTTTCACTACATTCAATCCTTTATGAAATTTTATTTTTTTTTCTTTAAAAATTTCACAATTAATTTCTTTTAACATAATTCACCATCCTACTCTCCCAGTTAATTTCAATTGCATCTAATAAATACAATGTATCTATTGAATAAATAAATTCCTCAATACTGTCTAATTGGTCATTTGTATTTTCGTATAGTTCACTGATCGTCTGTTCGTGTTCAATTAATTCTGATAAAACTATTAACATTTTACTCATGATTGTATCTTGAAATTTCAATACTTTATTTGGAATTATCATGAGAACACCTCACAATTTTGAATAAAAAAAGAGACCACAATCTTACTTGCTTCTAAAGAGATATTGCTAGTTTTTTTGTTTATCCAATCTGATAAATGAGTATAAATCTCCTCTTGATCACATCCATTTCTTTGAAGTTGCATATACATACTTTTCACTTGTATTGCGATTGTCTCGAAAGATGCCTCATTTATTTTATCAATCTCTGCAAACTGATTTTTCACAAATAAAAAGTAATCTGTAACATTATTTTTTATAGCTCTTTTGGTTAACTTAGATAATGTATTATCAGCTTTTTCATCGATCTTTAATGCATTCAAACTGAGCTCAGTAGATTCCAATTCTGTAACTTGTAAATGAAGTTGATTTAAAATAATAATAATTTCTTCTTCTATTTGATAATTAACATATTTATTTTTTATTTTCCCTTTTTTGATGCAGATTTTTTTTAAAGCTAATAACTGTTTATATTCTTTTACAGTTCTTGGATTATCAAATTTATTATGACACTCTATACATACTAATATTACATTTAATAATGAATTTAAATCCTCACTTATAACTTCTTCATTCTTTAATAATTCTTTTTCTTCTTTTGTAGCATTTAATGGATAAATATGTGCTATTTCGTATTTTTTTTGACTACTACCTTCTTTAACATACATTAGCTCTTTGGTACATAAAGGACAAACTCCATCTACCTCTCCATAAAGTAAAATATTATC